>JAHJLB010000012.1 GCA_018822105.1 Pseudomonadota bacterium
CGCAGACACGAGTCCCCAGGAAGCGCACCCTGCTCCTGGGGCTGAGCATCCTGCTCTGCCTGGGCTTCTTCAGCACCACCCTGGTCAGCTACCACGTCTCGCGCGAGTCCATCCGCGAGTCCATCCGCGAGTCCATCCTGACCCAGGAGCTGCCGCTGACCTCGGACAACATCTACTCCGAGATCCTGAAGGACCTGGTGCGGCCGGTGTTCATCTCCTCCATGATGGCCAACGACACCTTCCTGCGCGACTGGACCCTGCGCGGCGAACGCGACCCCGCGGAGATCATCCGCTACCTCAAGGAGATCATGGCCCGCTACGGGGCCTTCACCAGCTTCTTCGTGTCCGAGGCCAGCCGCACCTACTACCACCCCTCCGGCGTGCTCAAGAAGGTCTCCGAGGACGATCCGGGCGACGCCTGGTACTTCCGCGTGCGCCGGCTGCCGGAGCCCTTCGAGATCAACGTGGACCCGGACCTGGCCAACCGCAACCTCCTGACCATCTTCATCAACTACCGCGTGCAGGACTACCGGGGCAATTTCCTGGGCGCCGCCGGAGTGGGGCTGAGCCTGGATTCCGTGCGCAGCGCCCTCCAGGCCTACCAGCAGCGCTTCGGGCGCAGCATCAGCTTCGTGGACCCGCAGGGCCGCATCGTGCTCTACGGCAGCAGCGCGGGCCTGAAGGCCACGAACATCCGCGAGGTGGACGGGCTGGGCGGCCAGGCCGAGACCATCCTGGCCCGGGGCGCGGGCTCCTACCAGTACGTGAGCGCCGGCAGGACGCATCTGTTGAACGTGCGCTACATCCCGGAGCTCAAGTGGTTCCTGTTCGTGGAGAAGGCCGAGGACGAGGCCCTGGCGGGCATCCGCCACACCCTGTACGTGAACCTGGCCGTGTGCGCCGCCATGACGCTCCTGGTGGTGGGCATCACCGGCCTGGCCCTCTCCCGCTACCAGGAGCGCCTGGAGGAGCTGGCCACCACGGACAAGCTCACCGGCCTGCTCAACCGCCAGACCCTGGACGCGCTCCTGCACCAATCCATCCTGCGCTCGCGCCGCGCGGCCGAGCCCTTGAGCGTGCTCATGGCCGACGTGGACCATTTCAAGGCCGTCAACGACAGCTTCGGCCACCAGGCCGGGGACGGGGTGCTCCGGCGCGTGGCCGGGAACCTGCGCGAGAACCTGCGCGAATCCGACACGGTGTGCCGCTGGGGCGGCGAGGAGTTCCTGGTCATCGTCCAGGACTGCGACGCCGCCACGGCCCAGCTGCTGGCCGAGAAGCTGCGCGCGGCCATCGCCAACGACCTGCTCCTGGCCGAGCTGGCCTCGGGCCTGGTCACCGTGAGCCTGGGCGTGGCCGAGTTCACGCCCGGCGAGAGCGCCGACGCCCTGGTGGGCCGGGCCGACGCGGCCATGTACGCGGCCAAGCAGGCCGGAAGAAACTGCGTGCGCCTGGGCTAGAGGGCCGGGCTTGAGCCCCTGCCCGCCACCTCACAGCGCATCCACCAGCGCACCGAGTTCACCAGCCAGACCCGCTCCGCCCGCAGCACGTCGGCGGGGAACAGCGCCCGCTCCCGCACGATCCCGCGCCTGACAAGCCCCTCCCGGAACACGCCGGGCAGCAGCCCGCTTGAGAGCTGCGGCGTCACCAGCTCCCCGTCCAGCCGCAGCACCAGGCTGGCCCGGGTGGACTCCGTGACCTCGCCGCGCTCGTTCACCAGCAGCACGTCATCGCAGCCGGGACAGGCGGCCAGGGCGGCCTCGTACACGGCCCGGCGCGTGGTCTTGTGCCCCAGGAGCTCGTCGCGCGAGTCCACGGGCTCCTGGGCAAAGCCCAGGCGCAGAGGCTGCATCCTGCCTCCGGCAATGGCCACGGCCTCGGTTGCGAGCGCGCCGTCGCGCCCCAGCGCGAGCCGGGCCTTGAAGCGGCCCGCCGAATGGGCCGTTGCCAGCTCCGCCAGCGCGCGCCGCACAGCCGCCCCGTCCAGGGCGAAGCCGAAACGCTCCGCCGAACGCGCAAGCCGCTCCAGATGCCCCTGCAGCAGCGGAAAGCGCCCGCGCAGCAGCAGCAGGGACTCCAGCAGCGCGAAGTCCTCACCCGGCGGGACCAGAAAGCGCATCTTGGTCAGGCATTCGGCGTACTCCGCCTCCGGGCGGGAGTCGTGCGTCACCCCGCCGCCCACGCCGAAGCGTACCAGGCCCGTGTCCCGGTCCAGCACCAGGGTGCGGATGGGCACGCTGAAGGTCATGCGCCCGGGGCCCGAGGCCGAGCCGGGTTCCAGCAGCCCGATGGCCCCGCAGTAGAGCCCGCGCGGGTGTGGCTCCAGCTCGCGCAGGAGCTGCATGGTGCGCACCTTGGGCGCGCCGGTGACCGACCCGCAGGGGAACACGGCGGCCAGGATGTCCGCCAGGCCCGCGCCGTCCTTGAGCGTGGCGCGCACCTCGGAGGTCATCTGGAACACGGTGGGGTAGTCCTCCACCTGAAAGAGCCGGGACACGCGCACGCTGCCCGCCTTGGCCACGCGGCCCAGGTCGCTGCGCAACAGGTCCACGATCATGACGTTCTCCGCGCGGTTCTTGGGGCTTTGGGCCAGCTCCGCGCGCAGGGCGGCATCCTCCCCGGGCGCGCCGCCGCGCGGGGCCGTGCCCTTCATGGGCCGGGCCAGCAGCTCGCCGCCCTCCAGCCGGAAAAACAGCTCCGGCGAAAGGGACAGCGCCAGGTGCCGCCCAAGGTCCAGCCAGGCGCAGAAGCCCCCGGCCTGGGCCCGGGCCAGCCTTGCGAACCAGGCCCGCCCGGCGTCCGCGCCGGCAGGGGCGAAGGAGCATTCGAAGGGCACGGTGTAGTTGGCCTGGTAGGTTTCGCCGTCGCCGATCTCGGCCTGCAGCCGCGCGAAGTTCGCGGCGTAGCGGCTGGGCGGGACCAGGGCGCGCCAGGGGCCGGGGGCCGGGACCTCGGCGTGAGGCCCGCAGAGGGGAAGTGCGGGCAGGGGCGCGAGGTGGCTGGCGGCCCAGGCCAGGGGCAGGCCGTCCTGGGGCTCATGGGCGCACAGGGCGCAGTCGAAGGCCGGCGCGGCCTCGTAGGCCAGGGCCAGCACCGCGTAGCGCCCGGCCCGGGCCTCGGCCTCGGCCCAGTCAACAACCCCGCGCACCCCGTCCAGGGTCTCGGCCCGGCGCAGGGCCAGGGGCGCGCCAAACTCCAGGCGCAGCCCCCCGGGGCTGCCGGCCCAGCCGCCGCCGTCAGGGCTGGCGCCGGGCCTGGCGTCCAGGAATAGTGCCCGCCCCTCCATCGGCTCAGCCGCCCTGGTGTTCCGCGAGGATGCGCAGCACCTGCGCGGCGGCGGCCTGAACCAGGGGCAGGCAGACCAGGGCCTTGACCCCGCGCTCGCGGAAGGCCTGCTGGCCCGCAATGGTGCCGAAGTCGCAGCCCGTGAGGTCGTGGCAGTTGTGGCTGCCGAAGCGCTCGCTGAAAAACTCCAGGTACTCCTGCACCGCGCCATAGGCCGGGTCCAGGGGCTCTTGCCCGCAGCCGCGCCCCAGGGCCAGGCCCAGGGCCATGACCCCGCCGGACAGCGCCCCGCAGGGGCCGCAGGTGCGGGAGAGCCCGGAGCAGAAGCCCGTGGCCAGGCGCGGGAGGAGCGGCGAGGCCGCGCCCAGGGCCTCGGACACGGCCAGGAGCACTGCCTCGGCGCAGAGCAGGGGCGCGCTGGCGGCGAAGAGCTCCCTGGCCCGGGCGCCCGCGGCGCCGGCATCGGCCTGGGCGGCGGGGATGGGGCACAGGGGCCGCGTCCCGCTGGCGGCGAAGATGGAGATGCGGGCCTGGTCCGGGCCGTCGCCGGAGCCCGCGCAGCAGCATTCCCCGTCCCGGCCCAGGCCCGCGTCGTCCACGCGCACCCCGGCCAGCCCGGCGGCGCGCATCCAGCCCTCCACCTCGGCGCGGGCGAAGCCGGGCCAGCGGTCGTGGTGCTCGTCCAGCAAAAACGCGTGGCCGTGGCTGTCCAGGTCGGTGACGACCACGCGCCCGCCGGGGCGCACCACGCGGGCCATCTCGGCCACGGCGCGGGCCGGGTCGTCCACGTGGTGCAGAGACATGTTGGCGAAGGCATGGTCCACCGAGGACTCGGGCAGGGGCAGGGCCTCGGCCACGCCGTGGAGGGCCGTGACGCGATCGCCCCCGGGCGCGCCGCGGCCGAACTTGGCGCGCAGCCGGTCCAGCATCTCCGGGGACTGGTCCACGCAGGCCACGGACAGCCCGGCTGCCAGCAGGGCCTCGGTGACGAAGCCCGTGCCCGCGCCCAGGTCCGCCGCGGTCTGGCCCGGGCGGACGCCGGCCAGGGCCAGGGCGCAGGCGCGCACGGCCTCGGAATAGAATCCGGCCCGCAGGGCATCCCAATCTCCCGCCACCTGGGCGAAATACTCCCGGCTCGACATGACGCACCTCCCCTCGCGGCGTGTCCGCGCGCGTCCCCTGCCCTCATGCCAGAGCTGCGGCCCAAGGTCCAATCAGATGTGCCCCGAATGAGCTTCCGGAAAACTGATCACGCGGGGCGGAAAAACGAAAAAAGCCCCGGATGGTCCGGGGCTTTCTTGCACCAAGGGAAGGGGACGTCTGCTTTAGGCAGCGGCCACAGGGATGACACGAACGGCGGGCTTGACTATGGCGCCGCTGCGCAGGCAGCGTGTGCAGGCGCGGATGTACCGCACCTCGCCCGAAGGCAGCTGGGCCCGGACGCGCTGCAGGTTCGGCAGAAAGCGGCGCCTGGTGCGGTTGTTGGCGTGGCTCACGGTGTTGCCGGAACTGGGGTGCTTGCCGCAGATCTCGCACGTCTTGGACATGGGGAAACCTCCTGAAACGATCTAGCTCTGTCTCCCGCGCGCAATCGCCACGCAGGGCATGAAACCGGGCCTCCCGGCGTCAAGGAAGAGGACTTTTAGCCCCGCCGCAAAAAAAACGCAAGTGCTTTTTTCTTGACAAACAAAAAGCCGCCCGTATAGAGATGCGGCCTGCGAGGCGACATGACTGAGCTTTGGATTCCGCTCAAGGGCATCCCGGCCGAGGGCCAGGAATATCATTTCACGGACCAGTCCCTGTGGACCGGGCCCATGCGCGACTTTGGCCTTGCCGCCAAGCCGGGCCGGGACTTTGCCGCGCGGATGTTCATCCTGCCCCAGGACGACGGCTTTCTCGTCACGGGCAGCTTCTCGGGCTCGGTGATGCTGCCCTGCGACCGCTGCGCCGAGGAATTCGAGCAGGCCGTGGCCGGCGAGTTCGAAAGCTTCGAGGAGCCGCGCGCCCCGGGCGACGATTCCCTGGACGAGTGCCGCATCCGGCGCGCCAAGGGCATCCTCGACCTGGACGCCTCCGGCTATCTCTGGGAGCAGTTCATGCTGGCCCTGCCCACCAGCCCCATGTGTTCCGAGGACTGCAAAGGGCTGTGCCCGCGCTGCGGCGTGAACCGCAACCAGGACTCCTGCGCCTGCGCCCAGGACAAGGGCGACCCCAGGCTTGCGGTCCTGCGCAACTTGAAGCTATCATAGCCCGCCAGGCGGAGCCACCCTCCCCTGTGCGACCCCTAAAGTAATAAGGAGCGCCTCATGGCCTTACCCAAGAAAAAGACCTCCAAGTCCCGCAAGAACATGCGCCGCGCTCACGACCACGTGGCCACCCCCAATGTCGTGCTCTGCAAGTGCGGCGAGCCCGTGCTTTCGCACTGCGCCTGCCCCGCCTGCGGCAACTACAAGGACCGTCAGGCCGTCAGCACCGGAAATGCCTGAGACCCCGCCCCGCATAGCCGTTGACGCCATGGGGGGCGACGTCGGTCCCCGGGTCAACGTTCCTGCGGCTGTCCAGGCCGCCCGCGAAGGCATCCACATCACCCTGGTGGGCGATGCGGATGTTTTGCGTGCGGAGCTTGCCCGCCTGGACTCCCAGGCAGGGCTGCGCATCGACATCGTGCACTCCACCCAGGTGGTGGGCATGAACGAGAAGCCTTCCGACGCCCTGCGCCGCAAAAAGGACTCCTCCATCCAGGTGGCCTGCCAGCTGGTCAAGGAGGGCAAGGCCGACGGCGTGGTCAGCGCGGGCAACTCCGGGGCCTCCGTGGCCTGCGGCATGTTCGTCCTCGGCCGCATCAAGGGTGTGGAGCGCCCGGCCCTGGCCAGCATCATGCCCACGGAAAAGGAGCCGGTGGTGCTCATCGACGTGGGCGCCAACGTGGACTCCAAGGCCTCCCACCTGGCCCAGTTCGGCATCATGGGCGACGTGCTGGCCCGGGACATGCTCGGCGTGGACCGCCCGCGCGTGGGCCTGCTGTCCATCGGCGAGGAAGAGGGCAAGGGCAACGTCATGGTCAAGGAGGCCTTCGACCTCCTGAAGCAGACCTCGCTCAAGTTCGTGGGCAACGTCGAAGGCCGGGACATCTTCACCGGGGACCTCGACGTCGTGGTCTGCGACGGCTTTGTGGGCAACATCTGCCTCAAGCTCTCCGAGGGCCTGGCCAAATCCTTCGGCCGCGTGCTCAAGCGCGAGCTCAAGCGCCACATGCTCTCGCGCATGGGCGCGGCGCTCAGCATGCGCTCGCTGAAAAATTTCGCGCAGATGCTCGACTATGCCGAGTACGGCGGCGCGCCGCTGCTGGGGCTCAAGAGCATCCTCATCGTCTGCCACGGATCAAGCAACCTCAAGGCCGTGACCAACGCCATCCGCATGGCCGCGACCTATGTGGAGCGCAAGACCCACGAGCACTTGGCGGCCGAGCTGACCGCCCACAAGGAGCTCGGGCAATTCAGCAGGCACAAGGCCTGATGCGCCGTCGGCCGGCCCCAGGCCCGGCCCACCGCGCACCGGCCGCGACGTTCCCGTCAACCCTACACACCGAGCATGCCCCCATGAAGACCTCCTGCCTCATTCGCGGACTGGGCCACTGTGTGCCGGAAACCAGGCTCACCAACGCCGACCTGGAACGCATGGTGGACACCACCGACGAGTGGATCACCACGCGCACGGGCGTCAAGGAGCGGCGCATCGCCGCCAAGGGCGAGACCACCGTCAGCCTGTCGCACCAGGCCGCCCTGAAGGCCCTGGAGAACGCCGGCATGCAGGCCGAGGAGCTGACCCACATCCTGGTGGCCACCTTCACGCCCGACGCCTACATCCCCTCCTCCGCCTGCATGCTCTCCGACCGTCTGGGCATCGCCGGACGGGTGTGCATGGACATCTCCGCCGCCTGCTCCGGCTTCCTCTACGCCCTGGAGACGGCCCGGGCCTTCGTCTGCCTGCACCCCGAGGCCAGGATCCTGGTGGCGGCCACGGACATCGTCTCCTCGCGCATCGACTACACCGACCGCAGCATCTGCATCCTCTTCGGCGACGGCGCGGGCGCGGCCATCGTCACCGGCAGCGGCGCCGCCCCGGCGGCCGGGGGCAGGGTCCTCGACGTGCTGGTGTCCTCAAACGGCGGCGTGAACGGCCTGCTGACCGTCAAGGGCGGCGGCTCCGGCACCCCGTACAAGCCCGGCGAAACCATCCGCCGCGACTTCTTCGTGGAGATGAACGGCCGCGAGGTCTTCAAGTACGCCGTGCGCAACATGACCGCCATCTGCAAGACGGTGCTGGAGAAGAACGGCGTGTCCAAGGAGCAGGTGGACGTGTTCATCCCGCACCAGGCCAACCTGCGCATCATCGACGCCGTGGGCGAGCGCATGGAGGTGCCCCCGCACAAGATCTTCACCAACCTCCAGAAATACGGCAACACCTCCGCAGCCTCGGTGATCATCGCCATGTCCGAGGCCCGCGCCGAGGGCTTCATCAAGGACGGCGATTTGGTGCTCCTGGGCACCTTCGGCGGCGGCTTCACCTGGGGCTCGGCCTTGGTGCAGTTCTAGCCGCGGCGCCCCAGCAAACGGGTTTGCAGTCCGGCGCAATTTCGGGTATTGGCTGGCGATCAACACGGCGGGAGACCCCGCCGCCAGCGAGGGAAAATCATGAGCGACTTGCCTAAGGTTGCCCTGGTCACGGGCGGTTCGCGCGGCATCGGCCGCGCCTGCGCCGAGCGCCTGGCCAAGGACGGCTTCGAGGTCTACCTGACCTACGTCAGCCGGCCCGAGGAGGCCGAGAAGGTCGTGGGCGCCATCACGGCGGCGGGCGGCGAGGCCAAGGCCTTCCACCTGGACGCCTCCAGCCGCGAGGCCGTGACGGCCTTCTTCGCCGAGGAGATCAAGGACAAGGTGTCCCTGGAGGTCCTGGTGAACAACGCCGGCATCACCAAGGACGGCCTGCTCATCCGCATGAAGGACGAGGACTGGGACCGGGTCATCCAGGTGAACCTCACCGGCGCCTTCGCCTGCCTGCGCGAGGCCTCCAAGATCATGGTCAAGCAGCGCCGGGGCCGCATCATCAACATCTCGTCCGTTGTCGGGCAGATGGGCAACGCGGGCCAGGCCAACTACGTGGCCGCCAAGGCCGGGCTCATCGGCCTGACCAAGAGCGCCGCGCGCGAGCTGGCCGGCAGGAACGTCACGGTGAACGCCGTGGCTCCCGGGTTCATCCAGACCGACATGACCAACGCCCTGCCCGAGGCCATTGTTTCGAAGATGCTTGAGAACATTCCCCTTGGCCGCCTGGGCGGCCCCGAAGACATCGCCAGCGCCGTCTCGTTCTTAGCGGGAGAAGGCGCTGGATATGTCACGGGGCAGGTCCTGGCCGTCAACGGCGGAATGTACATGTAGCTGTTTCATAACGAAAAAAAACTGTTTGGAGGGTATATGTCCGCAGCTGAAAAAGTGAAAGCCATCGTCGTGGAGCAGTTGGGCGTGTCCGCCGATGAAGTGAAGCCCGAGGCCTCCTTTGTCGAAGACCTGGGCGCCGACTCCCTCGACCTGACCGAGCTGATCATGGCCATGGAAGAGGCCTTCGACATCGAGATCGACGATGAAGAAGCCCAGAAGATCCTCAAGGTCAAGGACGCCATTGAGTACATCGAGAAGCACACCTAGACCCGCCGGCCCCCTGGGCCCGTTTCTCGCACCAGTCCGGAGCGCCCCCGGCGCGCATGCCCGTGGGGCGCTCCGTCCTTTCCCGCCAGGGATAAACCCGAACCACGGAATCCCCGCATGAACAGGGTTGTCGTCACGGCCTTGGCCGCAATCACCCCCCTTGGAAACGACCTCGAGTCGAGCTGGGCCAACCTCCTGGCCGGCAAGAGCGGCATCGCCAAGCTCACCAGCTTCGACGCCTCCGGTTACGACACGCAGATCGCCGGCGAGGTCAAGGGCTTTGATCCGACCAAGTATGTCAGCGTCAAGGCCGCCCGGCGCATGGAGAAATTCTCCCAGTACGCCGTCGCCGCCTCCAAGATGCTCATGGAGTCTGCGGCCTGGCAGATACCTCCCGAGGAGGCCCACCGTTCCGGGGTCATCATCGGCGTGGGCCTGGGCGGGCTGGAGAGCATCGAGAACCAGCACAAGAAGTTGATGGAATCGGGCCCCGGCCGCATCAGCCCGTTCTTCATCCCCACCATCATCGCCAACATGGCCGCGGGCATGGTCTCCATCGAGCTCGGCGCGCGCGGGGCCAACATCTGCACCACCACGGCCTGCGCCTCCGGCACCCACGCCGTGGGCAGCGCCTTTTCGGAGATCAAGCTCGGGCGCAACGACGTCATGATCTGCGGCGGGGCCGAGAGCACCATCACGCCCCTGGCCTTCGCCGGGTTCAACGCCTCCAAGGCCCTGTCCACGCGCAACGACGACCCCGAGCGCGCCTCCCGGCCCTTTGACCGCGACCGCGACGGCTTTGTCATGGGCGAGGGCTGCGGCCTCTTGCTGCTGGAGTCCCTGGACCACGCCAAGGCCCGCGGGGCCACGATCCTGGCCGAGGTGGTCGGCTTCGGCGCCTCCGGCGACGCCTACCACATGACCGCCCCGCCCGAGGACGGCTCCGGCGCGGCCATCGCCATGCAAAAGGCGCTGGAGGAGGCCCGCGTGGAGCCCTCCCAGGTGGACCACATCAACGCCCACGGCACGAGCACGCACTTGAACGACCTGTGCGAGACCCGGGCCATCAAGAGCGTCTTCGGCAAGCAGGCCGGCAACATCGCCATCTGCGGCAACAAGGGCCAGATGGGGCACCTGCTGGGCGCCGCGGGCGGCGTGGAGGCCGTGTTCAGCGTCATGGCCCTGGCCACGGGCATTCTCCCCGGCACGGTGAACCAGATCACGCCGGACCCGGAATGCGACCTGGACTACGGCGCGGGCGGCGCGCGCAAGCAAGAGGCGGCCTTCGCCCTGTCCAACTCCTTCGGCTTCGGCGGCACCAACGCCTGCATGCTCTTCAAGCGCTACGACGGCTGAGGCCGCGGGCGCGCACACACAAGGACAATCACCATGGAAGAACTGTTCATCCAGGATCCGGAAATCGCAGCGGCCATCGCCGGGGAAATCGACCGCCAGGTGGGCGGCCTTGAGCTCATCGCCTCGGAAAACTTCGTCTCCACGGCCGTGCGCCAGGCCGCCGGCAGCGTCATGACGCACAAGTACGCCGAAGGCTATCCCGGCAAGCGCTACTACGGCGGCTGCGAGTTCGTGGACCAGGCCGAGGAGCTGGCCCGCGACCGCGCCAAGGTGCTCTTCGGCTGCGAATACGCCAACGTGCAGCCGCATTCCGGCTCCCAGGCCAACATGGCCGTGTACTTCGCCTGCTGCAAGCCCGGCGACACAGTGCTCGGCATGAACCTGTCCCACGGCGGGCATTTGACCCACGGCAGCCCGGTGAACTTCTCCGGCAAGCTCTTCAACATCGTCTCCTACGGCGTGCACCCGGACACCCAGACCATCGACTACGAGGCCCTGGAGAAGACCGCCAAGGAGTCCCGGCCCAAGATGATCATCGCCGGGGCCAGCGCCTACCCGCGCATCATCGACTTCAAGCGCTTCCGCCAGATAGCCGACGAGGTGGGCGCAGTGCTCATGGCCGACGTGGCGCACGTGGCCGGCCTCATCGCCGCCGACCTGCACCCCTCCAGCATCGAGCACGCCCACTACACCACCACCACCACGCACAAGACCCTGCGGGGGCCCCGCGGCGGCATGATCCTGTCCAGCGAGGCCCAGGCCAAGGTCCTGAACTCCCAGATCTTCCCCGGCATCCAGGGCGGGCCGCTCATGCACATCATCGCGGCCAAGGCCGTGGCCTTCGGCGAGGCCCTGCAGCCCGGCTTCAAGCAGTACCAGGAGCAGGTCGTCAAGAACGCCGGGGCCCTGGCCGGAAACCTCAAGGACGCCGGCTTCGACCTGGTCTCCGGCGGCACGGACAACCACCTCATGCTGGTGGACCTGCGCAGCAAGAAGATCACCGGCAAGGACGCCCAGGCCGCCCTGGAAAAGGCCGGCATCACCGTGAACAAGAACGGCATCCCCTTCGACACCACCCCGCCCACCATCACCTCGGGCATTCGCGTGGGCACCCCGGCGCTGACCACGCGCGGCATGGTCGAAGAGGACATGCAGGCCGTGGCCGAGGCCATCACCGCGGCCCTGGAGAACATGGACAACGATTCCGTGCTGGAGGAGATCCGCCTCGAGGTGGAGGACTTCGCCCGGGAGTTCCCGCTCTACGCCTGGTAGAAACAGGCGGACCGCACACCCGGCCGGCCGGGCCCCTGCCTTTCAGGGGGTCCGGCCGGCCAGAGCCCACGGCTTCGGGAGGCCCAGCAGATGAACAACCGCGTCCCCTGGCCCGAATACTTCATGCGCATCGCCCACCTGGTGGCCGAGCGCTCCACCTGCCTGCGCAGGCGCGTGGGCGCCCTGGCCGTGCGCGACAAGCGCATGATCGCCACCGGCTACAACGGCACCCCCACCAACGTGCCGCACTGCGCCGAGGTGGGCTGCATCCGCGAGCGCCTGGGCATCCCCTCGGGCCAGCGCCACGAGCTCTGCCGCGGCCTGCACGCGGAGCAGAACGTCATCATCCAGTGCGCCCTGCACGGGCTGTCGCTTTCCGGGGCGGAGATATACTGCACCACCGAGCCCTGCCTCATCTGCACCAAGATGCTCATCAACTGCCAGGTCAAGGCCATCTATTTCGCAGAACAGTATCCGGACGAACTGGCCAACGACATGCTCAAAGAAGCGGGGGTGGAACATGCCTACCTGCCTGGAGACTACCGGTCCTCATGACCGCTTCATGCTGCGCGCGGCCAAGCTGGCCCTGCGCGGACGCGGCTTCACCGCGCCGAACCCCTGCGTGGGCGCGGTGCTGGCCAAGGACGGCCAGATCGTGGCCGAGGGCTGGCACAAGGCCCATGGCGGCCCCCACGCCGAGGTGGAATGCCTGGCCGACGCCCGCCAAAAGGGCGTCGATCCGGCCTCCTGCACCCTCTATGTGACCCTTGAGCCCTGCAACCACCAGGGCAAGACCCCGCCCTGCACCCAGGCCATCCTGGCGGCCGGGGTGCGCCGGGTGGTCATCGGCTGCGCGGACCCCAACCCCCATGTGGCCGGAGGCGGGGCCGAGGCCCTGCGCGCCGCAGGGCTGGAAGTGGTCCTGGCCGTCCAGGAGGCCCTGTGCCTGGACCTCATCGACGAGTTCCTGATCTGGCAGACCACGGCCCGGCCTTACAGCATCCTCAAGATGGCCAGCACCCTGGACGGCAAGATCGCCGCGCGCGGGGGCCGGGCCCAGGCCGTCTCCGGGCCGGAGTCCCAGGCCGACGTGCACCGGCTGCGCGCCCAGGTCCAGGCGGTCATCGTGGGCGGCAACACCTTCTACGGCGACAACCCGCAGCTCACCTGCCGCCTGGGGCCGGACGGCCTGCCCCACGACTCCAAGGGGGGCTTCTGCCAGCCCCTGGCCGTGGTGGTCACCAGCACCCTGCCCAAGGCCTATTCGACCTTCAACCTCCTGCGCCAGCGGCCCGGCCAGGTCCTGTTCTGGACCAGCGAGTACTCGGCCAAGACGCCCCTGGCCGACGAGCTGCGCGAGCGCGGCACCCTCATCTGGGGCCTGCCGGAGCTGCACGGCCCCGGCGGACAGGGCCTGGCCTTTGCCGGAGCCTTTGAGCGCCTCTGCGCGGAGTTCGGCTGCCACCGCACCCTGTGCGAGGGCGGCGGGCAGCTGGCCTTGAGCCTGGCCCGCCAGGAGCTGGTGGACGAATTCGTGCTCTACCTGGCCCCGCGCGTGCTGGGCGACGCCGAGGGCAAGAGCCTTTTCGCGGGCGAGGCCGTGCAGAGCATGGAGGACACCCTGAACTTCCGCCTGGCCGTGGCCGAATCCTGCGGCGACGACCTGAAACTGACCTACAAGCCCAGGAGGAGCTGAAGCATGTTCACCGGACTGGTGCAGGGCAAGGGCCGCGTGGAGAGCGCGGAGGCGCGCGGGGCCGAGACCAGGCTCAAGATCCGCGCCCTGTTCGAGCTTTCGGACATCGCCCTCGGCGAGTCCATCGCCGTGAACGGGGCCTGCCTCACGGTGGAGACCTTCGGCGAGAACTGGTTCACGGTCTACGCCAGCGCCGAGACCCTCAGGCACACCAGCCTGGGGGCCTTGAGGACCGGCGGCGCGGTCAACCTGGAGCGCGCCCTGGCCCTGGGCGACCGCCTGGGCGGGCACCTGGTGAGCGGGCACGTGGATTGCCTGGCCGTGGTCCAGGACATACGCCCCGCGGGCGAGAGCCGCGTCTACACACTGGCCTTTCCGGCGGAGTTCGGCCCCCTGGTGGTGCCCAAGGGCTCGGTGGCCCTCGACGGCATCAGCCTGACCGTGAACGGGTGCGGCCCGGAGTTCCTCTCCGTGAACATCATCCCGGCCACCCAGCGGGAGACCACCATCTCCGGCTGGACCGCGGGCACGAAGGTGAACATGGAGACCGACCTCATCGGCAAGTACGTGCGCAACATGCTCGGCCCCTGGCTGGCCGCGTCGGGCGGAGGCAAGGCGCCGTCCGCGCTCAGCATGGACTTCCTGCGCGAGCACGGGTTCTAGCGCCCCCCGACAGAGGCACTGCCATGACGAGGCTTCCGGCGATCCTCCTGCTGACCCTGATCCTTTCGGCCTGCGCCGGGGCGGGCGCCCTCAGGCCCGGCACGGACAGCGCAGGGGAAGCGACCCTCGCGCCTCCGGGCCTCACCATGCTCTACCGGCAGAAGCCCGAGGCGGTGTTCCAGGCCGCGCTCTCGGCCCTGCCCCAGGCCGGCCTGCGGGTGCTGGAGGCGGACCCGGCCAAGCGCTACATCCTGGCCGAGCGCGGCCTGAACCTCATGTCCAACGGCGAGAACGTGGGCGTGTACCTGGCCCCGCACGAGAGCGGAACCCAGGTCACGGTGACCAGCCGCCGCAAGACGCCGACCAACGTTCTGGCCAAGGACTGGGCCATGCCCGTGCACCTGCAGCTGGGCGCGGTGCTGGGGGGCGCCGGCAGGCAGCCCTAGGCCGCCGCCTCGGCGCAGGGCCCGGCCTGCTCCCAGCCGGCCATGCACTCGTCCATGCGCGCCAGGGCGCTCTCGTCGGCCTCAAAGGCCAGGACCTCCAGCACGTCGTGCAGCTCGCACCTGGCGGATCATCTGCTCCAGGCGCGCGTCGGCCAGCACCACAAGCCAGATGCGGCTGGTGTCCCCGCCCTGCCGGGGCGTCACCAGGATGCCTTCCACGTTGAAGGCCCGGCGGGCGAAGAGCCCGCAGACGTGGCTCATGACGCCGGGGTGGTTGTTCACCGTGAGCCGCAAGGCCATGAAGCCGTTCCGGGCGTTTGCGTTGTCTGCCATAGCTAGTTCCCTCCCGTCTTCGCGCCCTGCTCCGCGCAGGCCGCGCCGCCGATCATGTCGATATTGGCCGCGCCGGGCGGCACCATGGGATAGACGTTGTCCTCCGCCGCCACGGGCACGCGCACCAGGCACGGGCCTTCGCGCAGCAGCGCCCGCTCCAGGTCGGCCAGGGGGTCGCGGCTCTCCTTCAGGTCCAGGGCGCGCACGCCGAAGCCCTCGGCGATCTTCACGAAGTCGATGCGCACCCGGTAGTCCGAGCCGAAGATCCTGCGCCCGTAGAACAGGTCCTGCTGCTGCTGCACCAGCCCCAGCCCGCCGTTGTCGGCCAGCACGATGGTCACGTTGACCCCGAGCTCCGCCGCCGTGGCCAGCTCCTGGATGTTCATCTGCAGGCTGCCGTCGCCGCTGAAGCAGACCACGCGCTCGCCCGGGTTGGCCAGGGCCGCGCCGATGGCCGTGGGCAGGCCGAAGCCCATGGTGCCCAGGCCGCCGGAGGTGAGCCAGGCCCGCGGCTTCAGGTCCGGGTAGGCCTGGGCCGCGCGCATCTGGTGCTGGCCCACGTCCGTGACCACGATTGCCCCGCAGCCCTTCTGGGAGGCCAAAATCTCGCCGGTGCAGCGCACCAGGCCATAGGGCGTGAGGGGGTTGTCCAGGCCGGGGAAGGTGTGCGGGTTCTCGGCCTTGCAGCGGGCCACGCGCCCGAGCCACGGGCCCCGGTCCCCGGCGTCCACCAGGGGCAGGAGTGCGCCCAGGGCCGCGCCCACGTCGCCGGTGATGCCCAGGTGCGCCAGCTTGAGCTTGCAGAGCTCGCTCTGGTCGATGTCGATGTGCAGGAGCCTGGCCCCGGGGCAAAAGCCCTCCAGGCGCCCCGTGGCCCGGTCGTCCAGGCGCGCCCCGGCCACCACCAGCAGGTCGCACTCCTCCATGAGGATATTGGCCGCGCGGGTGCCGTGCATGCCCAGCATGCCGAGGTTCAGCGGTTGGGCGTCGGGCAGCAGGCCCAGGCCCAGCAGCGACATGGTCACCGGCAGGCTGGCCGCCTCCACCAGCTCACGGGCGGCAGCCGCCGCCCCGGAGGCCGCCACGCCGCCGCCCAGGAGCACGATGGGCCGCCTGGCCTGGCGGATCATCTGCGCGGCCTGGCTGATGGCCTGCGGATCCGGGGCCTCCACGGGGTCGGGCGCGCCGGGCTCGGGCAGCTCGGCCAGGCGCACCTTCGCGGTCTGCACGTCCTTGGGGATGTCGATGAGCACCGGGCCGGGCCGGCCCGAAGAGGCGATGCGGAAGGCCTCTGGGATGACGTGGGCCAGCTCCTTGGCGCTGCGCACCAGGAAGTTGTGCTTGGTCACGGGCAGGCTCATGCCGTAGATGTCCACCTCCTGGAAGGCGTCGGTGCCGATGAGGATGCTTGGCACCTGCCCGGTGATGCAGATGATGGGCACGGAGTCGAGCTTGGCGTCGGCGATGGCCGTGAGGGTGTTGGTTGCGCCCGGGCCGGAGGTGGCGAAGAACACCGCCGGCTGGCCCGTGGTGCGGGCCATGCCCTGGGCCATGAAGCCCGCGCCCTGCTCGTGGCGGGCCAGGATGTGCCGGATGGTGCGGCTCTTGGACAGGGCGTCGTACAGGGGCAGGTTGGCCCCGCCGGGAATGCCCGGGATCCGCTTCACGCCCTGGCGCTCCAAAAGGCGGATGACCAGTTCCGCGCCGTTCATCTCGAACATGAGACACCTCCTCTGCGGTGCCCCGCGGCTGCGCCTGGCGCGGCCTTGCGCCTCCTGCCTGGAAACGCGAAACCCCCGCCAGCGCGCGCCGACGGGGGTTTTGGTTGTCTAGGGAAGAACCAGCCCGCTACGACACGCGTAAGCCTACGCCACCTACTACGACGACGCGGACGTCGGCGCAGAAGGACAGGGCGGCTAGGTTCAGTGCGGAGGCGGCGGTGCGGTTCATGTGCTTTCGCTCAAAGGTTGCGGGTTGCTTCGTGATTTCTGCCTAACCCCTGGGGCCGGGGCAGGTCAAGCCCCCCGGCGGAGCTTGTGCCGAAAAGTTTCGGGCTCAGTTCACCCGGCGCTTCTCGATGATCTCGCGCACCTGGCTGGTGAGCCCGCCGAACTCGGGCTTGGTGATCTGGGCGTCTGCGCCCACGCTCTGGCCCTTGTGCAGCAGGCTGGGGGAGATGAGCGAGGAGAAGAGCACCACGGGCAGGCGCGAGAGCTCCGCGTCCGTCTTGATGTTGCGGGTGAGGGTGTAGCCGTCCATGCGCGGCATCTCCACATCGGAGATCACGGCGTCCAGCAGGCTGGTGACGGGCACCCTCTTGCCGGCGGCCTCGGCCTTCAGCTCGCCCAGGCGGTGCCAGGCGTCCTCGCCGTTGTTGTAGGCCTCCACCACGAACCCGGAGCGCTCGAAATTCCGTTTGAGCAGGAAGCGCACGGAGGTGGAGTCGTCCACCAAAAGCACGCGCAGCGGGTGCTCCTCGTCCCCAGGCCCGGCCTGCTCCGGCAGGTCCACGTTCACGGCGCCCAGCTCCACCAGGGCGCGCTCCAGGTCGAGGAGCAGGGCGAAATGCTCGCCCAGGCGCACCGTACCGGTGATGCAGTTGCCCGGCAGGTCCGCCAGCATGCGGCTGGGCGGCTCAACTTCGGTCCAGTTCACGCGGTGGATCATGGTCACGCCGGAGGCCAGAAAGCCGGTGCGCACGCCGTTGAACTCGGTGACGATGACCGGCTCGTGCCGGGAGGCGGCCCGGGTGATGCCCAGCCAGATGGCGAGGTCCACCACGGGCAGCACCATGTCGCGCAGGGGGATGACCCCGAGGAAGCTGGGGTGCGTGGCCGAGGGCGAGGGCGCAAGCTCGGGCGGGGCCTCGAGAATTTCCAGGACCTTGGCCACGTTGACGCCGAAATAGCGGGGCTCCGGAGGGGCTCCGGCAGGGCCGGGCTCCAGGATGAACAGCTCGATGATCTCCAGCTCGTTGGTGCCGGACTCCAGGAGAATTTCCGTCTGGCTCATGCTGTTTCCCCCTGGGTGCGCGGGCCTTGAGCCCGGAATGGAGGTGCCTTGGGCTATGTGGAGGACGAAGCCACCGAGGCGTCCGCACCGCGCATGGAGATGGTCTCCCATTGCAGGGGCTCCTCGTGCTTCACCGGGCGCAGGAGCACCGCGCCCAGCACCTCGTCCCAATGTACCGGAGAAATGCCGTCCAGCGGGCTTCTCGTGGTCAGATCCGCCGGGACCAGCACATGGCCGGCGGGCAGATCGCGCGAGAAGACCATGCACTTGCGCAGCTTCTTGGCCGCGGCCAGCTCCTCGGGGAAGACCTTCTTGCCCTTGAGGATCATGGCGCTCTCGACCTCGCGGATCATGCGCACCAGGGAGGCCAGCTCGGCGGGCTCAAGGGAGGCCTTGTGGTCCGTGCCGATCTGGGTCTTGTCCAGGGTGAAGTGGCGCTCCACCACGCAGGCGCCCAGGGCCGCGGCGGCCACGCTGGGGGCCAGGCCGCGCTCGTGCCCGGAATAGCCCACGGGCAGGCTGTAGCGCTCGCGCAGGGTGTCCATGACCGGCAGGCCGATCTGCTCCTCGACGCAGGGGTAGGAGCTGTTGCAGTGCAGCAGGACCAGGGAGTCGTGATAGGAGCGCACCAGGCTGACTGCGGCGTCGATCTCGTCGAGGCTGCTCATGCCCGTGGACAGGATCACCGGCAGGCGGGTCGCCGCAACGCGGCGCAGGAGCGGCACGTTGACCAGGTCGGCGGAGCAGACCTTGAGCATCTCCACATCCAGGCCGAGCATCTCGTCCAGGCTGACCTCGTCCCAGGCCGAGGCAAAGAACACCAGGCCCAGGGATTCGGACAAGGCCTTGAGCTCGGCCATGTCCTCCACGGAAAGCTCCAGGGCCTGGCGGTGCTCGCCGTAGGTGGGCCCGAAGCTGTTGGCCCCGCCGTAAGGGGCCTCGCGGCCCACGCGGGTCAGCAGCGACTCCATGTGCCGCTTCTGGAACTTCACGGCCTGGACGCCCGCCTTGGCGGCCTCTTCCACCATGCGCCGGGCATGGCCCATGTCCCCCTGGTGGTTGTTGCCCACCTCGGCCACGATGAAGCAGGGCTGGCCGTGGCCGACGCGCTGGCCAGAGCGGGTGGTGATGAAGGGAAGATGCGCCATACTCACAGCCTCACGATTTCGAGCCCGCGACCTTGGGAGACGGGCTGCAGTTGCTGGTATATCTCATCCTGGCGCCCAAAGGAAGTGATGACTATGGATTGGCAGTCAACTTTTTCCAGCACCAGAGGCGAAGAAATGACATAGCCGTGGAAGATCGTGCCGTGCTTCTCGGGATCGTTGTCCACCACGGCCACCACCTGGAAGGCGGTGTCGCGCAGGGCGGAGAGCACCACCTCGCAGGTTTCCGAGGCCCCGAACAGGACGATCTTCTTGCGCCCCCGCTTCTCCAGGCTGCGCAGCTTGGAGAGGATGAAGTCCTTGATGTTGGTGTACAGGCGGATGGTCTCGCTGGAGTAGTCGGAGAACATCTGCCTGCGGCTCTTCTCCCCGCCGCTGGTGAGCACGTAGCGGTAACTCTTGCCGTTCACCGGGCGGTACTCGATGAGGTTCTGCTCCTGTAGCAGGCGCAGGTACTGGTTGACCATGGCCCCGGAGAGCTTGAGGCGCTTGCCCAGCTCGATCTGCGAGAGGGTGGAGTCCTGGGACAAGGAGTTCAGGATGGAGAGCACCCTGGTCTCCTTGCTGGGCTTGATGAATTTTCCGTCGGCGAGCAGCATGTTCGTTCACCCAATGGTTGATGCGGTGTTAGAAATTCCGGTCCTGGGCGGCCGCCTGGGGGCGGAATGGTCTGCCGCCGGGCCCCGCTGGAAAACCTGATGCAATCCCCGCGCCAATCACACGAAAACCGTTCGCTCGGTCAATGATCCCAGGGCCGCAATCCGAGTTTGCAGCCTCCCCCTTCTAGCCGCACGGGGCAAGCATTGTCAACATCCTGGCGGGAAACAGCCCCCCGGCGCAGGGCGCCCAGGAGACGCGCCATTCCGCCAGGATCATTCATGGACGCAATGAAGCATCGGCAGAACCATCCTCCTGTTGCCCGCCAAACCACCCTTCCGGTCCAGGATTTCCCCTTGCCTCCCCGCTGGCCGGCACCTATACTTCCACGGCCCCCACGCCTTCCCCAAAGAGGTTGCCTCATGCCCGACATTGAGCGTCCCTGGTTTGCGCACTACGACCCGGATGTGCCGCACGGCCTCACCCCTGCCCCAAGGCCCATGCATTCCCTGCTGGAGGAGGCCGCCAGGCGCTGGCCCGGGCGTGCGGCCCTGGTCTTCCAGAACTGGACGCTGACCTACGCCCGCCTGTACCGGCTCTCGGGCATACTGGCCGCCAACCTGCGCGACCAGGGCCTGAAGCGCGGGGAGCGCGTGGCCATCATGCTGCCCAACACCCCCCAGAGCGTCATCGCCTACTGGGGCGTGCTGCGCGCCGGCGGCACCGTGGTCTTCACCAATCCCCTGTACATGGAGACGGAGATCATCCACCAGTTCACGGATTCCGGGGCGCGCTTCCTGATCCTGCTCGACCTGCTCTGGCCCAAGATAGCGCCCCTGCGCCACAGGATCCCGGTTGAAAAATTCTTCGTCACCGGCATCGCCGACGGCCTGCGCTTCCCCCTCGACCTTTTGTACCGCCTGAAGTGCTGGCGCGAAGGCAAGAAGGGCACCGTGCCCGCGGACGACCCCCAGGTGCAGGGCTGGGCCACCCTCCTGCGCGGCGCGGCAGGCTACACCTGCAGCAAGCTCATTCCCGAAAAGGACCTGGCGCTCCTGCAATACACCGGGGGCACCACGGGCCTGGCCAAGGGCTGCATGATCACCCACGCGGGCCTTTTCGCCAACGTGAGCCAGTGCACGGCCATGCTGCCGGGCCTGTCCAGGGGGCACCAGACCTTCCTTGGCGTGCTGCCCTTCTTCCACATCTACGGCCTCACCGTGTGCCTGAATCTGGCCACGGCCAAGGGCGCAACCCAGATACTCTTCCCGCGCTTCGTGCCCGCGGACCTGCTCAAGGCCATCCAGAAGCACCGGCCCACGGCCTTTCCCGGCGCGCCCTCGGTGTACATCTCGCTTCTGCAGCAGAAGAACATCGCCTCCTTCGACCTGTCCTCCATCAAGTTCTGCGTGTCCGGCTCCGCGCCCATGCCCCTGGAATGGTTCGAGCAGTTCACCAAGGCCACGGGGGCGCGCATCTGCGAGGGCTACGGCCTCACCGAGGCCAGCCCGGTGACGCACATCAACCCCCTGGAGGGCCTGGCCAAGCACGGCTCCATCGGCCTGCCCCTGCCCGGCACCGACGCCAAGATCGTGGACCAGGACCTGGGCGGCCCGCCCCTGCCGCCGGGGAAGATGGGCGAGCTGGTCATCCGCGGCCCGCAGGTCATGGCCGGGTACTACAACCGGCCCGACGAGACCGCCGACGTGCTCAGAAACGGCTGGCTCTACACCGGCGACATCGCCTACATGGACGAGGACGGCTATTTCTTCATCGTGGACCGCAAGAAGGACCTCATCATCAGCGCCGGGTACAACATCTACCCGCGCGAGATCGACGAGGTGCTGCACCAGCACCCCAAGATCCAGGAGGCCGTGGCCGTGGGCGTGCCCTGCGACGCGCGCGGCGAGGTGGTCAAGGCCTACGTGGTGCCCAAGGCCGGGGAGAGCCTCACCAGGGCCGAGGTCATCGCCTTCTGCCGCCAGAAGCTGGCCGGATACAAGGTGCCCCGGCATGTGGAGTTCCGCGAGAGCCTGCCCAAGACCATGGTCGGCAAGGTGCTGCGCCGCGCCCTGCGCGCCGAGGAGGACGAACGCGCCCGGGCCTGCAGCCCGCCCCCGGTGCAGGACGACGCCAGCGCCGAGGGCTGAGCGCCCCCTCCCCGGCAGACAAAGCAAAGGCCCCGCCATCCGGTAGGGCCTTTCTTGTTTCTATTTCGGCACTCGTTGCGGTCCGGGTCCCGGGCCGCAGTGCGGGCAGCCCTTGGGCTTGACCGTATAGTCCATGATGCTCCCCCTGGCGTCCAGTTCCAGTGTGCAGCAATCCTCGATCATGCGCCGAACCAGGAGCCTGCCGCGCAAAATCCTGGACTTGGCTGCGGCAAGGGATATGCCCAGGCGATGGGCCACCTCCCGCTGCTTCAGCCCCTCCATGTCGGCCAGAATTAGCGCCAAGCGGACCTTCTCCGGCAAGGCCTCAATTATGGGCCGCAGGCAGGCACCCACGTCCTCCTCCTGGCTGCTGGCCCCCTCCTTTCCGTGGTCGGCCAGATCCTCGGGAAGCTCCTGCATGGGCCGCTTGCTGCGGAAGTGGTCCGTCACCGCATTGCGCGCTACCGTGAACAGCCAGGCCCGCAAACTGTCCACCCGCTGCACGGAACCCAGGCCCGCAAGCATCTTGAGGAACACTTCGTGGAGGATGTCCTCGGCCTCAACCGCCCCATGAACCCGCTTCAGGATAAAGGACTTGAGCTCGCCCCGGTGCTCCTGCCAGATGGCCTCCAGCCGTCGCCTCATGCGCCGCTCCCCTATTCCTTGACGCCCTCGATCACTGCCGAGGCGACGATTCCGCCCAGGCCCAGGCCGGGAAACATCTGCTCCATCATTCTGGCGCTCGCGGGGTTCAGGCGGATGGAAACCCGCTCAAACCCGGCCTGACGCATCATGTCCTGAAGCGCCTCCACCCGTGCCGCCCCGGCCACGCATTCGGCGTGGAGCATGACATCGGCCCGGATGTCCTCAGGCATGTCCGCCACGGCCACGATGTCCGCAATGGCCAGCCGACCGCCGCTTTTCAGCACCCGAAAGGCCTCGCGGAACACCTGCGCCTTGTCCGTGCTCAGATTGATGACGCAATTGGACAGCACTACATCGGCCTCGGCGTCGCCCACGGGCAGATGCTCGATCTCCCCCAGGCGGAAGGTGGCGTTGGCGAACCCGGCAGCCGCCGCGTTTCTCCTGGCCTTCTCCACCATCTCCGGCGTCATGTCCACGCCGATGACTCGCCCTGCCGCGCCCACCTGCCTCGCGGCCAGGAAGCAGTCGAATCCGCCGCCGCTGCCCAGATCCACCACCACCTCGCCCGCCTTCAACGCCGCGATGGCCTGGGGGTTACCGCAGCCAAGGCCCATGTTCGCCCCCTCCGGGACGCTTTGCAGGTCCCCCTCGGAGTATCCGACCGACATCGCCAGCGCCTCTGACGTGGCCGTATTTTTCGGGCTGCAACACCCGCCGCCGCAACCGGCTGTCCCGGCAAGCGCCGTTTCCGAGTACCTTTTGCGAACCGTTTCCCTGGTCTCGCTATCCTTGTTCGTGTGCATGTCCTTGCCTCCATGTGCCGCAACAGCGACGTGATGTGCAGTGAAGACGGGAAAGGGCGCAAAAGGATGCATCCTTCATCACGCTGAATCTGACCCTATCACCACCCCGTCCAAACAGTCACCCCGCCTTCACGGAATCGTCACACAGCCCTGGCATACAGGACGCCGTGGCCGGTCCGCACGACTTTACAAATCGCGCCGGGCCCAAGCGAAAAGTTCACAACCATGTGCATTTTTCCGCGCAAAGCGCACCTGCGCCGAGACACATGTACCGATATCCCAGGAGGATGCCGCTCGCGGCCCGCTTCTTGCCAAGAGCAGTCCACACAACCCAGCACAGGGAGGACACCATGCCCAGCAGCACAAGCCTCGAAACCGCACGGTCCGCCAGAAACGCACCCGCCGCCCCGCACCACCCCGTGGGCCTGCTCTACACTTTGCTGCGCCACGGCCGCGGCCTGTCCCACGAGGAGGCCGCGCACCGCAGCGCTCAGTCCCTCAACGCCCAACCCGTCGAAGCCAGATCCGGCCATGCGCAGCCCCGGAAAGCGGCCTAGGGCCGCACAAGGCGCAGCCGGACCGGGAACTTCCGCTCCGCTCCCGCCTCTGCCCTGCAGCTGCAGCTCAAATTGGCACGCCAAAAGTGGCCTTTGTTGTCCAGTATACGCCTGAACCTGTATTTTGCCCCTTGACCTCTCGGCATCAGTCCAGCTATGCTGACAATGCGATAAACCTATAGCCTGGGTGTTTGCACCACAACTCGCCAGGACGCCAGGAGGGGACCATGCCGCACCGTTCTCGCAAAGGCTCGGCACAGTGCCGTGCAAAGTCATCCGCCCCTGTTTCCCCGTCCGCCCCGCACCACCCCGTGGGCCTGCTCTACACCATGCTGCGCCACGGCGTCGGCCTGTCCCACGAGGAGGCAGCGCGGCGCAGCGCCCTGTCCATCAGCGCCCACTCCGCCGACGCCCAGTCCGTCGAGGCGACGCTCGACGCCAAACCCTGGAAAGCGGCCTAGGCCCAAAGAAAAGGCGGCCCCGCGGGGCCGCCTCGTCCTCCGGGCGCAGTATCCGGCCAAGGGCCGCAGGCCCGGCTATTCGGAGAGCACCGTGGCCCTGGTGACGATGATGGGCTTGAGTGGCACGTCGTCGTAGGGGCCGCGCTTGCCCGTGGCCACGCCCTTGATCTCGTCCACCACGCGCTTGCCCTCCACCACCACGCCGAACACCGCATAGCCCCAGCCCTCGTCGGTCTTGCCGCGATGGTCCAGGGAGCGGTTGTCCTTGACGTTGATGTAGAACTGGGCCGCGGCCGAGTGCGGGTCCGAGGTGCGGGCCATGGCCAGGGTGTACAGGCTGTTCTTCAGCCCGTTGTCGGCCTCGTTTCTGATGGCCGGTCCCGTGGGCTTTTCGCGCATGTTCACGTCAAAGCCGCCGCCCTGGATCATGAAACCGTTGATGACGCGGTGGAAGATGGTGCCGTCGTAGTGGCCGCTCTTGACGTGCTTCAGGAAGCTGGCCACGGAGAGCGGGGCCTTGTCCTTGAAGAGCTCCAGCACGATGTCGCCCTTGGTGGTTTCAAGCTTCACCAGGGTCTTGCCGCCATTGGTGCCGACCGCCGCCGCGCCTTGGGCCAGGGCCGGGCCGGACAGGGTCAGCAGCAGCAAAGCCGCGAAAAGGGCCGTACGGAAGTGGCGCTGCATCAGATGTGCTCCTTCTGTGTAAGGTTCCGGCGGGCGTTCCCGCCGCTGGCCCTGCATAGCAGACCCGAAGCCCCAGGGCAACGGCGGCGGCGGCGCCTCGCCCCCCGGATTGTCTTGCCGTCCATTCTGGGCTATGTCGATAATGACCCTTCAACCCAGGAGGCCACCATGAGCCATCGCCCCTGCGCCATCCCTTGCCCGAACAACTTTCTGAAAGGACGCCCCCTGTCCGCCCTGCTGGCCGGACTGATGGCGGCTGCGCTGCTCTGCGCTGCGCCCGAGGCCCAGGCCCAGGAGGACCGAGCCCTGGCAGCGGCGCCGGCCGGGCCTGTGCGCTACGTCATCGTCAAGGCCCAGGGACAGGGCGTCAACGCCGAGGAGGCCGAGCAGGAAGCCCTGCGTTTTGCGCGGCGCCTGGCGGCCAAGCACTATGCCGGCCTCGGCGGAGCGGCGGCCCTGGACGGCTCCCCGCAGGGCCAGCGCATCCTCGCCACCCACAGCACCCCGCCCATGGGCCTGGCTTCGGTGAGCACCGTGGTGCTGGTGGAGCTGCGCCTGCGCCCCCTGGCCGAGCCGCCGCCCCAGGCCCTGGCCCTGCCCGTGCTGCAGGTCGCCGTAAACGCCGCGGCCCAGGTCCTGGTGGAGGCCAGCCGGCCGAGCGAGATCCTCGTCGCCCTGGACTCCGGCGGCAGCGCCGAGCCGGAGATTTTGCCCGGCGGCAGCGGGGCGGTCTACCGCCTGGCGCCGGGCAAGCCCATGCGCCAGGCCCTGCCCAAGACCAGCGCCGCCTCGCTGCGCGTGCTGGCCTGCACCGGGGGGCTCGCCGTCCCGGCTGCGCCGCGCAACGTTGACGAGGCCTTTGCCAAGGCCAGGCCGGGCAAGTCGCGCCCGGCCACCATGCAGGGCGTCATCTCGGAATGCGTGGAGGTCGAGACGCCCCTGGCCGGGAAAGCTGGGCTGGCCAAGCGCTCCATGCGCGCCAAGGGCTCAGAATCGCCGGTGAACATGACCGGCGCCGCAGGCCGCGAAGCCGGCGCGCCCACCGGCAAGGACATGCCCTAGGCGGGCCCGTCCATGCCTGAGCCCAGACGCACCCTCTCCGCCAAGGAGCGCGGCCTGGCCGTCGGCTGTGCCGTGCTCGCGCTGTACTGCGGCCTGTTCCTGGCCTTCCCGAACGCCCTGGCGCGCCTGGAGCTGTCCCTGTCCGACCTGCGCTTCCGCCTGGCCGCCCGGCCCCTGGCGCACCCGGACATCGTGCACCTGGACATCGACGACGCCTCGGTGCGCATGTTCGGGAAATGGCCCCTCAAGCGCTCGGTCCACGCCCAGGTGCTGGACATCCTCACGGACTGCGGGGTGTCGCTGGTGGCCTACGACGTCGTGTTTCACGGCCCCTCTTCCCCAGGCGGGGCCGGGGAAAAGGGCGAGGCCGAGGACGCGGCCCTGGAGGCGGCCATCGCCCACAACGGCCATGTGGTCTTTCCCGTGGGCGTGGGCCTGGTGCAGGAGCCGGAAGTGGTGCGCCTGACCCCCGAGGCTGACGACCTGCCGCTCCTGCCCTCGCTCTTGCCGCCGGGGCAGGTGCACGTGCCGGCCCTGCGCCAGGCCGAGAAGACCTTCCTGCCCCTGGCCCGCCTCGCGCGCCACTGCCAGGGCCTGGGCCATGTGGCCGCCACCCCCGACGCGGACGGCACCTACCGGCACATGCCGCTCTACGTGGGCTACCACGGCCAGCTCCTGCCCTCCCTGGCCCTGACCTCGGTGCTGCGGCACCTGAACGCCAAGGCCCTGGCCCGGCCCGGAGCGCTGGACATCTCCTGGCCCGGCGGCAGCCTGAGCGTGCCCACGGACCCGCAGGGCATGCTGCCCGTGAACCTCGCCGCGCCCTGGGGCAACGGGTTCTGGCACCTGTCCTACGCCGAGGTGCTGGAGTCCGCCGCCGACCCGGCGCGCCTGGCCTTCCTGCGCCAGGGGCTGCGCGGCAAGCTCGTGGTGGTGGGGCTGGCCGCCTCGGGCACCACGGACATCAAGGCCACGCCGCTCTCCCCGGCCGAGCCCCTGGTGACCCTGCACGCCAACCTCGTGAACACCATCCTCACCCGCTCCTTCCTGCGCCAGGCTCCGGCCTGGGCCTCGGCGGTCTTTGCCGCGTGCTTCCTGGCGATCATCACCGCATGCTTCCTGCGCCTGCCCATCCGCGTGTTCCTGCCCGTGAGCGTGGGCCTCGCCGCGCTCTGCCCGGCCACGGCCCTCGCCGTCTACCTGGGCACCGGCCTGGCCCTGAACCTGACCGGCAGCGCCCTGGCCTGCGCGCTCTTCGTGCTGGCCCTGCTGGCCGACGGCCTGGCCCGCACCGCCGGGGAGAGCGCCCGCCAGCGGCGCATGCTCGAAGCCTATTTCTCCCCCAGCATCGCCCGGCAGATCCTGGAGTCCGGCACAGACATCATGGAGGGCCGGGGCGTGGACCTGTCCATCATGTTCTCCGACATCGCCGGGTTCACGGCCATGAGCGACCACATGGAGCCCGCCGAAGTGCAGCGCTTCCTGGGCGAATACCTGGAGGAGATGACCGCCTGCATCTTCCGCCACGGCGGGGCCGTGGACAAGTTCATGGGCGACGGCATCATGGCCTTTTTCGGCTACCCCGAGACCCCCGGCGTGGACTCCGTGGAGAACGCCCGGCGCTCGGCCCTCTCCGCCGTGGCCGCGAGCGTGGACATGCAGGCCGCCCTGCTGCGCCTGAACGAGCGCTGGCGCGCCCAGGGCCGCCAGGAGATCCTGGCGCGCATCGGCGTGAACACCGGGCACTGCGTGGTGGGCGACATGGGCTCGGCCAGCCGCCGCGAATTCACCCTGCTGGGCCGCAACGTGAACTTGGCCCAGCGCCTGGAGTCCAACGCCCCCAGGGGCGGCATCCTCATCAGCGCCCGCACCGCGGCCCTGGTGCGCGACCAGTTCAACCTGGACCAGCCCTCCTTCATCAAGGTCAAGGGCTTTGACAAGGAGATCGAGGTCGTCACCGTGCGCCTGCCCGGGGCCGGCGCCTGCGAAGCTTAAAGCCTCCGGGGGCTGGGGCACAGCCGCCGCCCCGGTTCAGCTCTGCCCCTCGCCCCAAGCCGAAAGGGCCGCTTCAGGTCTTCCTGAAGCGGCCCTTTCGGCGCAACGGGGGGTCCGGGGGCCTCAGGCCCCCGGCCGCCGGAGGCCCGCCAGCCTATCTGTCCCTGTATTCCTGGGCGGCGCGCACGAAGTTGGGCGCCCAGTGGGGCGTGCCCAGGGCGTGGATATGCGTGTAGGCGGCGAAGGTGCCGCCTCGGACCAGCCCGTCGCAGCCGTTCATCATGCCGCGCCCGCGCAGCATCTCAAGGGCCAGGGCCGGAGCCAGGGCTGAAGGATCAGCGGAGGCGCCGGGCTCCATGCAGGCCGAGTAGTGGAATTCATGCCCGGTGATCTTCGCTCCCAGGGGATGGAAGGGGTTTTCCGCCCGCACCAGGGCCTCCACGTAGCCCAGGCCCTGGGGTCTGGGGCACAGCCGCGTGGAGAACGGGAAGACCCCGGCCAGCTCGTGCGCGCCGTCCTCCAGGCTCAGGCTGGCGCAGAGGTACATGAACCCCCCGCATTCGGCGTAGATGGGCAGCCCGGCCTGGGCCAGGGCGCGCACGCGCCCGCGCACCGCGGTGTTGGCCGAGAGCCCGGCGGCCTGGGTCTCGGGGAAGCCGCCGCCCAGGTACAGGCCGTGGATCTCCGGCCAGTCGGCGCTGGAAAGCAGGCTCAGGCGCTCAAGGCGCGCCCCGGCGCGCTCCAGGGCTTCGAGGTTCTCGGGGTAGTAGAACCACAGCGCGGCGTCGTGCACGTAGCCGATGACCGGTCCCTCGGCGCCGCCCAGGCCGGACAGCTCCGGGCTGGGCCAGGGCACAGGGGCGACGGAGGCCGGGGCGCTCGCGGCCTGGGCCAGCCGCAGCACGCGGTCCACGTCCACCCAGCGCTCCACCGTGGCGGCCATGGCGTCGAGGGCCTCTTCGCGGCCGGCGAACTCCTGGTCGGAGACCAGTCCCATGTGCCGTTCGGGTATGGGGTTTTCGGAAGATTTTGGCAGCGCGCCCAGCACCGGCACCCCGGCCAGGTCCTCGATGCACTGCGTGAGGATGTTGCGGTGGCGTTCGCCAGCCGTGCGGTTCAGGATGACCCCGGCCAGGTTCAGCCCCGGCTCGAAGGCGCGGCATCCGGCCACGATGGCCGCCGCGGTGCGGGTCATCTTGGTGGCGTCGAGGACCAGGACCACCGGCGCGTCGAGCTGGCGGGCCAGCTCCGCGGTGGAGCAGGTGCCCTGGACGTCCTTGCCGTCAAAGAGCCCCCGGTTGCCCTCGATGATGGAGATGTCCGCCCCGGAGGCCTTTTCCTGGAACAGGGCGGCCATGACCTCGCGCTTGAGCAGGAAGGGGTCGAGGTTGCAGGCCGTGGCCCGCGCGGCCAGGGAGAGCCAGGCGGCGTCGATGTAGTCCGGGCCTTTCTTGAAGGGCCGCGCGCTTAGGCCGCGGCGGGAAAAGGCGCGCGCCAGCCCGGCGGAGACGAAGGTCTTGCCTGCGCCGCCGGAAAGCCCGGCCAGGATGATGCGGGGGAAGGATGTCATGCTGCGGCCCAGGGAAGCGAGTGGCGGCCCGAAACGAGAAAAGCCTTGCCCAGATGCTGGGCAAGGCCCCTCGAACAGAATCCGAAACGGAAGAGGAGGCTAGTCCTCGCCGTCGGCGTGCTTGCCAGCGCCGTGCAGGCCGTACATGGAGGTGCTGCCGCTGGACCAGAAGACCAGGACTTCCTCGTTGATCATCTGGGTCAGGATCTTCTTGACGTCGCGGCCTTTCTCCTCGGGGAAAAGGGCGGTGAAGTCGTTGAAGTAGAACTTGCTCTTGCTCTTGGCCTTGGAGTTGATGAACTCAACAATCTTGGCCTTGGCTTCTTCGTAAACGAGCGCCATGGTGTTGCCCCTTTTGTTGTGAGGGGCGCGAAGGTTGCCCTCCGCGCCCCGTTGTCAGTCGTCGGCTAGAACTTGAACTGGGTGGTCTGGCGCCAAGTGTAGTACGCCGGATCACGGAAGTCGTCGATCAAGTGGGAGGAGAACTCCAGATCGCACTTCTCGAAGAAGCGCTCCCAGCCGATGCGGTTGGCCCAGTCGCCCAGGCGCTCGTACTTGCGGGCGTCAGCGGCGTAGGCGTCCAGGATCTTCTTGATGACCTTGGTCATTTTCGGCCAACGCGGGGGCTCGTTGGGGATGAAGGGCACCACGACCTTGGAGAACTTGGGCGTGGTGATGCGGTTGCTGATCTTGCCGCCGACCATGATGGCGATGCCGTCACCGGTCTTGTCGGCAAGGGGCATGGCCGGGCACATGGTGTAGCAGTTGCCGCAGAACATGCAACGCTCGTTCTTGACGGCCACGGTGTTGACCTGCTTGCCCTGGAACTCGACCTTGGTGGGGCGGATGGCGCCGGTGGGACAGGCAGCGACGGCCAGGGGCACTTCGCAGATGTTGTCCACGCTCTCGTGGTCGATGATAGGAGGCTTGCGGTGGATGCCCAGGATGGCGATGTCGGAGCAGTGCACCGCGCCGCACATGTTCAGGCAGCAAGCCATGGAGATGCGCACGGGGGCGGGCAGACGCATGTTGGTGAACTCTTCGAACACCACGTCCATGGTCGCCTTCACGGTGCCGGAGGCGTCCGTGGCGGGCGTGTGGCAGTGGACCCAGCCCTGGGTGTGCACGATGTTGGTGACGCCGGCGCCGGTGCCGCCAACGGGGAACTTGTAGGAACCGCCGGAGAACTTGCGGCTGTTCAGCTCGGCCTTGAGGGTCTTGGCCTCCTCAAGGGTGCCGACCATGAACTCGATGTTGTTGCGGGTGGTGAAGCGCAGGTGGCCACCGCAGAACTTGTCGGCGATGTCGCAGATCTCGCGGATGTGGGTGACGCCCATGAGACGGGCGGCGCCGCAGCGGACCGTGTAGACCTTGTCACCGGAGAGGCCGACGTGCAGCAGGACGCCCGGCTCGATGATCTCGTGGTAGTCCCAGGCGCCTTTGTTCTTGGCCAGGACCGGGGGCAGGAAGTCCGAGAAGTGACGCGGACCGATGTCGGTGATGCGTCCCTCCATCGGTTTGGCGGGATTGTATCCGGCAGAAATGAAAGCCATGTTGTTTCCTCCTGTCCTTCTTATTTCTGGTGTCTGGAGCGGTAATCGGAGATCTCGCGCTGCCAGCCGCCTTCCACTTCTTCTTCCTTCCAGAAGATGTAGGGATTGTGGCGGGGTTCCTTCACGTGACGCGGATCGGCCTTGGTGCCGGTGACTTCAAGAAGCTTGGCGAAGCCGAGGCGCTTCAGGGTCTCACCGATGCGCTCGCGGTTCTTGCCTTCTTCCATCCACCAATCCCAGGTGGCTTCGATGAATTCCTTGACCCCAGCGTAGTCGTCATCGACCTTGATGAAGGGGATGGCGAGGGAACCCATCTGCGGGCCGTCGAGGATCGGGGCCTTGGCGCCGACCAGGATGGAGCAGCCGCGGTCGTTGCCGATCTTCAGCGCGCGGGGCATGACGCAGATGCAGTGCATGCAGCGAACGCATTCCTTGTTGTTGATCTCCAGCTTGCCGCCCTCGTAGCGGATGCACTGGCTGGGGCACAGGGCGACGACTTCCTTCTGGATGTCGAACTTGCCCCAGTCGCGGCCGGCGTGGGCGCCGGCGTTGGGGGCGATTTCGCCGCCCACGTAAGCGGCCACGACCTTCTGGTCGACGCGGATCTCGTCACGCCAGGTGCCGATGAAGCTCATATCGGAACGGGCGATGGAGGCCACGCAGCACAGGGAGCAGGCGTCGAACTTGAACTTGAACTTGTAGGGGAAGGCGGGGCGGTGCAGCTCGTCCTGGTACTCGTTGGTCAGATTGTAGCACATTTCCTGCGAATCGTAGCAGGCGTACTCGCAGCGGCTCTCGCCGAGGCAGCAGGAGGGGGTGCGCAGGTTGGAGCCCGAGCCGCCCAGGTCGTTGTTCATGTTGTGGGTCACTTCCCAGAAGATCTCTTCCAGCTGGGGAGTGCTGGTGCCCAGGAGCACGATGTCGCCGGTGGCGCCGTGCATGTTGGTCAGGCCGGAGCCGCGCAGTTCCCACAGGTCGCAGAGCTGACGCAGGAAGTCGGTCTTGTAGTACATGCCGGAGGGCTGGTTCAGGCGAACGGTGTGGAAGTGGGCCACGCCGGGGTACTTCTCGGGCTGGTCGCAGTAGCGGCCGATGACGCCGCCGCCGTAGCCGAACACGCCCACGATGCCGCCGTGCTTCCAGTGGGTCTCACCTTCGACATAGGACAGCTCAAGGATACCCAGCAGGTCGTCCGGGCACTCTGCGGGAATCTGGAAGTCGATGCCCTTCGGATTCGCGTATCTGCTCGCAATCTCCTGCTTGATGTCGGACACAAAGCTGGGCCACGGGCCGCTTTCCAGCTGGTCCAACAAGGGGGTTTTGTGTTTCGCCATTCCCTTAACCTCCGTTGTTTGATTTAAGATGTTGCCACACTCCAAACCATCCGGCTTACGCCCGCTGGCGCGCGGACCACGCCGGATGCCTTTTCCTCTATCCTGATCCTGCGAAACGCCAACAGAACGAATTGGCAGAAAAATCCAACCCCGTCCAAGTCAAGCGCATGATTCCTGATCTGTTACGGAAAATCCACCGTCCCTGTCAACATAAATCCGGTAATACACGCTCTGCGGCAAGCAATCCGCCAGCCGCGCCGCCCTTCCGGGGCCGTTCTGGCGGGTTGCTTTCCGGCCCGTGCCAGGGTAAGCAGCTTATCCCGATGAGTGCTTCTGCATAGCAAAAAATCGACGCCGCAGGCAACAAAAATTTTGGAAAACGGACGCGAAAACCCCACGGCCCCCTGCCGCCGCTGCGGCACCTGCTGCCGCAAGGGCGGCCCTGCCCTGCACGCCCCGGACCTGCCCCTGTTCACCGGCCCGGACGCCCTCGACCTGTCCCTGGTGGTGACCCTGCGCGCAGGGGAGCTGGTCCACGACCAGCTCAAGGGCTGCCTCGCGCCCCTGGCCTCCGAGGTGCTCAAGCTGCGCAACAGGCCGGAAGCGCACGGCGGCCTGGGCTGCATCCTGCTCCACCCGGCGGACAATGCCTGCACCCTCTATGAGCGCCGCCCGGCCGAGTGCCGCGCGCTGAGCTGCCGGGACACGGGCGAGCTGGCGGCCATGTATGAGGCGGACCGCCTGAGCCGCGCCGATCTTCTGCCCGCCGGGCACGGGCTGCTGGCCGTCATGGCCGAGCACGAGGCCTTGGTCCCCGTGGCGCGCATAGCCCCCCTGGCCGCGGATTTGCGCGGCGGCGGCCAGGAGGCCCTGGACGCCGCTGCGGAGCTGGAGCGCATGGCCCTGGCGGACCGCGCCTTCCGCAAAGCGCTGTCCGAACGCGCGGGCATCGGTCCGGAATACCACGATTGCTTTCTCGGCCGCGCCGCCGGAGCCCTGTTCGCCGCTGCCGGCCTGAGCCTGCGCGCCGACGCCCGCCAGGGGCTGCGCGTGCAGCCCGACCCCCTTGCCCAGGTGCTGCCGCCCCGCCCCACTGCCTGACTTCCCGGAGGATCGACCATGAAGGACCAGCTAGGCCTCTACTATTACCCGGCCCCGCAGCACACGGAGGCGCGCATGTACGTGCGCCGCTTCGGCGGGCGCATCGAATTCCGCATGTGGCACCAGGGCGACCCGAGCGTCTGGGACAAGCACAACTGGCTGTCCCTGGACGTCATCCAGCAGGCGGCGCAGATGTTCAAGGCCATGGGCAAGGAGTCCGACCCCACCGCCCTCTACGACGTCAGCGTGGCCGAGCGCCTGCTGGCCGACGAATAGGCCCGGGCCGCAAAAAGCGATGGACAAGAAACTCGCGCCCCTCCTCCTGGCAGCGCTCATCACCCTGCCCGGACTGTGGCTCAAGCTCTCCGGCACGCACCTCGCCCCGCCCCCGGCGGCGCTGCTCTCGGGCCTGGCCATCCTGGGCGCCTCGTTTCTGCTGCTCTGGGCCTGCGACGTCGCCCAGATGGACATCCCGCAGACCCTGGCCCTGGCCGTGGTCGCCCTCATCGCCGTGCTGCCGGAATACGCCGTGGACATGTATTTCACCTGGCAGGCGGGCAAGAACCCCGGCTCGGACTACGCGCACTACGCCATCGCCAACATGACCGGGGCCAACCGCCTGCTCATCGGCGTGGCCTGGACGAGCATCGCCGCCATCCACTGGTACAAAACCCGCCGCAAGGTGTTTCTGAACCAGGACCAGCGCACCGAGGTGCTGTTCCTGGGCATGGCCACGGCCTACGCCTTCCTCGTGCCCATCAAGGGCAGCCTGGACTGGTACGACGGGCTGGTGTTCATCGGCATCTACCTCTGGTACCTGCGCCTGGCCAGCCAGCGCCCCTGCGAGGACTGCGAGCTGGAGGGCCCGGCCGAGCTCATCGGCGCGCTGCCCAAGGCCCGCCGCCAGGCGGCCACCCTGGGCCTGTTCCTCTTCGCCGCCGGGGTCATCCTGGCCAGCGCCGAGCTCTTCAGCGAGAACCTGGTGGCCTCGGGCAAGGTCTTCGGCATCAACGAGTTTTTGCTGGTGCAGTGGCTGGCGCCCATCGCCTCCGAGGCCCCGGAGTTCATCGTGGCCATCATGTTCGTGCTGCGCGGCCAGGCCGCCGTGGCCATGGGCAGCCTGCTCTCCAGCAAGCTCAACCAGTGGACGCTTCTGGTGGGCATGATCCCCGCCGTGTACGGCGTGTCCAGCGGCAGCTTCGCCCACCCTCTGCCCCTGGGGCCGTACCAGCTGCACGAGCTGTTCCTGACGGCGGCCCAGTCCCTGCTGGCCGTGGCGCTCTTGGCCTCCCTGTCCCTGGGCCCCGGGGCGGCGGTGCTGCTGTTCTGCATGTTCGCCGGCCAGCTGGCGAGCCCCTACGTGCTGGAAGCCCTGCGCCTGGACCTGCCCTGGGGCAACGGCACCGACGGCGCGCACCAGGCCTTCAGCGCGGCCTACGTGGCGCTGTTCCTCTGCGTGGCCTGGCTCAAGCGCCGGGACGTTTGGGAGCTGCGCCGAGGCGCGGCCGTGGAGCAGAGGATCATGTAGGGAGCCAACTCCCGCACAACGCGCCTCCACACGAGCACGGCCCCGCAGCGTCCATCCAGACGCTGCGGGGCCGCTTGCATTTGGCGGCTCAGCGTTTCGTCAACCCCCGCCCTCTCCCACCACTTTCACCCGCACCCAGGCCGTCAGAAGCGCCAGGCCCAGCAGCACGGCGTCGCGGCCGATGTAGAAGAGCATGGACACGGGCTCGCCGGGGTCGGCGGGCCTGGTGGAGAAGCAGCCGCAGGCCACGTCGATGCCCCGGAAAAAGCTGACGATGAGCAGCAGCCAGAAGACCCCGAACAGCCCCGCCGTGAGCATTGCCGCGCCCTCGCTCCAGAACCCGGAGAACAGGCACAGGCCGAGGGCCAGCTCCAGCCACGGCAGCCACACGGCCACGGGGTTCAACAGCGCCTCCGGCAAGACGTGGTAGCCCTTGACCAGGGCCGCGAAGTCCTGGGGGTGGAGGATCTTGTCCGCGCTGGCGTAGAACAGCACCCCGGCCAGCGCCAGGCGCAGCGCGAAGTCCGCCGCGCCCAGCGGCACGGGCATCAGTTGTCGCAGTCGGTGCATAGCTTGTCCTTGGCCTTGGCTGGCTCGGCTGCCCGGCTCATCTTGGGCTCCGGGCTCGTCTTGGGCTCCGGGCTCGCCTTGGGCTCCTGGGCCGCCTTGGAGGCCTGGCGCATTTTCGGCGCTGGCCCGGCCTGGGGCGCGGGGGCCGCCTGCGCCGCCCGGACGCCGGACACCGGGAGCCTCTCGGCCTGCCACAGGCTCCAGCCGTTCTTCAGCACGTAGACGTTCTTGACCCCGGCCTCGCGCAGGTGCCTGGCCAGGGCGTGGCTCAGGGGGCACTGCTCACCGTCGCAATAGGCGATGACCGCGTCCTTGCCCGCCAGCCTGGGCTTCACGTCCTGGAATTCCGAAGCGAAATTGCGCACGGGCAGGGAAATGGCGCCCTGGATGTGCCCCAGTTCAAACTCGAACTGGGAGCGGGCGTCGAGGAACGCGGCGCGGCCGGAGAGGAACAGCAGGGCCGCGTCCTTGAGGGCGATCTCGCCCGCGTCCTGGCCCGGCTGCGCCATATCGGGCGCGGCCCGGGGCGCGGTCAGGGGCGATGTCCGCAGCAGGGGCAGGCCATCGGGCCGTACGGCGTTGACCACAAGGGCGAGCGCAACGGACAGGGCGAGGATGCCGAGGCCTTGGCCGAGGATTCTGAGAACAAGACGCATGGCGCCCTCCGGTGCAGGTCGGCCCTGGGGCTCCCGGCCCCGATGGGCCGGGCCAGGGGCCGCAACAGGGCGATGTCTACTCCAAGGCCCTGCGGAATGCAATTTCCCGCCCCGGCCCGCCCCTATCCCAGCAGGCTCCAGGCCGCGCCCGCGGCGCCCGCCGCCAGCACCAGGATGTGCACCCCGGTGTTCCAGCGCCACAGGGCGCAGCCGCAGGCCGCGGCCACGGCCAGGGCGAAGGGGTCCGGCCCGCCGCCGAGCCGGGCCGGCCAGAAGGTGGCCGTGGCGAAGACCACGCCGAGCTTCAGGATCACCCCCACCACCGCCGCCGTGATGCCCGTGAGCATGGACTGGAGCCGGGGGTTGGCCGTGAGGGCCTCGATGTAGGGCGCGCCCGCGAAGACCAGCAGAAAGCTCGGCAGGAACATGCCGAAGGTGGTCAAGAGGCCGCCCAGGATGCCCGCCGCAAGCGGCTGAAGCGCGCCGGGGTGGTTCCAGGCCGTGAGGAAGCCCACGAACTGCGTGACCATGATCAGCGGGCCGGGCGTGGTCTCGGCCAGGCCCAGGCCCAGCACCAGCTGCTCCTGCCCCACCCAGCCCAGGCGCATGGCCATGTCCGAGACGTAGGACAGCACCGCGTAGGCCCCGCCGAAGGTCACGAAGCTGGCCTTGGAGTAGAAGTTCAGGATCTTCGGCAGCAGGGAGCCCGGTTCGGCCAGCAGGTGCACGGGCAGGGCCACGGCAAGCCAGAGGCAGGCGCCAAGGGCCGCCACGCGCCCCACGTGGCGCAGGGGCGGGGCCGCTGGCGGGGCCGCCGGGTCCTCCGGCAGGCACACGCCCCTGGGGCAGAAGATGTCCGGCCGCGCCTGGCCCAGCCACAGGCCCATGAGCCCGGCGGCCGCCACGATGCCGGGGAACTTGAGCCTCAGGACGTAGCCCATGAGGAAGCTGGCCGCCGCAAAGGCGTAGAACACCTGGTGGCGCAGGGCCTTCTTGCCGATGCGCCACACGGCCTGGGCCACGATGGCCACCACCGCCCCGGCCACGCCCCGGAAGACCCCGGCCACCAGCGGCACCCCGCCGTGGGCCGCCGCCAGCCAGCTCAGCAGGAGCATGAGGCCCACGGAGGGCAGCAGGAAGAACAGCCCGGCCACGGCGCCGCCCATCTGGCCGTGCATGCGCCAGCCCAGGTACACGGCCAGCTGGTGCGCCTCCGGCCCGGGCAGCAGCATGCAGAAGCCCAGGGCGCGCTGGAACAAACGCTCCTCCACCCAGCCGCGGGCGTCCACCAGGTCCTTGTGCATCATGGCGATCTGGCCCGCCGGACCGCCGAAATTGATGAAGCCCAGGCGCAGCCAGTAGCGGAAGAACTCGCGGAAGGGGGGGGCGGTGACGCTCATAAGGCTCCTTGCCTCAGCCGCGCGGCTAGGCCCCGCCGGCGCTCCAGGCGGCCAGCCCGCCCGCGAGGTACCGGGCCTTGACCCCCCGCGCCGCGAGGGCCGCCTGCACCCCCTGGCTCACCGAGCCCCCGCGCACGCAGTAGACCACCACCTCGGCCCCGGCGGGAATGCCGCCCGCCCAGTCCTCCAGCAGCACCGGGGCGCGCCATTGGGCGCCGGGGATGCCCTGGGGGTCGCTCTCGTGGTCGTCCGCCCGGCGCACGTCGATGACCAGGGGCGGAGCGGCCGAGGCCAGCTCCTGGCGCAGTTGGTCGGGGGTCAGGGTCTTGTCCATGGTTTCGCTCCCTATGCGGAGGCCGCACGGCCATTGGTGTTGTCGTTGTCCTCGCCCCTGTCGTCCAGGTGCACCCCGGCCGGGAGCCCGGCATCTTCCATAACAGTGGCACGCGCGCCACATATGTCAAGGCAGGCGGCGGCTGTTTTGCGCAAAAAAAGAGGCGGGGGGAGCCCCGCCTCGCATGATCCGGTTGGGCTGGCTGCCTACTGGCCGCCGACCTTGACGCTGCCGACCTTGGTCTCGGCCTTGACGTTCTGGCCCTGGCCAACGTTGGTGACCTGGCCGGCCTTGCCCTTGATCTTGATGTCGCCGGTCTTGCCGCCTTCCTTCACGTCCACGGAATGGACATCGGTGGTGGCCTTCACATTCTGGCCCGCGCCCACGTTGGTCACGGTGCCGACCTTGCTGTCCACGGAGATGTCGCCGGTTTTGGCGGCGGCGAGGGCCAGGGAAGCGCTGGCCAGGACGATGAATGCGCACAGAACGAGCTTTTTCATGAATCTCCCCCTTGAGCTACAGGTTGGGCTTGGGTTGCCACAAAACACACTCCCGTGCCTGCGCGCCCTCCTGCCGACAGGGAGCGCGCAGGCTTCATCAACCTTACTTGGCCTTGGTGGTGATGGCGATGGAGCGCTCCACCACGCTTGCGCTGGCGCCGGGGGCCTGCTGCGGCTTCATGGGCGGCGCGGCCTCGCGGGACTCCGTGGCCACGGTCTTGGCCGGGGCCGCCTCGGAGATCTTGATGCCCCGCGAGAGGTTGGTCAGGGCCTTCTGCCCGCCCTCCAGGGCCAGCATACCGCCCGCGCCCGCGCCCAGGGAGCGCGTCTTGACCTCGGGCAGGCGGGACTCGCTGGCGTAGAGCATGATGCGCTCCGCCCCGTAGGGCGGGGCCACGTCCAGGGTGAAGCCGTCGGTGCCCTCGGGCACGGTGTAGGTGCGGCCGCCCTTGAAGAAGTCGAGGCTGCGGTGGCCGTTGGGCAGAAGCTGCACGGTCTGGCCGTCGGCGGTGAGGTAGACGATCTTGCCGTAGAAGTCCTTGTTGCCCTGGAGGTTGATGACGATCTTCTCGCCCTTCTTGAAGACCTGCTTGTCCGTCCAGATCTTCACGTCCAGGGGCACGCCGGGCTGGGTGTTCTGGTTGGCGGCGCGGCCCACCACCGAGGCCCCGTCCATGGTCATGGCCGCGGCCACCGGGGCCGCGGTGCCGGCGACCTTGCTCTTCTCGCCCACCACCGGGGCGTTGAGGAAGAGCTGCTCGTAGAAGTTCTCGTCCAGGCTCTTGGCCGGGAAGCCGTAGGCCGTGGACACGGCCTGGATGGCCCCGGCGGTCTCGGCGTCCAGGTTGCCGCTGGCGCGCAGGGTGCGGAAGCCGTAGACATAGAGCAGGTTCTGGATCATGCGCACGCGGCTCTGCTGGTTGGCATCCAGGTACTGGTCGCGGATGTTCTCGATGACCACGGCATCCGGCTTGGCGCCCTGGTCCACGCACTTCCAGTAGGGCAGGTTCAGGTACTTGCCCAGGGTCTCCAGCACGGAGAGCTCCACCAGCACGCGCACGGCGGCGTGGCGGCCCTGGATCTTCTTGACGCTGCTCTTGTAGCCGAAGCTGGCCCCGAAGATGGAGAAGCCGATGTCCAGGTCGCTGGCGCCCTTGAAGACCTTCATGGTGTTCACGGCCTGCACGCGGGGCACCATGGCCATGGTCTCGATGTCCGTGATGTTCAGGTCGATGGTGATGCTGGACACCGAGTCGCGGTCCTGCTTGCCCATGTCCACGCTGGGGGAGTTCTTGCCCGCGCCGAAGGCGCCGCCGAAGTCCAGGCCCGAGCTGCCGGATTCCAGGGAGCGGTCGAACTCGGTGATGCCGCCGTTGAGCACGACGTCGGGCTTGGTCTTGCCCTCCAGGGTGGTCATGTTCAGCGCGGCCTGGTTCTTGATGTAGATGGGGTCGTAGGGGATGAACACGATGCTGCCGCCCACGCTGTTGATGGCGCTCATGATCATCTTGGTGATGTCAAAGGGGATTTCCGCGCCCGTGGCCTGCGAGGAGCCGGTTTCGTCCTGCACTTGGGTGGTCTGCACGCGCAGGGTGCCCACGCGGAACTCCCGGGTCAGCCGCCCGAATTTCTTGAGCGCCTGGGAATAGGAGGTCTCCGTGGCCTTGGGGGCCTCCACGGGCAGGGTCACGTCCGTAGGCTGCTTGCAGGAGGCCATGAGCAGGGCCATGGCCAGAACGGTGACAAGCATCTGGCGTGTCTTCATAATGCCAACTCCTTCTTTATATCCGGCTGCGGGCCGCCCGCGCAGGCGTCAGCGGACTCTACTTCTTGACTATGCTCTTGTTGCCCTTGCCCTCGTCGATGATGACGATGTCTCCGTAGATGTTGCCGCCGGCCACGACGCTGTTGATGTTCGTGTCGCCGCTGCCGGCCTCGATGGAGCCGCCCTTGTCGCGCTTGGCGTCGCTCTTGGCCTTGACCTTCTCGTACTTGACGTTGGTGCCCTTCTTCAGGGTGTTGTCGAACTCAAAGCCGTCATCGTGGTCGATCTTGTCGTCGATGTCCTTGGCCAGGCCGACCCCGCCCAGGGCCAGGGTCAGGGCCAGGGTCAGGGCCAATAGGAGAGCGGACACGGCGATGCCTCTGCGTTTCATGACGTCCCCCTTGCAGTCCCGACGCCACGCGCCGCCAGCCGCACAGGCACCATGCCCGGCGCTGCGGCGTCCGCATCTGGTCCCTGCAGGTTGCAAAAAAAATAGCCTGAAGACCGCATCCTGTCAAGGAGCGCCCCGGCTTTCCCGCCCTGAAACGGCCAATCTGTTGCCTTGAGGCCAAGCCTCATGTTATGAGCAGACGCGGCCCGTTCCCCAACCATCCGCCCGCGCGGCGACAAGGCCCTGGCCGCCGCCGCACCCAGCCACAGGGAGGCACCCATGCGCACCAGACTTCCCGCCGCAGCGCGCCGTCCCGGCAGGGTCCTGCCGGCCCTGGCGCTTCTTGGCCTGGCGGCCCTGAGCCTGGGCCCGGAGGCCCGGGCCGGCCAGATCCGCGAGAGCGACCTGCACATCTCAAGCACCATCGGCAAGGTGGTCACCACCGCCGAGGGGGACAAGGTCGATGCCCGGAGCTCGGTGCACTCCGTGGACATCAAGCGCGGCAGCAGCACCGGCGAGGTGCACATCACCGGCCAGGCCGGGCGCGTGACCACCCAGGCCGGCGGCCAGAACACCAGCGCCGCCAGCACCGTCGGCGGGGTCAAGGTCGGCGACAACAAGTAGCCCGCGCTACTTCCTGCCCTTGGCGGAGGCGATGACGTCTCCGGCGGCGCGGCCCGGGGCGACCTTGCCCTGGTAGATGAGCTGGGTGTCGCCGGCGCCCTCCTGGGCGTCCTTCTTGCCGCGCTCCTGCCAGAGCCAGACATGCCCGTCCCTGGTGTCCAGGATGAGGACCTTGGGCGGATAGAGGTTGTTGTCGCCGCTCTGCACCACCACGGGCTTGTAGCGCCTGACCTCCTCGGCCTGGGCCGGCGCGGCCAGGGCCAGGGTCAGGGTCAGGCCGAAGAGGGCCAGGGCCAGGGCGAAAGGCTTGCGAAACTGCCCACGCGTGTTCATAAGACCTCCAGGGTTGCCGCGCCGGGGGGCGCGTCTTTTCCGGGACCTGAGCCACATCTGCCAAATTCCCGGCCCGTGCGCAAGACGCTTTGCCCAAGGCCGGGCATGTTGCCAGAATCGTCGGCTTCGGGCATAGTGCAGGCAATGACGCCCGACTTGCGCGCCTAGCCGGGCACAGGAGGTGCGAGATGACCCGAGACCGCAGCCGCCGGAGCCCCCGGGCCGCCCTGGCAACGGCAGCCCTGGCCATGTTTCTCGCCGCCCTGCCCGCTGCGGCCCTGGCGGCGGACGAAACCTACCACGGCAAGCCCACGGAAAGCCAGCTCGTCCGCGCGGGCTACCGCTTCGCCGGAGAGAAGTTCGAGGACAAGTTCCCGGAAATCCCCGGCGACGAGACCAACATCCGCATCTTCAAGAAGGGCCAGGAAACCCTGGGCCTGTACATCCTGCCCAGCGGGCAGACCTACGGCTACGCGGTGAAGATGGGCAACCAGCCCATCACCGCCTACATCGACGAATACAACACCGGCTACTGCGAGAAGGACTTCGGCGACGGCGAGAGCTTCCGCATCGACTTTGCGTCCTATCGCCTGGGCCAGCGCGGAGAACCGGGCAGGCAGCGCTCTGTCCGGCGCAGATAGGCCACACAGCGCCACGCGCGCGCCAAACCAGCCCGAGGAGGACTTCACATGCGCATCCCCGCCCCGACCCTGACCGCCCTGGCGGCCCTGCTTCTCCTTCTTGTCTGCGCGCCGGGCCGGGCCGCGGCCCAGGACTCCGCCGTCACCACCCTGGCCGTGCTGCCCTTTGAAAACAATTCCGTCACCGACGCCAAGTCCTACGACCCCCTGACCCAGGGCCTGGCGGCCATGCTCATCACCGACCTCAAGATGGCCGGGACCAGCCTCAAGGTCATCGAGCGCGCCCAGATCGCGGCCCTGCTCAAGGAGGTGGCCCTGGGCCAGACCGGCATGGTGGACGCCGCCACCGCCGTGCGCGCGGGCAAGCTGCTCGGCGCCCAGAGCATCGCCTTCGGCGCCTTCATGGTCCTGGGCAGCGACGTGCGCCTGGACGCGCGCATCATCAAGGTCGAGACCAGCGAATGCATGCAGGCCTCGTCCATCAGCGGCAGCAAGAGCGACTTCATGAAGCTGGAGCGCCAGCTGGCCGAGAAGATCGCCGCCGCCCTCAAGGTGACCCTGGCCGCCGCCCCGCCCGCCCGCGGCGGCATGGACGCGGCCATGCTCTACTCGCGCGGGCTGGAGGCCCTGGACAAGGGCAACAGGGCCGAGGCCGAGAAGCTCTTCGCCGAGACCGTGGCCGCCGACCCCGCCTACAAGCGCCAGGTGGACGGCATCATGGGCGCGCTGAAATAGCCCGCGGCCGAGGAAGCGCAAAAGGCCCCGCCGGACAGTCCGGCGGGGCCTTTTGCGTTGGGTTTCGCCCTGGTCAAAGCGTGGAAGGCGCCGTGGCGGCTTCCGTGGCAAGGCTGCGGGGCCAGCCAGCCGGCAGGCCTGCGGCACGGCCCCTTGGCGCCCCGGCAGGCCGTTGGGGCGGCCGTGGTGCTGGCCGTGGACGAACCCGTGGGGCCGGCGCGGTCCTACTTGACCCGGATGTCCACCTGCTCGTTGCCGAAGTCCTGCACGAAGATCTTTGACCTGCCGCCAAGGGCCTTGTTGTCCACGGCCACGGCCAGGTCCTCGCCGCTGCCGCCGAAGAGCAGGTCCAGCACCAGCAGGCCGCTCTGCTTGTTGAAGCGGTCCGTGCTCACCTGGGTCACGCGGGGGGTCTTCTCCAGGGCCGCCACCAGGGCCCCGTAGACGGCCATGTCCTTGACCCCGGTGGCGAAGACGCGCACGGCCCCGCCCTCGGCGCCGGCCTTCTGGGCCGCAGCCAGGAGGGTGGGCACCACGAAGCTGTCCACGGTCTCGCGCGAGGCCTGGGCAAGGGCCTGCTGCGCCCCGTTGAGCGCGCTGATGTGGGCCGCGGCCGCGGTCTTCACCGTGGCGCCCACGATCTGCCCGGTCTGGGAGCTGATGATCTTGAGCTGGATGTTGGTCTGGATGGACTTCATGCCCGTGCCGGGCATGATCTCGCCCAGCTCCTGGATCACGGCCTTGCCCACGAGCACGTACTTGGCCCCGAACATGGTGCCCAGCTGCTTGGCCGCGTCCACGTTGCCGGAAAGGGCCATGCGGGCCTGGCCCATCTGGTTGGCGGCCTCCAGCTGGGACTTGTCGATGAGCGGGTAGCCCTTTTCCGAAAGCTTGGCGATGAGCTCGTTCTCGGCCATGTTCATGCCCTTCACCGGGCAGTTCACGCAGTCCTCCTGCAAGAGGAACATGAGCTTGGGCGGACGGGCGGCGGCCGCCGGCCTGAGGGCGGCCGGGGCGGCCTGCTGGGCCGGAGCCGCGCTGGCCGGGGCGGGCTTGGCCGCGGCCTGCTGCTGGCCGCGCTCGATCTGGCGCTTGAGCTCGGCGATCTCCTGGCGCTCCTTTTCGATGCGCGCCCATTCCTCGCTCACGGCCTTGTCCGCTGGGCCCTCGGCCGTGGCCCCGCCCTTGAAGAAGAAATCGCCCGTCAGGGACGAGGACTGCCAGGGCACCTGGCGCTTGCCGGTCTCGCGCATGACGGACACGCGGACCTTCTTGAGCACCTTGTCCACCTCCAGGTTGGGGGTGGGCATGTATTCCAGCATGTACTTGGTGAACACGCCGTTCTTGCCCTCGCCGTCGGCAGCGGTGTCGCCGGGGGCCGTGGCGTAGGCGATGAACGTCCCGGTGGGCGCGTCCATGCGCGCCAGGCCCTTGGCGCTCGAGCGGTAGCTGCGGGCAAAGGGGTTGTCGCGGCAGGCGTCGAGCACGACGATGTTCAGCGGGTTGCCCGCGGTGTGCATGGCGTCGAGCACCTTGCCCGCGTCCACGGTCTCGTACTTGACGTCGGACTCCTGGCTGATCTTGGCCCCCACGGGCACGAGGTAGTTCACCCCGCCCACCTGCATGCCGTGGCCGGCGTAGAAGAACAGGCCCACGGAATCCTTGGTCAGCTTGCCCTGGAAGGTGCGGATGGCGTTCTCCATCTGCTTCTGGTTGGCGTTCAGGTGGGACAAGACCTCGAAGCCCATGCCCTTGAGCATGTTGGCCATGTCCGTGGCGTCGTTGACGGGGTTCTTCAGCGGGGAGCTCTCGTAGGCCGAGTTGCCGATGACCAGGGCCAGGCGGTGCTGCGGGGTGTCGGCCCGCACGCTGACGGCCGTCAATACCAGCAGGATCAGGACCGCGCACAGGGTCCGTGCGAGTTGGCGTGGGCTCATGGATGTGCCTCCTTGCATGCTGCGGGATTCTTGTCCGACCCATACCCGAAGCTGGCAAGCATGGCAATGCGGCGGGAAGAGTTTGCCGGGCGAAGGCCCCCGGGCGCGGGCTACTTCAGCTTGCCGGGGAAGCTCTGGGGGTCCAGGTCGAGGACCTCCTCGCCGCGGATGTAGTGCATGATGCGCGGGTGCTCCACGGAGTCCAGGAGGTTGGCGATGGCCCCGCGCAGGCGCTCGGCCCCGCTCAGGGCGCAGCAGATGAGCTCGATCTCGCGGGCCAGGTCGAGGGCGGTGCGGAACTGGCGCAGCACGGGCACGGCCCCGGCCTGGATGGCGGCCTCCAGGTCCTCCTTGACCAGCTCCAGGCAGTTCTTGATCACCGACAGGGCGTTGTTGCCCACGTGGGCCATGCCGCCCGAGGCCTTGGCCAGGGCGTCGCGGCCCACCTCCAGGCGCGAGCCCACGGTGAGGGACACGATGCGCGAGCAGTCGGCCAGGAACTGGTGGTCGAAGCCGCTGAAAAAGCCCTCGACGCGGGAATAGAGCATAATCAGCCCGAAGGGCCGGGTGTCGTGCCCGCGCAGGATGAAGGCCAGGCGCGAGCGGTAGCCCTCCTGGTAGGCCACGCAGTCGTACGATTCGCCCCCGCGCTCGGCGCTCATGAGGTTGTTTGAGAGCACGTAGCTCCACGGCTTGCTGGCCACGGCCTGCATCACCGGATGGCCGGGGATGCTCTCCTCCAGGGCGTGCACGAAGATGGGCGTGGCCGTGCCGTGCAGGGTGTCGGCGGCCACGTTGACCCATTCCTCGGACTTGTCGCGCAGGCGGCAGACGAAAAGGTCGGCCTCCAGCTGCTCCAGGAGCACCCCGGCGCTCTGCTCCAGAATCTCCTCCGGGGTCTGGAACTCCCCGCCCACGTTCACCAGGGCGTAGGTGATCTGGACCATGAGCGACATCTGCTCGTGCGCCCGGCGCAGGAGCGAGAACTTCTCGTCCAGGCGCACCAGCTCGGCCTTGGCCTTGCCCCGGCGGCGCAGGCGCGCGGCCACGGGCCGGTCGAGCTTCGAGCGGATGTCGGTGAGCATGGGCAGGAGGTTGCGCCAGTCGAAGACCCGGGCCCGGGCGTCCACGAACTTGGGCGTCTGGTTCGCGGCTTCGAGCCCGGCCTTGACCGAGAGCAGGAGGTCGCCCAGGGCGCGGCGCACCGGGGCCGGGGCCGCGCCCATGAGGGCCATGAGCTCCTGGCGCACGGGCTGGGGCTGGGGCGGCGCGGGGCAGGCCTGACCTGGGGCGGGCTGGGCCGCGGACGGTTTCTTGCTGCGGGGCATGGCGGAAAGTTCCTTGGCGCTTGGCGCGTGCTCGGCGGCGGAAATCGCCGCGCGAGGCATCAACTATAACCCCGCCGGGGGATTTGGCAAGCATTGTGCGGAAAGGGACAAGGGGAGGGGCTCTGGCCGGACTGCGCGAGAGCTGGCTAGGGGGTGCGCACGAGGCGGAAGCCAACGGCGCCATCCCCATAACCGGCTGTCTTGCTGGCCCGAGCGGCCGTGCGGACGGACTTGAGGCCCTGGCACCAGCTCCCGCCGCGCCGGACCCGCTTTGAGCCCTCTCCAGCGAGTACAGGGTTGCCTTTCCAGTGGGATGCGTAAGCGTTCTTGCCGTATACGTCGGCACACCACTCCCAGACGCTGCCGCTCATATCGTGCAGGCCGAGGCCGTGTGGCTCTTGGGCACGGTCCTGGTGGGCCTCGTCGGCTTCAAGCTCAAGCGCAAGGCCTAGCATCCTTTTCTTGACTATCCGCAGAGGCGGGGCCAATCTTGGCTCCGCCTCTTGCCTTTGTTCCGGCTTGATAAACGCAGCCCTTCCCAGGCGCGACACCTGGCCGGGAAAGGAATATGGTGAGCATGATGGACGACAGACTGAGCGCGGGCCGCGAGGCTCTGATCAAGTTGAATCCCAAGGCCGAGGAGAACCTGCGCCAGGCCCTGGCCGACATCGCCCCGGACATGGTGGAGATGGTCGTGGCCTTCGGCTATGGGGACATCATGGCCCGACCCGGCCTGGGCCTGCCCGACCGGCAGGTGGCGACCATCGCGGCGCTGACCGCCCTGGGCAACGCCGAACCCCAGCTCCGGTTCCACATCGACGGCGGCCTGAACGTGGGCTTGAGCCCACAGGAGGTGGTGGAAACCATCTACGTCACCACCGTGTTCGCGGGGTTTCCGGCGGGCCTGAGCGCGCTGGCCTGCGCCCGCGCAGTGTTCCAGGAGCGCGGCGTAAAGCCCAACATCCCGCCCGCCCCAGCGGACTCCGCCCGCCACCAGCGAGGGCTGGCCGCCCTGGAGACCACCAGCCGGGGGGCGGGCCAGGCCGTGGTGGACATGCTGGCCGACATCGCCCCGGACATGGCCCGCTTCATCCTGGATTTCTCGTACGGCGACGTCATCTCGCGCCCGGGCCTCTCGCCCCGGCGCAAGGAGCTGGCCATGATCGCCGCCAGCATCGCGCGCGGCACCATGCGCCCGCAACTGAAAGTCCACGTCAAGGCCGGGCTGAACGTGGGGCTCACCAGGGACGAGATGGTGGAGGCAGCCATGCAGATGGCGAGCTACGCGGGCTTCCCGGCTGCCCTAAACGGCCTGGGCGCAGTGCGCGAGGCCTTTGAGGAGGCCGACGCCGCCGGGTAGCAGCGCATGCCGTTCGGCGCAAAGAAAAAAGGGGGGCCGAAGCCCCCCCTACAATTTCGACAAACGACGCTTTCGGCGTCGACACCCTAGCCCCCCAGATAGGCCTTCTTGACCTCCGGATCGGCCAGCAGCTCCTCGCTTGGGCCCTGGGCCACGATCTCGCCGGTGTCCAGCACGTAGCCCCGGTGGGCGAAGCGCAGGGCCAGGTTGGCGTTCTGCTCGATAAGCAGGATGGTCATGCCCTCGGCGTTGAGCTCTTTCAGCGTGCGGAACATGTCGTACATCAGAAGCGGGGCCAGGCCCATGCTGGGCTCGTCGAGCATGAGGAAGCTGCACTTGCTCATGAGCGCGCGGCCCAGGGCCAGCATCTGCTGCTCCCCGCCGGAGAGCGACTCGCTGCGCTGCTTCTTGCGCTCGCCCAGGCGCGGGAAGAGCGTGAACACGCGGTCGAAGTCGCGGTGGACGGCCTCATGCCCGTCGGTGCGGGCATAGGTGGCCAGCCTCAGATTCTCCTCCACCGTGAGGTTGCCGAAGATTCTTCGGCCCTCGGGCACCAGGGCCATGTTCAGCTCGCTGACGATTTTGTGCGGGGGCACGGCGAGGATGCTCCGGCCCTTGAAGAGGATGTCGCCCTCGATGACGCGCGGGGCCTCCGGGGGCGGCAGGCGGCAGATGGACAGAAGCGTGGTGGACTTGCCGGCGCCGTTGGCGCCGATCAAGGTCACGATCTCGCCCTCCTTCACGTCAAAGGAGATGCCGTGCAGGGCCTCGATATTGCCGTAGCGAACCTTGAGGTTCTTGACTTCGAGCAGCGTGTTCAAATGGTGTCGTCTCCCAGATAGGCTTTGATGACCGCGGGGTTGGCCTGGATCTCCGCCGGCGAGCCGTCGGCGATGGTGGCCCCGAAGTCGATGACCTTGATGTGCGAGCACAGGCTCATGACCACCTTCATCTGGTGCTCGATCATCCAGATGGTCACCGGATAGGTGTCGTGGATCCAGCGCACCAGCTTGATCAAGCCCTCCACGTCGGCGGAGTTGAGCCCGGCGGCGGGCTCGTCGAGCAGCAGCAGCGAGGGCTTGAGGCTCATGGCCCGGGCGATCTCCACCCGGCGCTGCAGGCCGTAGGACAGGTTCCGGGGCAGCTCGTGGGCGCAGTCCTTCAGGTCCATGGCCTCCAGCAGCTCCCAGGCCGTGCGCTCGATCTCGGTCTCGCGGAGCATGTACTTCCTGGTGCGCAGGAAGCAGTCCAGCAGGCTGTAGCCGCAGCGGTAGTGCTGCGACACGCGGATGTTGTCCAGCACGCTCATCTCGCCCCAGAGGCGGATGCCCTGGAAGGTGCGGGCCACGCCCAGGCTGGTCACCTGGTGCGGCCGCATGCCCCTGGTGTCTTTGCCCAGCACGGTGATTGCGCCCTCGCTCGGCTGGTAGAAGCCGGAGATGAGGTTGAAGACCGTGGTCTTGCCCGCGCCGTTGGGGCCGATGAGGGCCACCATCTGGCGCTCGCCGAGCTCGATGTTGAAGTCGTTGACGGCGATGAGCCCGCCGAAGCGGCAGGTGAGTCCTTTGATTTCAAGAAGCGACATGTGGTCTCCGGCAGCCTATTTGAACGAGTAGTACTTTTTGAGCTTCGGGAACAGGTCGGAAAGTTCCTTGTTGCCCATGATGCCCTCGGGCCTGAACTGCATGAGCAGGATCAAAAGCAGCGGGATGACCACCCATTTCCAGATCTCAAGGGGGCGCAGGACCTCCAGCAGCACGGTGAACAGCACCGCCGAGAGCGTGGCCCCGGAGAGCGAGCCCATGCCGCCCAGGTAGACCATGACCATGACCTCGGTGGACTTCATGATGTCAAACGAGTGCGGGTTCACATAGCCCAGGATGTGGGCGAAGAGCCCCCCGGCCAGGCCGGCCAGGCCCGAGGAGAGCATGAAGGCGATGAGCTTCATGCGGTTGGTGTCCACGCTCATGATCTCGGCCGCGATCTCGTCCTGGGCGATGGCCGGCACGCCCTTGCCCAGGGTGGAGGACACGAAGCGCCGCAGGATCCAGACGCTGAACAGGGTGCCGCCCAGGACCCAGAGGAGCATCCAGGGGATCTGCACCAGGTCGTTCATGGCGTTCACCGTGGCGTTCATGCCCATGAAGCCCCTGGGGCCGCCGATGATCTCCAGGTTGTCGATGGCCGAGATGACGATGTAGTTGGCCGCCAGGGTGATGATGGCCAGGTAGTCGCCGCGCGTCTTGAACGAGGGCACGGCCACCACCAGCCCGGCCACGGCGGCCACGGCCGCGCCCGCCGCAAGGGCCAGGGGAAAGGCCAGCAGGGCCAGGGAGTCCGGCAGAAGCGGCGCGCCCAGGATGTGGTTCTTGCTGAAGCAGAGCACGGTGACCAAGGAGGAGGCGTAGGCCCCCACGCACATGAAGCCGCCGTGCCCGCAGGAGAACTCGCCCATGTAGCCGTTGACCAGGTTCAGGCTGGAGCACAGAATGATGTTCACGCCCATGAGCATGATCACCGACTGCAGGTACTGGTTGATGACGCCCAGCTGGGCCAGCACGGCCAGCACGGCCATGCCCGCGAACATGGTGATGGTGAAGGTGTGTTTCTGCATGACGTGCTTCCGCTAGATCTTCGTGGTCTTGGCCACGCCGAAGAGACCGGTGGGCTTGAGCCAGAGGATGCCCAGGAGCACCGAGAAGGCGAACAGGTCGCGCAGGGTGCTGGGGAACACGGCCACCACGCCGATCTCGATGAAGCCCAGCAAAAACCCGCCCACGATGGCGCCGCGGATGTCGCCGATGCCGCCCACAACCGCGGCGATGAAGGCCTTCCAGCCGATGAGCGCGCCCATGTAGGGCTCCAGGATGGGATAGCTCATGGCGAAGAGGATGCCCGCCAGGCCGGCCATGCTGGAGCCCAGGATGAAGGTGAAGACGATGATGGTGTCCAGCGGGATGCCCATGAGCGGGATGGCGAACTTGTCGTAGCTGATGCCGCGCATGGCCATGCCGATCTTGGTGCGCGTGACGATGAACTGCAGGAGCCCGAAGACCACCACGGCGGCCACGATGACGATGACCTTCAGATTGGTCACCGAGACCCCGCCGAAGGTCCAGACGACCTTCTGCAGCAGCTCGGGAAAGCTCTTGCGGCTGGCGCCCAGGAGGGCCAGGTTGCCGTTCTCCAGGATCAGCCCGGCCATGAGCGCGGTGATGACCACGTAGAGCCGGTCCGCGCCCTTGCGCCGCAGCGGGCGGTACATGGTGCGCTCCAGGGTCACGCCCACAAGCGAGGTCAGGATCATGGTCACGGGCACGGTGATGGCCAGGGTGAGCCCCGGCGAAAGGCCCGCGCCGGCGGCCACGCCGTCCGCGCCCAGGAGCATGATGGCCACGAAGTAGGCGATGTACGCGCCGACCATGAAGATGTCGCCGTGGGCGAAGTTGATCAGGCGCAGGACGCCGTACACCAGGGTGTAGCCCAGGGCGATGAGGGCGTAGAAGCTGCCGAACTGCAACGCGTTTAAGACATGCTGAAAAAATTCCACCGGGGACACCTTGCCTTGGGGGTGATGCGCGGGCCGTTTTCCGGGTCTCGGACAGGGCGCACGGTCGCGAAGCTTCCGGCCCGCAGAAAAACGATGCGGGCGGGGACCCGTCCCGGCCCCCGCCACGCACGATACCTGTCAGTCGACTACGGGCAGACGGATTCCTTGAACTCGAACTTGCCCTCGGGGCTGATCTGCACGACCACGGCGCACTTGTCCGGGTCGCCGGTGCCGTGGAACTTCATGGTGCCGGTGATGCCGGCGAATTCCTTGATGTTGGCCAGGGCGTCGCGCACGATCTTGCGCTCGGTCTTGATGTCCTTCTCGACCTTGCCGGCCTCCTGGATGGCCTGGAGCACCAGGCGGGTGGCGTCCCAGGTCAGGGCGGCCACGTCGTCGGGCACGTACTTGTACTTCTCGTTGTAGCGGTCGATGAATTCCTTGGTGGCGCCCTGGGCGCCGGCGGCGGCATAGTGGGTGCTGAAGAACTGGCCGATGCACTCCTTGCCGCACAGGGTCATGAGCTCAGCAGAGCCCCAGGCGTCGGAGCCCATGAAGGGGCCCTTGTAGCCCAGGTCGCGGGCCTGCTTGATGATGAGCGCCACCTGGTTGTAGTTGTCGGGCACGAAGATGAAGTCGGGCTTGGCGGCCACGATCTTGGTCAGCTGGGCCGAGAAGTCCTGGTCCTTGGTGCCGTGGGACTCAAAGGCCACCACGGTGCCGGCGCCGCTCTTCTTCTCCCACTCGGTCTTGAAGATCTCGGCCAGGCCCTTGGAGTAGTCGTTAGCGATGTCGAAGAGCACGGCGCTGGTCTTGGCGCCGAACTGCTTGGCGGCGAAGTTCGCGGCCACCGGACCCTGGAAGGGGTCGAGGAAGGCGGCGCGGAAGACCCAGGGGCGGTCCTTGGTGGTGTCAGGATTGGTGGACCAGGGCGACACCATGGGGGTCTGGTTGTCGTTGCAGGCGCCGCCGGCGGGGATGGCCTGCTTGGAGGAGTTGGGGCCGATGATGGCCACGACGTTGTCCTGGGTGATGAGCTTCAGGGCGGCGTTGACGGCGCTCTCGGCCTTGGCCTCGTTGTCCTGGTAGACGAACTCGAGCTTGTACTTCTTGCCGCCCACTTCCAGGCCGCCCTTGGCGTTGATGTCTTCCTTGAGCATTTCGGCGGCGAACTTGGAGGCCTCGCCGACCTTGGGGATGTCGCCGGTGAGCTCCAGGTTGAAGCCTATCTTGATCACGTCGCCATCCTTGCCGCAGCCCGTGAGCGCGAAGGCGCCCAGAGCCAGGGCCAGAACCGCCAGCAACACTTTAACGGTCATGTTCTTCATCCTCTTCCTCCTCCGAGATGTAAAAAAATGTGCAACCCAAGACGCTATTGCTGGCTTGTTTACCCCAATCAGCAGAGGAGTTCAAAGGAAATTTTCCGGAACAATGGTCGTGCCCCTGCGCCGAACATTCTTCGGCCCAACGAGGATGAAGGCGCGTTGCCTGCGCACGGAGAATCGTGTATTCTTGCACGCGTCTTTCAAAATACCGAACGTTCACCGGAGAGTGCATGTCTGAGAAAGCTGTCCGCAAGGTTCTGGAGCACGCCCGCGAAGGCCTGCGCGTGCGCGAGGCCTTTTTTGAGGAGCAGGCGGCCGCCCTGGTCGAAATCGCCCGCACCGTCGCCCTGTGCTTCACCGAGGGGGGCAAGGTGCTCTTGTGCGGCAATGGCGGCAGCGCCGCCGACTGCCAGCACCTGGCCGCGGAGTTCGTCAACCGCTTCAAGCTGGAGCGCCCGCCCCTGCCGGCCCTGGCGCTGACCACCGACACCTCCATCCTCACGGCCATCGGCAACGACTACGGCTTCGACCTCGTCTTCGCCAAGCAGGTCCAGGCCCTGGGCCAGGCCGGCGACATCCTGGTGGGCATCAGCACCTCCGGCACCAGCCGCAACGTGCTGGCCGCCCTGCGCGAGGCCAAGGCCCGCGGGCTTTCCACCATCGGCATGTGCGGGGCCATGACCGGCGAGATGGAGCCCTTGTGCGACCACCTCATCAGCGTGGGCAGCAAGGACACCCCCCTGGTGCAGGAGGTGCACATCGCGGCCGGGCACATGCTCTGCCACGTGGTGGACCACTTCCTCTTCGAATCCGTCATGGAGCTCGGGCAGAGGCCCCAGGGATGAACAGCCCGGAGCTGCCGCCGCAGGGCAGGCCGCAGCTGCGCATCCTCATCGTCGAGGACGAGCCCGTGAACCGGGAGTTTTTGGTGCTCTCGCTCAGCGGCCATGGCGACTGCCAGGCCGTGGGCTCCGGGGAGGAGGCCGTGCGCGCCCAGGCCGGCGCCCTGGCGGAAAACAGGCCCTTTGACGTGGTTTTTCTGGACATCATGCTGCCGGGCATGAACGGCCTGCAGGCCCTGGAGCACCTGCGCGAGCTGGAGCGCCAGCACAAGGCCCAGCCGCGCCGGCACGTCCCGGTGATCATCACCACCGGCCTGGACGACGACCGCACGGCCTCCCGCGCCTTCATCCAGGGCCAAGCCGCGTCCTACATGACCAAGCCCTTCCAGGCCGGGCAGATCACCGAAGAGCTCAGGAAGCTGGGGCTCATCGACCCGTAGGATCCTCGCCCATCTCGCGGCGCACCACGATGGCCAGGCCCTTGCCGCGCAGGCGCTGGGCCACCTTCCGCGCCCGCTCCAGGGTGGGCAGGGTGGTCAGGACCAGCTGCGCCCGGCCCGACAGGTCCCAGACCCAGACGTTCTCCCCCACCAGAATGCCCGCCCGGCGCACCCGGGCCAGAAGCTCCTCGCGCGCGGCCTCGCGGGCCGCGAAATCGCCCTCGTCCAGCGGCCCGCCCTGGGCCAGCACCCACCAGCCCGGCCCGGAGCCCCTCTGCTCCTGCGCGGCCTGGCCCTGTCCGGCATGGTCCAGGCCGGCCAGTTCGCGCCCCGTGAGCTCGCGCCCGGCCAGCCCGGCCAGGGCGCTGCTCCCG
>JAHJLB010000013.1 GCA_018822105.1 Pseudomonadota bacterium
AGCCGCCGCCGCGCGGGCCGTCGTATGCGGGCCGTGCGCCGCCGGGATGCGGGGTGTAGGGGCGTGCGCCGCCGCCGGTGGAGTTGGCGGAGAATTCAGGGCGCCGAGCCGGGGCGGGGGGGATGCTGCCGGGCTCCGGGCGGGAGATGACGCGCACCTGGGGCGCGGCGGGCACGATGACCTCGCGCTTGGGCTTGCGCTTCTTTTTGCCGTCCTCGTCCAGTTCGTCGGCCTGGGCCTCAGCGGCGCCGGGCGCCTCTTCTGCTGCTGCGGGCTCTGCCTTGACGGGCTCTGCCTTGGCGGACTCTGCCGAAGCTGGCGGGGCGGGCTCGGCCTTGGCCTCGTCGGCCTCGGCCCGTGCGGGCTCCTGGAGCTCAGCCGCAACCGGCGGCACGACCCTGGTCACGATGCGCGCAGTGGCCTCGGCCTTGGGCTCCGGCTTGGCTTCGGCAACGGCTTCGGGCTGCGCTTGCGGGGCTTGAGCCACGGCCTCGAGGGCGGGCTCGGCAACTGGCTCGGCTACGGGCTCGGCAGGGGCATCCTGGCGCTTAATGATGCGCGCGGGCCTGTCCGCCGGCTCGACCACGCGGGCGGCCTTGGGGGCTTCCTCGCGGGGCTCGGCGGCCACGACTGGCTCGGCGGCTTCCTTCGCGCTCTTGGCCGCAACGCGGGTGGCCAAAGCCTCTTTCGACCCTTCGGCGGACTTTTCCTCAGCCGCAGGCGCTGCCGCCTTGGCTTCCGGTCTGGCCTTGCGGCTGCGAACTATGACATCGCCAACCTCGCGGCGCACGACATCGGTCTGGGCGGCTGGCTGGCCGCGCAGGGATTGACGCAGGCGGTCCGCCTCGTCATCCTCCAGGGTGCTCATGAAGCTTTTGACCTGGATGTCCATGTCCCGCAAATGCTGCAGGATCTCCTTGTGACCGATGCCAATTTCGGCCGCCAGGTCCTTCACTTTGAGCTTTGTCACCATTCATGTTCCCCTTGTTAACGCTTCTTCCGCCCAACCCTGCGGCGGAGAAATCTCTCTCGGCACTCGGCCTTGTCGCAGACGTAGAGCCCTCTGCCGGGCATCCTGCGCCGGGGATCGGGCCTAAGCTCGGTCCCCGCGTCCTGTTCCTCTCCGGCCGGCGCCACCCGGACATGCCGGAGCAGCTCGTCCTGGGGTGCGCGTTGCCTGCAGATGCAGCACATGCGCACCGGCCCGGCGGCGCCCGTCGTTTGTCCGTCTCCGGACATGGCGTACGTCTACTCTGCTTCCGGGCCTGGCGCGGCTTCCGTGCTCTCCGCAGCGCCCTCGGCCTCTGCGGCCTCCGGGGCTTCCGTCGCCTCCTCGGCCTTGTCCTCAGCTTCGGGCGCAAGGCCCAGGATGCTGATGGCCGCGCGCATGTCCCGGATCCGTTCCGGAGTCATGCCCGGCACGGCCAGGAGCTGCTCCTCGGTGGCGCTCACCAGCTGGGCAGTGGTCTCGAGCCCGGCGGCGATGAAGGCCTCCATGCTCACCTCGGTGACGCTGGCCAGCTGGTCCATGCCCTTCTTGTCGGCATTGAGCTCGCCGTAGCGGCTGGCGGTGAAGATGTCGATCTTCCAGCCCAGCAGCTGCGCGGCCAGCTTCACGTTCTGGCCCTTGCGGCCGATGGCCAGGGTAAGCTGGTCGTCGGGCACTACGACTTCGAGGGTCTTCTCCTCGTCGTCCACCATGATGCGGCTGATGACGGCCGGGGACAGGGCGTTCTGGGCGTACACGGCCACGTCCGGGCTCCAGACCACGATGTCGATGCGTTCGCCCTTGAGCTCCTGCACGATGTTCTGGATGCGCGAGCCGCGGATGCCGACGCAGGCGCCCACGGGGTCCACGTCGCGGTCGCGGGAGCTCACGGCCACCTTGGCGCGCAGGCCGGGATCGCGGGCCACGCCCATGATCTTCACGGTGGAGTCGAAGACCTCGGGCACTTCGCGGGCGAAAAGCGCGCCCATGTAGTCCGGGTGGGAGCGCGAGACGATGATCTGCGGGCCGCGCGACTCCTTCTGGACCTCTATGATGTATGCCTGGATGCGGTCGCCGCGCTTGTAGCGCTCGCGCGGGACCTGCTCGTCCTTGGGCAGCAGGGCTTCGGTGCGGCCCAGGTTGATGATCCAGCCGGTGCGGTCGCGGCGCTGGATGATGCCCGAGGCGATCTCGCCCTTGCGCTCGCGGTACTCCTCGTAGATGATCTCCTGCTCGGCGTCGCGCATGCGCTGGATGATGACCTGCTTGGCGCTCTGCGCGGCGATGCGGCCCAGGTCCTCGATCTTGACCTTGAAGCCCATCTCGTCGTTGAGATTGATGTTCGGGTCGTGCTCCCGGGCCTCGGCCAGGGTGATCTCGCTCACAGGGTCGTTGATCTTGTCCACCACGACCTTGAACTGGTGGACCTGGATCTCACCCAGCTCCTCGTTGAAGACCACCTCGATGTCCATCTGCTCGCCATACTTGCGGGCGACGGAGGAGCGCACGGCCTCCTCAAGGGTGTCGATGAGCAGGTCGCGGTCGATGCCGCGGTCTTTGCTGATCTGGTCGATGACTTTCTTCAGTTCCGAGCTCATGGCGCTCCCTCCGGTGCCGCCTGGCCGTCCGGCCTTGTGCCGGTCCGCTCAGGCGGGAAATTCTGCGACTGTGCCCGCCGACCGCGCGCGCCCAGTCGGGCGGCCTTGCGGGGGCGGGGGATTTCAAACACGTATACGGCGTCGGCCTCTAGGCGGCCGCGCCAGGAAACACATGAACCAGGTGCGCGGACTTGACCTGGGGCCAGGCCACGCGCGTGCGCACGCCGTCCTCGTCCACCACGAAATCGCCCGTCCCGGCCTCGGCCAGAAGGCCGCGCAGGTGGCGGCGCCCGTCCTGGGGCTGGTTCAGGCGCACGTCGATGGTGCGGCCCAGATACGCCTCCAGCTGCTCCGGGGCGAAGAAGCGGCGCTCCAGCCCGGGGGAGGAGACCTCCAGCACGTAGGCGCCGGGGACGGCGTCCTCGGCGTCCAGCAGCGCGCCCAGATGGCGGCTCACCTTGGCGCAGGCGGCGATGGTCACGCCAGCGGGCCGCTCTTCCGCGGCAAGCTCGCCTTCGGCCAGGACCGTCCCGTCCGCCAGGGCATCAATATATACGCGGACCACCATGCGGCTGCCGGCAGAGGCGAGCTCCACCCCCCAGAGCCGGACTCCGAGGGTGTCCACCGCCGAGCGGATGATCCCGGTGAGTCTGTCTACGAGGGGCGCTTTCGTCATGCCTGCACGTCTCCGGTTCCGGTTCCTGGAAATGAAAAAAGTGGACCAAAAGGCCCACCATCTCTCGAGGAACCAACGAGGTTCAGGCGGTCAAATCCTTGAGGCCATGGAGCGGGTGACGAGGATCGAACTCGCAACACCGAGCTTGGGAAGCTCGTACTCTACCGTTGAGCTACACCCGCCCGCACGGCCTATCTAGTCGCGCGCTATGACGTTGTCAACGGAAAAGCAGAATCTTGCGAATATTTCTCCCGTCGGCGAATGGCGGGCCTTCCCGCCCGGTCGGGCCGGGTGGGGCCGGTCTGGGCGGGGGATTTTCCTCCGGCAAAATGGCTCGCAATTTGCATAATCGTGGGCAGCACAGGAGGAAACCATGCGCGAAAGCATGTATAGCGCGTTATTCGGGGCCATGTCCAATGAACATCGCCTTGACGTAATCTCCAACAATCTGGCTAACGTAAGCACCACAGGGTACAAGAAGGACAACTACGCCTTCCACGACACCTTCCAGCGCTTCGCCCACGACTACCTGGTGGACGCCAAGCCCTTCGTGCGCGACAAGGACATGTGGCCCAAGCCCTACATCCAGGCCCGGCCCAGGCTGGGCGGTCAGTATTCCGACATGTCCCAGGGCAGCATGCAGTCCACGGGCAATCCCCTGGACCTGGCGCTGACGGGCGACGGCTTCTTCAAGGTGCGTTCGCCGAAGGGCGATTTTCTGACGCGCAACGGCAGCTTTCAGCTCGCCGCCGACGGCCGCCTCGTCACCGAGCAGGGCTTCGAGGTTCTGGGCGGCGGCAGCCCCATCACCCTCCCGCGCGACAGCAAGGTCCAGATCGACGGCAACGGGGCCATCCGCGTGGATGGCAACCAGGTGGGCGAGCTCGATCTGGCCAACGTCTCCGACCCCAAGGCCATCGAGAAGGTCGGGAAGAACCTCTACCAGATCCGCAAGGGCAGCAAGGCCACGGAGATCCCCCCGGCGGGGCTCCAGGTCCAGCAGGGCTACCTGGAAAAGGCCAACGTGGAGATCGTGGGCGAACTGGTGAACATGATGGAGGCCCAGCGGGCCTTTGAAATCTACCAGAAGCTCATGACCACCACGGACAGCATGGAGTCTCTCGTCATCAACAAGGTCGGCCAGGTCGGCTAGGCCACAGTCTTTCCAGGAGGATACCAGTCATGATGCGCTCGCTTTGGACCGCCGCCACCGGCATGGTCGCCCAGCAGACCCACATCGACGTGCTCTCGAACAACCTGGCCAACGTGAACACCACGGGCTTCAAGAAAAGCCGGGCCGAGTTCGAGGACCTCATGTACCAGACCATGAACATCGCCGGCGCCCTGAACGAGGGCGGCAACCGCATGCCCACGGGCATCCAGGTGGGCATGGGCGTGCGCCCGGTGACCGTGCACAAGTTCTTTTCCCAGGGCGCCTTCCAGAACACCGGCAACCCGCTGGACATCTCCATCGAGGGCCAGGGCTTCTTCAAGCTGAACCAGAACGGCAACGACGTGTACACCCGCGCGGGCAACTTCAAGCTCGACAACAACGGCCGCATCGTCAGCGCCAACGGCTACCCCCTGCAGCCGGAGTTCACCGTGCCGGCCAACACGGCCAACATCGTCATCACCGAGCGCGGCCACATCGCGGCCATGGACAAGGCCGGCACGGAGCTCGCCGGGGCGGACCTGACCATCTACAACTTCGTGAACCCGGCCGGACTGAACGCCCAGGGCCGCAACCTTTACACCGAGACCGACGCCAGCGGCGCGGCCACCCAGGGCACCCCCGGCGACACCAATTTCGGCAGCCTGGCCCAGGGCTTTCTGGAAGGCTCCAACGTGGAGATGGTGGACGAGATGGTGGGGCTCATCATCGGGCAGAGAGCCTATGAGGTGAACTCCAAGGCCATGACCACCTCGGATTCCATGCTCCAGACCGCCATCAACGTGAAGCGCTAGGACTGAAGCGGGGTGAGCCACATGAACTGCGCGCCGAAGCCATACAGCCGGGACCACCGGCGCACGGGCCAGGGCCCGGCGCGGGCTTTCGCGGCGCTTCTGGCCGCCCTGGTCTTGGCCGGACTGTGTTCGGCCTCCGGCGTCGCCGCGGCGGAGGATTCCCCCGGCTGGCGCATCCAGGTGCGCAACGCCGCCTGCGTCACCGGCCAAAGCGTCCTGCTGGGCGAGATCGCCGATGTGCGCGGCCCCATGCCCGCCGAGCAATGGAAGATTCTCGCCGCCAAGCCCCTGTGGCCCTCGCCGGAGAAGGCCGGGCACCAGACCGCCCTGTCCCGCGAGCGCCTGCTGGCCATGCTTCGCCACTACGTGGGCCAGGAGGCCGAAGCCTTTGTGCTGCCGCAGCAGATCGTGGTGCAGCGCGGGGGCAGGGCGGTGGACGGCGCGGCCCTGGAGCGCCTGGCCGTTGAGTTTTTGACGGAACGCGGCACCGGCCTGCGCGGCGACATGGAGATCACGGACCTGCGCATGCCGGAGTATGTGTTTCTGCCCAACCCCGGCGACCGGCTGAACCTCCAGATGAGCGGGGCAGTGCTGCCCGGGCGCAACAACCTGCTGCTGGAGATCGTCTCCGGCGCGGGCAAGGCCACGCGCCGCTTCGCCGGGTCGTGCTTCGTTAATCTCTGGCGGGCCGTGGCCTGTGCCACCAGGCCCATCAACCGCCTGGAGCTCGTGACCCCGGACATGGTCACTTTCAAGCGCAAGAACATGGCCTACCAGCAGAAGGCCTGGGACGGCTCCGGCGGCCCCTGGCGCGTGGCCCGCAGCGTGGGCACGGACCAGGTAATCACCCTGGACAGCATCGAGCCGGTTCCGGTCATCGCCCGGGGCAACAAGATCAACCTCGTGTTCGAAAGCCCGAGCATCCGGCTTTCGGTGAAGGCCGAGGCCCTGGCCGACGCCGGCATCGGCCAGCGGATTCAGGTGCGCAACATGCAGAGCAACAGAAAGATTTCCGGAACCGTGCAGGACGCCGAGACCGTGGTTGTCCGTTAGACCGTTTGGCCCACTACCATTGAGGATGCGACCATGAAGAAGACGCTCTTGACCCTGGCTGTGCTGTTCGTCCTGCCCGGCTGCGCCGTGGAGAACCGGCCTCTGCCCGAGCCCGTGCTGACGAACCCCAATCCCGTGGAGGCCGAGCCGGTGAACAATCCGGCCTCGCTCTTCGAGGCCGGGCAGTCGGATTTCCTCTTTGACGACAACCGGGCCAACAAGGTGGGCGACATCGTCATGGTCCTCGTCACCGAGACCAGCAACGGCAAGCACAAGGCCGATACCACCGCGGACAAGGAAAGCACCAACACCTACGGCATCACCGCCATGCCCAGCACCGGCATCTATGGCACCCTGGGCAAGATGGTGCCGGGGGTGACGAATCTGGGCGCCGGGGTGGGCAGCAGCAGCGTCAGCAGCTTCAAGAGCACGGGCGAAACCAAGCAGGAGTCCACGGTGACGGCCACGGTGGCGGCCCGGGTCATCCGCATGCTGCCCGGCAAGGTCATGCAGGTGGAGGGCGCGCGCCAGATCCGCGTCAACGCCGAGAACCAGATCCTGGTGGTGCGCGGCCTGGTGCGCCAGCGCGACATCGACTCCAAGAACACCGTGCCCTCCACGGCCCTGGCCGAGGCCAAGATCGAGGTCTACGGGCAGGGCATGCTCAGCGACAAGCAGCGCGCGGGCTGGCTCTCCAGGCTCATCGACAATGTTTGGCCCTTCTAGGGCGCGCAGAAACGGGAGACGAACATGATTGACGACGCCAACTACTCCAGCCGCAGGGAGCTGGGCCGGAACCTGGCCCTGATGCTGCTCTGCCTGGCCGTGCTCATCGCCGCCGGCCTGGCCCCGGCCCATGCCGCGCGCCTGAAGGACATCGCCAGCTTTTCCGGGGTGCGCAACAACGAATTGGTGGGCTACGGCCTGGTGGTTGGCCTCTCCGGCACCGGCGACGGCACCACCAACGAGTTCACCATCCGCTCCATGACCAACATGCTGGAGAAGATGGGCGTCTCCGTGAACCCGGCCAACCTGAAGCCCAAGAACACCGCCGCGGTCATGGTCACGGCGCGGATGCCCGCCTCGGCCCGTCCCGGCTCGCCGCTGGACGTCACCGTGTCCTCCATGGGCGACGCCAAGAGCCTGCTCGGCGGCGTGCTGCTCATCACGCCCCTGCGCGGCCTGGACGGCCGCGTCTACGCCGTGGCCCAGGGCTCCATGACCCTTGGCGGCTACTCGGCCGAAGGGCAGGCCGCCTCGGCCCAGAAGAACATCACCACCGTGGCCCGCATCCCCAACGGCGCCACCGTGGAGCGCGAGGTGCCCTTCCTGTTCAACAAGCAGGATTCCTTGACCATCAACATGGCCAACCAGGATTTCGGCACCACCATGCAGGTGGTCAACCGCATCAACGGGGCAGTGGGCGGCAACATGGCCAAGGCCCTGGACGGGGCCACCATCCAGCTGGCCATCCCGCCAAAGTTCCAGGGCAATCTCGTGCCGCTCATGGCCTCCCTGGAGAATCTGGACATCTCGCCCGACTCCCGCGCCCGCGTGGTCGTCGATGAGAAGACCGGCACCGTGGTGCTGGGCGGCAGCGTGCGCCTGACCAAGGTCGCCGTGGCCCACGGCAACCTGCAGATCGTGGTGGCCGAGACGCCCAATGTCAGCCAGCCCGGGGCTTTCTCCGGCGGAACGACCCAGGTGACCCCGCAAAGCGACGTGAAGGTCAAGGAGCAGAACAACCGCCTGCTGCTCATGGAGGGCGCCACCCTGCAGGAGCTGGTGGACGGGCTGAATTCCGTGGGCGCGACCCCGCGCGACCTCATCTCCATCCTGCGCACCTTGAAGTCCGCTGGCTCCCTGCACGCCGACCTGGAGGTCCTCTAACATGGCCGATTTCACCATGGACGCCGCGCTGGCCAGCAAGAAGGCCCAGGACAGCGAGCTGGTGCAGCTCAAGACCCAGGTGGACCGCCTGCGCGGCGACCTGACGCCGGGCCCCACCAAGGAGAAGAAGCTGCGCGAGGCCTGCACCAACTTCGAGGCCGTGTTCATCAGCAAGCTCTGGGAGCAGATGCGCGCCACCGTGCCCAAGGGCGGGTTCCTGAGCTCGCCCCAGGAGGACATGTACCGCTCCATGTTCGATCGCGACTTCGCCGAGAAGCTGTCCCGCGACGGCGGCATCGGCCTGGGCGACATGCTCTACGGCCAGCTCAAGAACCGGCTGAAGACCAGCGCCAAGGCCGTCGCGGCCGACGGCGCCTCGGCCGTGCAGCCGGGTCCCCAGGCCGAGGCCCAGGCGCCCGCCGGCGAGCCCGCCAAGACGGGCCGGACCCGCCAGCTCAAGGCCCTGGTCCTGCCCGCGCAGCCCCCCCACGCGCAGGCTCCGGAGCGTCCGGCCTCGGTGCCGGGCGATGTCATGGCCGATGTGGAGTCCCTGGCGCGGCGCATCGAGGAGGCCTACGACCGTCGGTCCCAGGCCGCTGCAAACGCTGGCGCGGGCATTGGACGCAGACTTGCAGTCATCGGGTAGCAGGCCTTTGGCCCGTGCCGCCTGCGCGGCGGACAAGCGAAGAAGCTGACTGAAATAGTTCTATTTTATCGTAGAGGGAGGTCCCCGGCATGTTGCAACTCATTCAGGCAAATTTGTCCCGTCAAGTGCGCGCGCTGGAACTTCTGTCCTCCCTGCAGGAAGAAGAATTTGCCGCCCTCATGGCCCGGCAGCCCCAGGAAGTGAGCAGCCTCGAGCTCTCCGTGCAGGATCTCATGCGCCAGCTCGTGGCCGAGCGCCTGCAACTGCGCCGCTTCATCAGCGCCGGGTACCCCGGCCTGGAGCGCCTGCGCGACGTGCTGGCCCTGGTTCCGGCCGAGACCGCCGCCAGGATCAACGCCGATCTGGCCGACCTGGACCGGGGCGAGCAGGTCTGCGCCATGCAGGCCGACAAGAACCGCCAGCTGGTCCTGGGCCTCTTTGACCAGAGCATGCAGCTTCTGACCCATCTGCACAAGTCCATACAGCCGAACCGGAGCGATGTGTACGGCAAGCGCGGCCGCTTCACCAAGCCGCCCCAGGGCCAGGCCAGCTTCTTCAGCGGGAGGCTCTAAATGTTCGGTCCCAACTCCATCCTGGACATCGGCCGCAGCGGGCTCTTCGCCGCCCAGGCCGCCATCTCGGTGACGGGCGAAAACATCGCCAACGTCGGCACCGAAGGCTACAGCCGGCGCACCGTCCGCTTCGACGAGGCCTTCAACATCGACTATCAGCCCGGCCAGGTGGGCACGGGCGTCTGGGCGGGCGAGATCCAGCGCCATTTCGACCAGTTCGTGGAAACCCAGTACTACGACCAGGCCAGCCTGCGCGACCGCTGGGACGCGCTCTACACCCAGCTCCAGGGCGCGGAGAGCCTGTTCAACGAGTCCCAGGGCTTTGGCCTGAGCTCGGGCCTCTCCGCATTTTTCGACAGGTGGGAGAACCTGACCCAGCGCCCCGAGGACGCCGGCAGCCGCAGCCAGGTCATCGAGGGCGCGCAGACCCTGGTCTCCACCCTGCACCAGGCCGACACGGACCTCGTGCTCATGCAGCAGAAGGCCGACACGGCCGTGATCCAGGAAGTGGCCGTGGTCAACGACCTGCTCAAGCAGATCGCCGACCTGAACACCCAGATCAAGATCCACGACGTGCCCGGTTCGAACAACGCCAACCAGCTTTACGACAAGCGGGCCATGCTCGTGCGCGACCTGGCCTCGGAACTGGACATCAACTACATCGACAAGGGCAGCGGCAACATCACCATCACCACCAAGGCCGGGCAGACCCTGGTGGACAACGAGCAGTGCTTCTACCTCAGCTACGATGCCGCCCAGAGCAGTACCTCGCTCATGGCCGGCTCCGCCTTCGACGGCCAGGTGTATTTCCAGGGCAACGACAACCTGGAATACACCCTGGAGATCACCAGCAACGCCGGCACGAATTTTACCGTCAGCAACGGCGCCGCGGCGGCGACCTTCCGCGTGTCCGTGGACGGCGGCAACACCTGGCTCAAGAATGCCGACGGAACGGAGAAGCAGTTCTACGCCCGGCCCGAGAGCAACATGGTGGAAGTGGGCAACATCAAGGTCTATTTCGGCTCCAGCACGGACGACTCCGTGGTGCCGAGCACCGCCTTCACCAAGGGCGACCGCTTCACCATCGTGCCCAAGAAGGCCCTGTACTGGAACCAGAACACCTCCACCAAGGAGAACATCAGCCCCGTCACCAGCCTGACCGGCATGGACGACCCCAATCGCCTCACCGGCGGCAAGCTCGCGGGCCTGTTCAATTTCAAGGACGACTACGTGGGCAAGTACCGCGAGAACCTGGACGCCATAGCCCAGTCCCTGATCTGGGAGCTCAACCGCCGCCACAGCCAGGGCGTCGGCCTGGAGAAGCTCACGGACGTGCAGGGCTCCTACTCCGTGGTGGACGACACCCGCGCCCTGGCCAGCGGCTCCTCGGGGCTGATCTTCGGCAGCAAGCTCACCTCCGGCAGCGCCAACATCTATGTCTACAACTCCAGCACCGGCCTGCTCATCTCCGGCGCGGCCCTGGATTTCAACAGCTCCCTGGCGGGCCAGCAGAACTTCAACCCGGCCACGGCGAGCATCAACGACGTGCGCGACGCCTTCAACAGCACCTTCGGCACGTACCTCACGGCCTCGGTGGTGAACCACAAGCTGTCGGTCTCGGCCAAGAGCGGCTATACCTTCGCCTTTGGCACGGACACCAGCGGCCTGGTGGCGGCGCTGGGCGTGAACACCTTCTTCGCCGGCTCAAACAGCCGCGACATCGAGGTCAACACCAAGATCACCACCAACAACGCCAACCTCTGCACCGGCCACGTCAACGGCGCGGGCGAGGCCAACCAGGGCGATCCGACCACGGCCAAGGCCATAGCCGACCTGCGCAGCGACAAGGTGAACATCTCCACCGTGCGCGGCGGCGCCGTGAGCCAGAGCGTGGTCAAGTACTACGACAGCCTGGTGGCCACGGTGGGCGCGGACTCCGCCAAGGTGAAGTTCAGCTATGAGTACAAGAAGACCCTGGCGAGCGACCTGAACGACCGCCAGCAGTCCATCTCCGGCGTGAACCTGGACGAGGAGATGGCCAGCCTCATCAAGTACCAGCATGCCTACACGGCTGCGGCCAAGCTCATCACCACGGCGGACCAGATGATGCAAACCCTGCTTTCGCTCAAGCCCTAGGCCAGGAGGCACACCATGTTCCGCGTCTCCCAAAGCATGCTCTACACCCAGTATCTGACGGGCATGAACACCTCGCTCAGCAACCTGATGGAGTCGAACCTGCAGGCTCAGACGCAGAAGCGCGTCAACAAGCCTTCGGACGACCCCACGGCCATGGCGCGCATCCTGGACCACCGCGACACCCTGCACGCCTTTGACCAGTACAAGACGAACCTGGACACGGCCAAGGGCTGGCTGGGACAGTCGGACTCCACGCTGATGCAGGTCTCGACCATCATCACCCGGGCCAAGGAGCTGGCCCAGCAGGCCTCGACCGGCACCATGTCGGCCGACAACCGCCAGCAGATCAGCTACGAGGCGCGCCAGCTCTTCAACCAGCTCCTGGAGCTGGGCAACTCGCGCTATGAGGACAAGAGCATCTACGCCGGGCACAAGACCGACGAGAACGCCTTCCGCGAGGTCCTCTGGATGACCACCAACGATCCCTCGCTGACCTCAAGCAACAGCTTCAAGATCGACGGGTTCTCCAAGCAGACCACCCTGGTGCAGTTCACCGACGCGGCCGGAGCCGCGGCGCCGGGCAGCCTGGTGAACATGAGCGCCTGCAACGTGCGCTACAGCATCGACGGCGGGCGGACCTTCCTGACCGACGGCTCGGTGTCCACGGACGCCAACGGACGTGTCATTCTGGCCCTGCCCCAGAGCGGCGCCTCCGTGACCTTCGACCACGACGCCCAGGTCCGGGCCAACAGCCTGACCGACCCCAAGGACTCCAGCGGCTCCTGGCTCTGGCTCAGGCCTTCCGCCGTGTACCAGGGCGACGACGCGGACGCCATCAAGGTCAGCGCCATGGGCACGGGCACGCAGCTCGTCTCGGCCCAGGCCTCCGGGGCCTTCCCCGGCAACACCCTGGTGCGCATCGACAACACGAGCGCCGTGACCATGGGCCAGGGGATCAACTATTCCTTCAGCCTGGACAACGGCCTCTCCTGGGTCACGGGCAACACCGTGGCCGCGGACATAACCTCCAACAGCGCCATGCTCAACGTGGCCGGGGGCGGGGTGCTCACCCTGACGTCCAACGGCTCCAATCTGCTCCAGCCCGGCGCCCAGTTCCTGGTCCGGCCCCGCACCGCGGGCATCACCCTGCAGGTGAACATCAGCGAGACCGTGCGCATCAACGACGTGGGCAAGGACATCTTCGGCGGCATCTACCAGGATCCGGACCTGGTGGCGGGCAATGGCGGCGCGCGCCTGAGCCTGACCAGCAGCAACGCCTCGGCCGTGTTCGACGCCACCTCCACCAATTTCTACGCCAGCAACGGCGGGGTCATCACCAAGAATCTCTTTGAGACCATGGGCAACCTGGTGGCCTTCCTGGAGACCAATACCCAGCACGGCATCCAGCAGTGCCTGGAGAGCCTGAAGGCCTCGCAGCAGCAGGTGCTGACCAGCGTGGCCAGCGTGGGCGGCCGCGAGAACAGGCTGAACATCACCTCGAACATCCTGGAGAATTTGAAGCTCAACGAGAACGAGCGCATCAGCGCCGAGGAGGACATCGACATCGGCGAGCTCATGACCAAGCTCTCGCAGCAGCAGACGGTCTACCAGGCCGTGCTCAAGTCCTCGTCCATGATCATGCAGATGAACCTCATGCAGTACATATAAGGCGCGTTCCGGGCTGGACTTTCCCCCAGGCGTCGGGTAGCTTGCTTATTGCCGCAGCCTGTTGCGCGGCCACTGGAAACGACACGCGGACATTCGAGGAACCATGCTCATCCTCACACGTCGACCCGGAGAGAGCCTCTATCTGGGCGAAAACATAAAGCTCAAGGTGTTGAGCATCCAGGGCAAGCAGATCAAGCTCGGGCTTGAAGTGCCTGAGGACATGTCTGTTTACAGGGAAGAAGTGTACCTCAAGATAAAAGAGCAGAACCGTCTGGCCCTTGAGGCCAGCCAACAGGATGTGCTCGCGGCGGCGTCGTTATGGCAGGAAGAAGCAAAAAACTCGTAATCCGGACGAAGCTGGGCGAGCGGGAAATCGCGCGCGACAGCATCCTCTATTTCCCGCACGGGCTCATCGGCCTGGACGACAAGCGCGAGTTCGTCCTCATCCAGGTGCGTGAGAACTCGCCCTTCCTGCTCCTGCAGTGCGTCACCGACCCGGGCCTGGGCCTGCTCGTGGCCGACCCCTATCCCTTCCTGCCGGACTACAACGTCAAGCTTGAGCAGCCGGAGAAAAAGCTTTTGCGTGTGGAGAACATCCGGCAGATGGCGGTGCTCGTCACCGTGACCATCCCCAAGGACCGCCCGGAGGAGACCACCCTGAACCTCTCCGGCCCCATCATCCTGAACACCAAGGCCCGCCTGGGCCTGCAGGCCCCGCAGGTCGACGCCAAGCACCCCACGCACTACCGCCTGGTGGAGGCGCAGCGCGCCCAGAAGCCCACGCCGGAATAGCCCCGCTTCCGCCCCCGTAAAAGCACAAAAGTCCCCCTGGCAGCCTTCTGCCCGGGGAGCCTCTCATGTCAGCATGCGCCGGGCAGACCCGGCAGCGGGCACGCTAGGGGGTGAGGTTCAGCTCGTCGCGGATCAGGTTCGCGGCGGCCTTCTTGATGTCCGGCTTGTAGGTGCCGTTCTGCACCTGCTCCTTGAGGGCGCGGACCTTTTCGCTGCGCTCGTTGGGGGCGCTGTTGGCCGCGCTCAGGGCCGTGCCGAGCAGCCGCGCCTCGGGGGACAGGGCCACCTTGTCGCCGGTCTGCTGCTGGCTGACAGGGTCGGTCTGTCTGGCCACGGCCTGGTCCTGCTGGGCGCGCTGGTTTTCCTGCAACCGTTGCGCTGCGTAGGGGTCCAGCCCTCCATATGCCTTCTTGATCTCCATGACGCCTCCCCCTCGTGTTGAGGGTATCAAAGCATGGTGCCGTCAACCCTGTCCAGGGTTATTTCCCAGAGCCTGCGCAGGATGCGCATCTTGTCCTCCGGGCCGACCTCCCTTGAGCCTTCCTCGGTCTGGCGCAGTATCTGCACCTCTCCGCCGTCCAGGGGGTAGTCGAAAAGCACCCGTTCTCCCAAATCCTGTTCCAAGTCCTCCAGCACTCCGGTGACCACGGGGTTTTCCTCCCCGTTGACCAGAAGGTTTTCGATGACCTCCTGGCTGATGCGCTCCACCAGCTCGCGGCGCTTGGCCTCCCGCGAGATGCTCACCGTGTCCTGCGCGCCGGAGACCGCAAGCGCCCTCTTGAAGCGGGCCAGCCGCTTTGCGCTTGTGAGCTGCTTGCCGTAAGTGCGCAGCATCAGGCGAACATTCACCGGGTGAACAACCATCTCATATACTCCTAGCTTGATACCCTTATCGTCAAGAACCGGAAATAACTTTAGGGGTAAAATGAAAAAAAGTACATTTTCCTGCCTGCGGGCATTCCCGCGGACGTGTTGAATGTTTTTGAGGATTTGACTAGGGTCGGCCCATGAACAGGCAACTGCGAGCGTATCTGGTGACCACGCGCACCAATGATGTTGCGGCCCAGACCCTGGGCCGGGAGATCGCCGGCTGGCTTGAGGCCCGGGGGGCCACGGCCACCCTGCGCGAGCACCGCTCGGACCAGGCCCCCCCGGCGTGCATGCTTCCGCAGGGCGGCTGGGACGCGGGGCTGGTGCTCGGCGGCGACGGAACATTCATCGGCGTGGCCCGGGCGAGCCTTGGCCAGGGCCTAACCCTGCTTGGCCTGAACCTGGGCCGGGTGGGCTTTCTGGCCGAGCCCGCCGGGGACTGGCCGCGGCGCCTCGAGGCGCTTCTGGCCGGAACCTATTCCCTGTCGCGGCGCATCTGCCTCTCCTATGAGGTGGAGCGCAAGGGGCAGGCCGTGTGCTCCGGCCATGCCGTCAACGACCTGGTGGTCAGCCGGGGTGAGCTGGCCCGGCTCATCCGCCTGCTGGTCCTGCGCGACGGCGAGCGGGTGGGGGCCATGCGCTCCGACGGGCTCATCGTCTCCACGCCCACGGGCTCCACGGCCTACGGCTTTTCCGCCGGCGGTCCATTGGTGCATCCGGAGATGGAGGCCGTCTGCCTGACCCCGGTGTGCCCCTTCTTGAACAATTTCAGGCCAGTCGTCCTGCCGGCCACAGGTGAGTTCAGCGTGGTGGTGGAGGAGCAGGCCGGCGAGGTGCGCCTCTCCGTGGACGGACAGCGCTCCTTTGCCCTGGAGCCGGGCGATGTGCTGCGCGTTCGCCGCGCGGTCAACGACCTGATATTGGCCGAGACCGACGGCACGTCCTATTTCGCCAGACTGGCGAGCAAAGGATTTTTTACCGAGAGGTGACCCTTGCCACTGAACTTTACCTTTGAAAGCGCCAGCGAACTCAAGTACGGCAAGGATCCTGTGCTGGACGCCTTGCTTTTGCACTTCATGACCGAGAACAACCTGGAGCATTCCATCGACCCGGCCAAGAACGCCTCGCCGGAACAGATACGCTTCATGCTCTCCCTGGACGAGGACAGCTTCTACGCCCCCTGTGGCGACTGGATGCTGCATTTCCTGCTCAAGGCCAAGCTGGGCAAGGACCTGAGGGCGGAATACGGCCAGCAGTGGCGGCTTTTGGTGCGCCTGGTGCACGAATCCGTGCGCGAGGTGCCGCTGCGCAGGCGCATCCTGCACCTGTGCCGCCACAAGTTCCGCATGACGCTGAACGCGCCCATCCTCATCCCCTCGCGCCTGCTCAAGCGCATGCTGACCATCTTTCTGACCCAGAGCGGGCTGGACGACCCCTTCCGGGCGCTCAAGCGCCAGATGAACCGCCGGGCGCGCAATTTTGTGGAGAGCGCCTCCTACAACCAGTTGGTCAATGTCTGCCCCGAGGACCGGCTCCAGTGCTCAAGCATCACCCAGCTGCGCTTCGAGCTGGACCTGCTGGAGATGGAGCGGCTGCTGTTCTTCTCCACCTACAAGCCCTTCTGGACCGAGGACGCCGGCAAGGCCGCCCTCGACGGCGAGGAGCTGCGCAAGGTGCTGGAGCCCGTGGACTTCTCGCCCCTGCGCGAGGTCTTTGACCCTGTCCGCGGCCCCCTGCGCATCCTCTATCTGCCCAGGGCCAGCGGCGGCATCATCCTGGACCTCAAGGTGGTGCGCTCCCTGCTGCGCCAGGGCCACCGCGTGGTCCTGGCCCTGAAGGACGGTTTCTACTTCGACAGCCCCACGGTGTGGGACCTAGAGAGCGACCCCATCCTGGCGGCCGAGTTCAAGGACGCCTATTTCATCCAGAACGACCGCGCCACCAAGAACGAGCTGCTGCAGGCCACCCGCGAGCACCAGCTGGTGGTCATCTCCGACGGCACCCGGGAGCGCTTCAACCCCTACCGCACCTCCGTCACCTTCGCCCGGGCCTGGAAGGAGTCCGATCTGGTGCTGGCCAAGGGCGAGGCCTATTACCGCCGCTTCATCAGCACCAGCCACGAGTTCACCCGCGACGTGCTGGTCTTCTTCAGCGACGAGCGGGGCAAGTTCCGCATGTACTTTAAGCCCAAGCCGGCAAAGGTGCACAAGTTCAGCGAGGAGGCCATCCTGGCAAAGGCCGACGGCATCATCTCGCAGATGCGCAGGGCGCGCGCGGCGGGCAAGACCGTGGTCTTCTACAGCGCCATCGTGGGCAGCATCCCCGGCCAGGTGAAGGTGGCCATTGAGGTGCTGAACACCTTTGTGGCGCACCTGCGCTCGCGCCTGGAGGGCACCTTCATCATCAATCCCGGCGAACACTTCGAGGAGGGCATGGACGCCGACGACCTGATGTTCATGTGGGAGCGCGTGCAGCGCAGCGGCTTCCTGAACGTCTGGCGCTTCCAGACCGACGTGGACATCGAGAAGAGCTTCGAGCTCATGGGCCGCAAGGTGCCGCCCATCTGGGCCGGAAAGGACTCCACCTACTCCACGGGCTGCACCAAGGAGATGAACATCGCCCTTTCCGTGCAGAAGCGCCAGCCCGAGCTGCAGATCATCGGCCCCAGCCCGGAGAAGTTCCTGCGCCGCAGGGAGTACGGGGTGGGCAAGTTCTGCGACTCCTCCATCGACCAGTGCGGGTAGACCGGTGCGCCTAGGCGGGGCAGGGGGCGGCGCCGGCGGCGCAGTCTGTGGGCGCCTGGCCCGGGCCCTGGCAGGTGCCCTGGCCGCCGTGCTTTTGTCCGGCCTTCTGGGCTGCGGCGCGGGCGAGTATGTGCCCTGGCCCGGCCAGCCCTCCGGCGGCCGCCCGG
>JAHJLB010000014.1 GCA_018822105.1 Pseudomonadota bacterium
AGTAGGTCGCTGCCAGGACTTTTTTTCAAAAGGCCCCGCCGAAAGACGGGGCCTTTTTGCGTTGGCCGCCAGGAAACTTCGCGTTGACGCGGCGCGCAGCCTGGGGGTAGACTTCCAGCATGGAAATCCGAGATATGCTTGCCCTTGTGATCTGAGTCATAACCCGAACAAAGCGGCGCTACAGTTTATGCATCCACTTGAAGAACGCTTTCCCGAGGTGCACTTTCATAATCCAGCGCTCACCGAGGTGCAGGAGAATGTCCTCATCGGCCCAGGCACCCGCGTGGGCTCCATGACCTTGATCCATCACGGAGCCGTCATCGGCGCCAACAGCACCATCGGTTCCCATTGCAATATCTGCGACTGCAGTATAGGCGACCGGGTGGCCGTCCAGACTGCCTGCCATATCACCCGCGGCGTGGTCGTCGAAAGCGACGTCTTCATCGGCCCAGGTGTGATGACCCTGAATGACAAGCTCACCGGTGAGGCGATGGCCTATCCGCGCATTTGCAGGGGGGCAAAGGTGGGCGGCGGCAGCGTGATCCTTCCTGGGGTCACCATTGGTGAGAAAGCCGTGGTGGGGGCAGGCAGCGTGGTGACGCGGGACGTGCCTCCCGGCAAAACTGCGGTAGGCAACCCGGCCAGAGTCATCGCAGGCGCCTCCGCTGGACTGCAACCGTAAGGTTTTTCATGGACAAGCTGATCATTAACCTCGCCCCCACAGGCATGATGGCGAGCAAGGCCTTGAATCCGCACGCCCCTGTCTCCATCCCGGAGATTGTGGAAGATGCCCGGCGATGCGCAGCCCTGGGCGTCAGCATCCTGCATCTGCACGCCCGAGACGAGTCCGGCCAGCCGACCTACAAGAAAGAGGCCTATGCCCGGCTCATCGAACCCATCCGCTCGACTTGCCCCAAGGTCATCATTTGCGTCTCGTTGAGCGGCAGGAATTTTACCGATTTTGCCGAGCGCTCCCAGGTCCTCGACCTGACGGGTGACCTGAAGCCGGACATGGCCAGCCTGAGCCTGGCCTCCATGAACTTCAGCCAGTCTGCCAGCATGAACAGCCCGGAGATGATCCAGCGCCTTGCCGCGCGCATGGCGGAGGTCGGCGTAAAGCCTGAACTGGCGGTTTTTGATTCCGGGATGCTCAATTATGCCAAGTTTCTGGCCGCGCGCGGGTTCATCAACCCGCCGTTCTATTTCAACTTCATTCTCGGGAACGTGGCCACGGCCCAGGCCCGACCAGCGCAGCTGGGGCTTCTGATGAGCGAACTGCCTCCTGACTCGTATTGGGCCGGTGGTGGGATCGGCGCTGCCCAGCTGCCCATGAACGTCATGGGGATCCTGTACGGCAATGGCGTGCGTGTGGGCCTGGAGGACACCCTGTGGATCGACAGGGGGCGGCGGCAGCCAGCCAGCAATGAGGACATGGTGCGCCGCGTGCGCGACCTGGCCGGGATGCTTGGCCGGGACCTGGCCACTCCGTGCGATGTTCGCCAGGCTCTGGGCCTGCAGCCCTGTGCCCAGGAAGCCTGAGGCCGGACTTGAGAATATTGATCACCAACAACACTCTGGCAGGCAGGGCGGGCTCTGAACTCTATGTCCGCGACTTGGCCATCGCCCTGATGCGACGGGGCCACAGCCCCGTTGCCTACAGCCAGGTGCTGGGCGAAGTGGCCGAGGAGTTGCGCCAGGCCACCATTCCGGTCATCGACGATCTCGCACAACTGAGCTTCACTCCAGACATCATTCACGGTCAGCACCACCTGGAGACCATGACGGCAGTGCTGCATTTTCCAGGCACCCCAGCGTTGTTCACCTGTCACGGCTGGGCCCCCTGGGAGGAACTGCCGCCGGTATTCCCGTCCATCCTGCGCTATGTCGCAGTGGATGAACTGTGCCTGGAGCGCCTGCTGACCACGGCAGCCATTGCGGAAGAGAAGACTCTGGTGCTCAGCAATTTTGTGGACCTAGAGCGTTTCCCTTTGCGCGGCCCCCTGCCGCAGAACCCCAAGTCAGCGCTTATATTCAGCAATTATGCGGGAGATGGCCTCAGGGTTGAGGCAATCCGCGCGGCCTGCGCGCGGGCGGGCATCGAACGCGTTGACCTTGTCGGCGCTGCCTCGGGCAATGGTGCCTCCAAGCCAGAGGCCATCCTCGGCGCCTATGACGTGGTCTTTGCCAAGGCCAGGTGCGGCCTTGAGGCCATGGCCTCTGGGTGTTCGCTTGTGGTGGCCGACTTCGCCGGCCTGGGCGGGCTGGTGACCACGGACAACATGGTCCGGATGCGCTGCTTGAACTTTGGCGTACGGACCATGCAGGCCGGACCGCTGACGGAGGAGGCGGTGCTGCGCGAGTTGCAACGCTACAATGCTGACGACGCGCGCAAGGTCAGCGAATGGGTGCGTGGCGAAGCCGACATGTCCGCGGCCGTTTCCCGTTGGCTGGACGTGTACGCCGAAGTCCTCGAGGAATGGCGTTCTTTGCAGGATTCTGGTGCTGCGGACCTGTCCCTGGGGCAATTGCGGGCCGCATCGAACTATGTCCGGTCCCTGGGCCCAGTGCTCAGAAAGCGGCACGAAGTGGACATCAGGGCCAATGACCTGCGTACTGCGCTTGTCTCATCGGCCTGGAAAGCCATGCTCAGGTACCGGAAGTTCAGGTCCTGGCTCAATCGGCAGGCCAAGGCATTCCAGTGACCTCGCGTGCGTGTCGGCTGTGAACCGCCTGCCCTGATGCATTCAGGCGATAATGGTGGCAGGTCAGCTCTTCTTGCAGGTATTCACGCCAATGAATGTATACAGCGGACATCTGCCCATCAGTCCTGTGGCCAGCGGGACGATGCCGATGAGTCCCCAGAGCCACAACGAGTCATTATCTTTCAGGATGAACACAAAAGCGAGCAGGACGATTCCAGCAATGATCCTGAGCCACTTATCCAGTCCACCAACATTCATTTCCATGGTTTCCCCCCTTCGTTAGAGGTTGTTTAATACCATCATTGGTTACATAGCAGCACCCCGGACTTTTTGTCCAGGGCATTGCTCCTGCCAGTGGGGCTTGAATTCTGTGGAAAAGCCTCATTCTCTGGCTAGGACATCTGGCTGCGCCACGGACCTCAAATGTCCGATGGCTGCACAAAAAAAGGCCCGGAGTCAGCTCCGGGCCTTTGCGCTTCCGAGTGGGGCTGGGTCTAGAACATGTAGCCCACAGAAAATCCGGCCATATAGGCGCGGCTTTTGGAAAACTCAGAGGCGCCCATGTTTTCGGTATTCTTGTCGATGCTGCGATGGTTGTTTTGCAGGTACATGATCGAGACATCATAGGTTAAGGGGCCATTGATGATGCCGAAGCCGGTGCTGTAAATCTTCCGGTCGCTGGAGGGCAGCATGTAGTCCTCGTAACCTTTGCGCACGGGATCCTGATCCCAGACAAAGCCGGCGCGCAGGGCCAGCCAGTCCGTGGCCATGTATTCTCCGCCCAGCTGGAAGCGCCACACGTTGCGCCAGTCCTTATGCTTGACGATGTCGCCGGAGACCGCAGGGGTCAAGGGCTTCTTCTCATAGCTGTAGACCATTTTCTCGTAGTCCTGCCACTGGGTGAAGATGGCGTCGGCCTCAAGCTTCCACTTGTTGTCCGGCTTGAAGGCAATGCCGAGGGCATAGGAGGCCGGCAGAGTCAGGCTCAAGGAGATGTCGCCATTCTGGAAGTTCGCGGTTTCCGAGTTGTAGCGCACATTGCCGTTGTCTACGTGCTTTTGGGACGTGTGGTACGTCAGTCCCGCGCTCCACTGGTCATTGTAGACGTAGTGCAGGGCAAGCTGCCCGCCAATGCCGAAGCCGTTGACGTTGATCATCGAGTCGGTTGTGTTGGTGGGACGGCTGCGAAGGTCGCCGGCGCTGTACATGAGCTCAGGGCCAAAGGCGAAAGAGAGGGAGTCCGTCAGCTTCAAGGCGAGGTTTGGGGCCAGCGAGTAGGTCGTCAGCTCCGCGCGGTAGACCTTTGACCTTCCCGCCCATTGATATCCGTACTGGGTGCCCACGCCAAAACGCGTGTAGATGCCTACGCCGAGCCAGGCGCGCTCCCCGGCCTGGTGCACCAGGAAAACATGGGGCGGCGTGTAGATGTTGGTCTGGGTCGTCGTCTTGGAGTCGCCAGCGGCCCGCACGTCAGCAGTGGGGGCGATGGCCGTGGCGCCGAGCATGATGCGGGTGCCGGGCAGTTGGGTGATGCCGGCCGGGTTGTAGGCCACGGCTGAGGCGTCGTCGGCCAAAGCGATGGTGGCCCCGCCCATGGCATTGGCGCGCGCCCCGTACTCGTACAAGGCGAAGCCGCCTGACAGGGCGGCGCCGGGCAGGCAGAGCAGGCAGAGCAGCGTCAACACGCAGATGGAGAAACGGGCTTTGGCTCGGTCGGTGGTCATGCACATACCTCGTGGTGGTGGAATAAAGCCTGCGTCCGGTCCTGGTTTGAGACGCAGGCGCTGAAGCGTTTTAAACGCTACCTGCAAGCCGGAAGAAAGTAAATGCCGATTCCAATCATTCCAGCCTTCTTTGGGCTGCGGACAACAAAAAAGGGCGCATTGCTGCGCCCTTCTTTCAGGGAAACCGGACACCCGGGCTCGGACCGCTACCGCTGCTCCCTTTCGGGCCTGACGGGGTTCACGGCGAACCCGCCGTCCGGCTTCCCCGGGTCATCATGAAAAAAATGGCGGAGAGGAGAGGATTTGAACCTCCGGTACCCTTTCGGGTACACACACTTTCCAGGCGTGCTCCTTAGGCCGGTCTCGGACACCTCTCCGCGAGGACGAAACGATTAATACGAAACCTCTGGCCTGGCAAGCGAAATATGCCCATGGACTTCAGGGAAGCTTGATGCCTCCGCGCAGTTCGTCCAGGCTGCTGCTGCGCGCCTTGAGCATGGCCCTCGGCAGGTCGTCGATGATGCGGAAGGATTGGTCGGGCCTGAGGAAATTGGCCGTGCCCACCTGCACCGCCTGCGCGCCCAGCAGGATGAACTCCAGGGCGTCCTCGGCGCTCACGATGCCGCCGACGCCGATGACCGGAATGCTCACCTTGCGACAGACCTGGTGCACGCAGCGCAGGGCCACGGGCTTGATGGCCGGGCCGGACAGGCCGCCCACCACATTGGCCAGGCAGGGCATGCGCGTGCGGATGTCCACCGCCATGCCCAGCAGGGTGTTGATGAGCGACACGGCGTCCGCGCCGCCCTCCTGGGCCGCCAGGGCGCAGGTGGCGATGTCCGTGACGTTGGGCGAAAGCTTGACGATGACCGGCTTGCCCTTGGCCCGCTTCTTCACCTCCTCGGTGACCTTGCGGATCTGCGCCGGATCCTGGCCAAAGGCCGCGCCGCCATGACTGACGTTGGGGCAGGAGACGTTGACCTCCAGCGCGGCCAGTCCCTCCTCGCCGGCCAGCACGTCGGCCAGTTCGCCGAACTCCGGCACGGAGCTGGCGTACATGTTGGCGATGATGGCGGTCTCGCGCCAGGGCAGCAGCGGCAGCTTGTCGCGCAGAAACACCTCCACGCCCGGGTTCTGGATGCCGATGGCGTTGAGCATGCCGCAGGGCGTTTCGGAAACGCGGGGCATGGGGTTGCCCTCGCGCGGCTTGAGCGACAGCCCCTTGACCACGATGCCGCCCAGGCGCTTCAGATCGCCGAAGGAGGAGAACTCCAGTCCGAAGCCGAAGGTTCCGGAGGCAGTGATGATGGGGTTTTTCAGCACCAGTCCGGCGAATTCCACACGCAGGTCCATGCCTTGGCCTCCTATATCCGTATGTCCGCGACGGGAAACACCGGTCCGTGCGCGCAGACCTGCACATGCCTGTCCTGGCCGTTCTTGCACACGCAGCCCAGGCAGGCGCCGATTCCGCAGGCCATGGTCTTCTCAAGCGAGATCTCGGCGCGGATGCCCTTCTTGAGCGCGTGGGCCTGCACGGTGCGCAGGAAGGGGGTGGGGCCGCAGGCGAGGGCCAAACCGCCGGCGCATTCGTCCATGACAGTCTCGATGCGCCTGATGATGTCGGGAAGGTCGTCCGTTGAGCGCTCCTGGATGGCTTCGGCGCGGACCTTCTGGCCCATGTCGCTGTAGGGATAGAAATCCAGTGCAGGGCGGTGGGCGAAGAGCAGGCGCAAATACTTCGGCGTGGGATGTCTTTCGATGTAGCCCCGGAAGGGCGCCAGGCCCATGCCCCCGGCCAAAAGCAGGGTGGGGGTTTCCGGCAGCACGCTGAAGCCGTTGCCCAGGGGCCCCCAGACCACCACCTCGTCATTGGCCCGCAGCTGGGCCAGACGGCTGGTGCCGCGGCCCACCACCTGGATGAAGAAGGTCACGCTCTCGGCGTCCACCCGTGAAATGGAGAAGGGGCGTCCCCAGGGCAGCTCCAGGCCCCAGAGCTTGGCCCGCAGCATGGCGAACTGGCCGGGCCGGTAGCTCTCCCAGCCGGGGTTCTCCAGAACCAGCTCCATAAAGTCGCTGGGCTCGTCCCAGGTGCCCAGGAAGCGGATCTCCCTGATCTTGACTTCACGGCAATTTCTCTCCACCATCTCGCTTCCTTTGTCCCGCTGGAATGTGCGGGGCTCCTCTTCACCTTTCGAGGGCTTCTTGAACAGCACAGAGATCTTTCGACCTGAAATCATGGCTCCTGCGGGCGACCGCGCGAGCTTTCTGGCCGCCGTGGCCGCTGGCGCGGATGCCGTGTACCTGGGCCTCAAGCATTTTTCGGCGCGCATGCAGGCGAAAAACTTCGGCCTTGGCGAACTGGCGACCCTGGTGGGATTCGCCCATGAGCGCGGGGTGCGCGTCTACGTGGCCATGAACGTGCTGCTCAAGCCGGACGACGCCCGGGCCGCCGGCGGTCTCATTGAGCGCCTGGCGCAGATGGTCCGGCCCGATGCGCTCATAGTGCAGGACCTCGGGCTCATCTCCCTGGCCCGCCAGGCCGGGTTCACAGGGGAGATCCACGTCTCCACCCTGGCCAACGCCACGCATCCGGCGGCCTTGCGCGTGGCGCAGGCACTCGGCGCCAGCCGCGTGGTGCTCCCGCGCGAGCTGGACCTGGATGAGGTCAAGCTCATGGCCGAGGCCTGCCCCGAGGGCCTGGGGCTGGAGCTCTTCGTTCACGGGGCGCTGTGCCACTGCGTGTCCGGCCGCTGCTGGTGGAGCAGCTTCTTCGGCGGCAAGAGCGGCCTGCGCGGCCGGTGCGTTCAGCCCTGCCGCCGCTTGTACAGGCAAGGCGGCCCCAAAAGCAAGCCCGAACGCCTGTTCTCCTGCCAGGACCTGTCCCTGGACGTGGTCACCAAGCCGCTGCTCTCCGTGCCGCAGGTGGTTTCCTGGAAGATCGAGGGCCGCAAGAAGGGGCCGCATTACGTCTACTATGTGGTCACGGCCTACCGCATGCTCAGGGACAACCCCAGCGATCCAGTGGCGCGCAAGTCGGCCTATTCGCTCATCGAGCAGGCCCTGGGCAGGCCGGGCACCCACGGTGTGTTTCTGCCGCAGCGCCCCTTCCCGCCTGTGCGTCCCAGCCAGGAGACGGCCTCGGGACTGCTGGCCGGCATGGTGAAAAAGGAGCCGGGCGGCAAGGCCTATGTGCAGACGCGCATGGCCCTGCTCTCCGGCGACCTCATCCGCCTGGGCTGCGAGGACGACGCCTGGCACCAGACCATCCCCCTGCGGCGCAGCGTGCCCAAGGGCGGCCGCCTGGACCTCATTCGGCCCCAGGGCGGGCATTTCCCCCCGCCCAAGGCCCCGGTGTTCCTCATCGACCGGCGGGAGCCGGAGCTCATGCGCATCCTGGCCGGTTTGGAAAAGGAGCTGGCCGCGCGCGCCGAGCCCCTGGAGAAGGAGGCCGCTTCCTTCAGGCCCCGGAGGTTCACGCCCGTGGACCGGCCGCCGCGCGTTGACCTGGCTGTGTACCGCTCGCTGCCCCGGGGCGCGGGCAAGGGCCGGGGCGGGGATCTCGGCGTGTGGCTGGAGCGCGCGGCCCTGCTCGATGTGCCCAGGCCGGTGACTGCCCGGATCTGGTGGTGGCTGCCTCCGGTCATCTGGCCCGGCGAGGAGGAGCGCTACCAGCGGCTCTTGGCCGAGGCCCGGGAACGCGGGGCCAGGACCTTCGTGCTGAATGCGCCCTGGCAGGCCGGACTGTTCGAGACCCGCGAGGGGCTGCGCCTGGTGGGCGGGCCCTTCTGCAATCTGGCCAGCGCCGAAACCGCTGCGCAGTTCGCCGGCCTGGGCATGCAGGCCGCCTTTGTGAGCCCGGAGCTCTCCGGCGAGGAGCTGCTGTCTCTGCCGCGCACCAGCCCCATCCCCTTGGGCATCGTCCTGGGCGGGCTCTGGCCGCTGGGACTCACGCGCATCCTGGCCGAGGAGGTGCACCTGGAGGAGCCCATCCTGAGCCCCCGCGGCGAGGTGGCCTGGGTGCGCAAGCACGGGGCCAACCACTGGATCTTCCCCGGCTGGGAGCTGGACCTTTCCGGCCACCGGCGCGAGCTGGAGCAGGCCGGGTTCGCGCTCTTCGCCACCCTGCGCGAGATGTGGCCGAAGTTCCTTATGGACAGCAACCCGCGCACCAGCGTGTTCAATTGGGACCAGGGGCTCCTGTAGGCATGCGGGGCGCTTTTGTTTTGCCAAAGGCTTGAAACCTGCTGCTGCGCAATGGTTTACTGGTTTTATTAAACCTTTGCATGAGTATTCTTCGTTGCGGACCCGGGGCGTGCCGCAATGGGGGCTCCTAGGCCTGCGCTTCTTTTCAGGCTGCGGCTTTGCGCCTTGCGCCCTTGCCCTCAGGCGGGCATATGGGTACAGGATCAATATGGAGACCTGCCCATGAACAGAGTACGCCAAATCCCCGTGTCCGAGGCCCGCGCCTTCATCGATTCCTCCCGGCTTGTCTCGCGCACCCTGCTTGATGTGCGCCAGGACTTTGAATACGCCGAGAGCCATATCCCCGGCGCCACGCTCATCCCCCTGCCCGAACTGGCGGAGCGCGTCGGCGAGCTCGATCCGGAGCTGCCCGTGCTCGTCTATTGCCGCTCCGGAAAGCGCAGCCTTGCAGGGGCGAATCTACTGGCCGGACTGGGTTTTGACCAGGTCATGAGCCTGGACGGCGGCATGGGCGCCTGGAACGGGTCGCAGGCGGCCGGGCCGCTGGACCTGGGCCTTGGACCGCTGCTGGCCGCCAAGACCCCGCAGGAGGCCCTGGAGCTGGCCTGGGGCATGGAGCTGGCGCTGGAGGAATACTATGCCGCCCTGGCGAACACGGCGGCGGACGTTGCGGCCGCGGCCCTGTTCCGGCGTCTGGCCGGATTTGAGGAGCGCCACCGGCGCACCCTGTCCGAAATCTGGAAACGCACTGGCGGCGCCGATGTGAGCGCCTTTGAGGAGCGCGCGCGGGCCTCAAGGGCGCCCGGGGTTCTGGAGGGCGGCATCGGCTCCGGCGATTATCTTGGGCTTTTGCACGACCCAGCCGACGTGGGCGAGGCGCTGGAGCTGTCCATGGCCGTGGAGGCCCAGGCCCTGGACCTGTACATGCGCAGGGCCAAGGCCGAAGAGGATGCGGACATGCGTCGCACGCTCATCCTGCTGGCTGAGGAGGAAAAGGCCCATCTCAAGGTGCTGGGCCTATTTGTGGACAGCAGGAAGCGTTTCTAGGCGCCGCGCTTCTGGAGCAGGTTCCCGCACAGGATGAGGGCCAGGCCGGCAAAGGTCGCTGCCTGGATGCTTTCGCCCAGCACGGCATGGATGAGCAGCAGTGACAGGAAGGGCGAGAGGAAGATCAGGTTGCCCATGCGCGCCACGTTGCGCGTCTGGCGCATGGCGTACAGCCAGAGAACGAAGCTCACCCCCATCTCAAACACACCCACATAGGCAGCGGCCAGAAGCCCTTCCCAGACTGGGGGCGGCATTGCGCTGAACAGGAGCGTGGCCGCCAGCACCATTGGCAAGGCGCAGGCAAAGTTGAGTAGAAGCGCCAGCACCGGGTCAGTGGCGCTTTTGGCGCTGCCGATCCAGTACAGGGCCCAGATGAGGGTGCTGCCCAGGGCCAGGCCCACGCCGAGCGGGCTGCCGAAATCCAGGCTTGTCAGGTTGCCCTGGGTGGAGAGCACCACAACGCCGGCATAGCCCACGCAGATGGCCAGGAGGTCGCGCCTTGCAAGCCGCTGGCCCAGGAGCGGCACGGACAGGAGCGAAAGGGTGATGGCCCAGGTGTAGTTCAGGGGCTGAGCCACCTGGGCGGGCAGCAGCGAATAGGCCTTGAACAGGACGAGGTAGTACAGGAAGGGGTTGAGGGCGCCCAGCAGGCCGCAGTGCAGCAACTCGCGCCGGCTCAGGCTGCGCAGCAGGCGCAGCCGGCCCTGGATGGCCAGGATTAGGGCCAGGGTGCAGACCGAGACCAGGTCGGCCACTAGCAGGAGCTGGAGGTAGTCCAGGTGGCGCAGGGCGATCTTGAAGGCCGTAGCCACGGTGCTCCAGATGAGCACCGCGCCCAAGCCGCAGAGGTAGGCCCGCCTATGCCGGGAGGATTCGCCCGTCAAGAGCCGGCCCTAGATGACCACATGGCGGCGGATGTGCTCCACGGCCTCCTCGTTTGAGTCGGTGAGCAGGAACAGGTCCATGTCCCTTGGTCCGCAGTAGCCGTCGGCCACCAGCCTGCTCTGGAACCAGTCCACCAGCCCGCCCCAGAAGTCCTTGCCCAGCAGGACGATGGGAAAGGCCTTGATGCGCTTGGTCTGGATGAGCACAAGGGCCTCGGAAAGCTCGTCCAGGGTGCCGTAGCCTCCGGGCAGGGCAACGTAGGCCATGGCGTACTTGATGAACATGAGCTTGCGCACGAAGAAATAGCGGAAGTCGCAGCGCACGTTGAGAAAGGGGTTGTTGCGCTGTTCCAGGGGCAGGTGGATGTGCAGCCCCACGGACTGGCCGCCGGCCTCGTAGCAGCCCTTGTTGCCCGCCTCCATGAGGCCGGGGCCGCCGCCGGTGATGACCGTGAAGCCCGCATTGGCGAGCTGTGCGGTCAGGTCCATGGTCTTCTCGTACCAGGGCTCACCGGCCTTGACCCGGGCTGAGCCGAACACGGAGACGGCTGGGCCGATGTCGTTCAGGGTTTCGAATCCGTCCACGATTTCCGAAAGGATCTTGAACAGACGCCACGACTCCTGCATGGAGAGATCGTCGATCAGGTACTGCTTGGAGTTGGGCATTTTCACCTCGGGGTTGCGCTTTTAGTGGTTGCGGGCCTGTGGCTTCTTTGGCAAACATGTGCCAGTCCGGGCGATTCGCGCCGGACGTGGCTTGTGTACACGGAATCATGCGCAATCGGAAGAGCGGACCGCAGTTGGGTCCCGGAAATCCGAGCGTCAACCCCCCAGATGGGTAGAGGGCAAGGTATGAAGATCGATTTCCTGGGCGCAGCCCAAGCCGTCACCGGTTCCTGCTACATCCTCGAGACCGGCGGCCACCGCTTTTCCGTCGACTGCGGCATGCATCAAGGCAACGCCGAAATTGAAAAGCGCAACCTGAACGTGGATGGCTACCGGCCCAGCGAACTGGATTTCATCCTGGTGACCCACGCCCACATCGACCATATCGGCCTCTTGCCGCGCGTCGTGTCCGAAGGGTTCAAGGGCAGGATCTACGCCACCCCGCCCACCCGCGACCTCATGCAGATCCTGCTCCTCGACAGCGCGCACATCCAGGAGATGGAGGCCGAGCAGCACCAGCGCAAGGGCCAGCGCCGCGGCAACAAGACGGCCCAGCCCCCCTACACTTCGGGCGAGCGCCGGGTCAAGGGCGTGGGCCAGTTCCCGTACACCGCCTCCGAGCGCCGCAGCGCCATGCTCGATCAGCCCCTGTATACCACCGCCGACGCCATGGCCACCTTCCCGCTCATCCAGACCATCGAGTACAACAAACCCTTTGAGCCGGCGCCGGGCATCCGCGTCACCTACCGCGACGCCGGGCACATCCTGGGCTCGGCCTTCATCGAGATCGAATACATGGAGGACGGCAAGCCCACCAAGCTCATCTTCTCCGGCGACCTGGGCCGGCCAGGCCAGCTCATTCTGCCGGACCCGAGCAAGGGCGGCAGCGCGGACTACGTGTTTCTCGAGTCCACCTACGGCGACCGCAACCACAAGAGCGCCGAGACCAGCCGCGAAGAGCTGGCCGCGGCCATCGCCTACAGCTACAAGAACGGTGAGAAGGTCATCATCCCGGCCTTTGCCGTGGAGCGCACCCAGCAGATCCTCTACACCCTCTTTCTCTTGAGCGAGGAGGGCAAGCTGCCCGCGGACATGCCCGTGTACCTGGACAGCCCCCTGGCCATCCAGGCCACGGAGATCTTCCGCAAGCACCCGGACTATTTCGACCAGACGACCCAGGCCCTGCTCAAGGCCGGCAAGGACCCCCTGGCCCTGAAGAACCTGCGCTTCAGCCAGACCGCCGAGGAGTCCCGCGCCATCAACAACGAGGCCGGCTCGGCCGTGGTCATTTCGGCCAGCGGCATGGCCAATGCCGGGCGCATCCGCCACCACCTGCGCCATAACCTCTGGCGCAAGGGCGCGAGCATCGTCTTCTGCGGCTACCAGGGCGAGGGCACGCCGGGCCGCAAGATCGTCGACGGGGCCAAGAGCATCACCATTTTCGGCGAGGACATCGCCATCGCGGCCAAGATCTTCACCATCGGCGGATTTTCCGCCCACGCGGGCCAGACCGAAATCCTCCAATGGCTCAAGACCTTTGACGGCAAGGACACCAAGGTCATCCTGATCCACGGCGAAGTGCGCGCCCTGAACACGCTCAGCATGCTCGTCAAGGACCAGCTGGGCATGGAGGTGCATGTGCCCTCCTATCTGGAGGAGCTGACCCTTGAGCCCGGCAAGGTCATGGTGCCCGTGGTGGATGTGGACAAGGCCCTGCCGCGCATCGACTGGGACTTCCTCCTGTCCGATTCCCGGGTGCTCTTCGCCGAGTTCCAGAAGCGCATGGAGCAGGCCAAGGACAAGCCCTGGGTTGCCCAGACCGAAATCCGCGAGCGTTTCCTGGACTTGAACCGCAAGATGGTGGAGATCATCTCCGAGTTCTAGCCGGAAGGACGCATGCGCATCATTGCCGGGACATATGGCGGACGGACCATCCGCACCGTGGAGGGGCCGGGCTATCGTCCGGCCACGGCCAACGTGCGCCAGGCCGTGTTCTCAATGCTGGAGGCGCGCGGGGTGGACTGGGCCGGGGCGAGGGTGCTGGACCTCTTTGCGGGCAGCGGCAGCCTGGGCCTGGAGGCCTTGAGCCGTGGCGCGGCCTGCGCCTGGTTTGTGGAGAAGAATCCGCGCGCCGTGGACTGCCTGCGCGCCACCCTGCGCGATCTGGGGGTTCCGGCTGCGCGCTTCCGGGTGCTGCAGGCCGATCTGTTGAAAACCCTGGCCCGCCCTGCGCAGGCGGCCTTTGACGTGCTGTTCGTCGACCCGCCCTACGGGCTGGACCTGCTGCCCCCGGCCCTGGACAAGGCCGTGGGCGGCGGCTGGGTGGCCCCCGGAGCCTTTGTGCTGGCCGAGGTCGAGGCCAGGGCCGCATTCGAGGCCCAGGTTCCCTCCCAACTCATTCCGCAGGCCGACAGGCTCTACGGGCAGACAAGGATACTGCTGTGGCAGAACAAAATCCCAGACTCGCCATCTACCCCGGCACCTTCGACCCCCTGACCCGGGGGCATATGAGCCTCATCAACCGGGGTCTGAAGATCTTCGAGACCGTCATCGTGGCCGTGGCCAAGAGCACGCCCAAGAAGACCTGCTTTACCCTGGAGGAGCGGGTGGACATGGCCCGGCAGTCCTTCCCGGCGGAGCCGCGCATCATCGTGGAGCCCTTTGACGGCCTGCTCATCGATTATGTGCTTCGCCGGGGCGCAGGAGCCATCCTGCGCGGCCTGCGCGCGGTGAGCGACTTCGAGTACGAGTTCCAGATGGCCCTCATGAACCGCAGGCTCTCCCGCGACGTGCAGACCGTGTTCCTCATGACGGACTACAAGTGGATGTACTTGAGCTCCACCATCGTCAAGGAGGTCGCGCTGCACGGCGGCAGCGTCAAGGGCCTGGTGCCGGAGCCGGTGCTGGCCATGCTGAGCGACAAGCACAAGGCCCTGGGCAGGGGCTAGCGGGCCGAAGCATGACCAGCCTGCGCGCCCTGTGCCTCCTCGGCCCCACCGGGTCCGGCAAGACCGGGGCCGCCCTGGCCCTGGCCCGCGAGCTTCCGGTCACGGTCATCAACTACGACTCCCGGCAGGTCTACGTTGATTTTCCCATCGTCACGGCCCAGCCGGAGGCCCAGGAACTGGCCCTTTGCCCGCATCGTCTGTACGGCTTTCTGCCCACCCTGGAGGCCATGAGCGCGGCGCACTTCGCTGAGCTGGCCCGAGCCGAGATCGCCCAGGTCAGGGAGCAGGGACGGCTGCCCGTGCTTGTGGGGGGAACGGGGCTGTATCTGCGGGCCCTGGAGCAGGGCCTGGCGGACATTCCGCCCGTGCCGCAGGAGGTGCGCCAGTGGGTGCTTGGGCGCATGGAGCGCGAGGGGCCGCAGGCCCTGCACGCCGATCTGGCCCAGGCCGATCCGGTGACGGCGGCGCGGCTGCACCCCAACGACACCCAGCGCATCGCCAGGGCCCTGGAGGTCTTTCTGGGCACGGGCAGGCCGCTCACGGCCTGGTTCGAGGACCAGAAGCAGGGGCAGACCGGGGTGGAGCTGTGCAAGGTCGGCCTGTCCTATACCCTGGGTGAGCTGGAGCCCGGCCTGTCCAGGCGCATCGACGACATGCTTTCGCGCGGGGCCGTGGACGAGGTGCGCAGCGCCTGGGCGGCCACCCCGGACCGGGATGCCCCGGGCTATTCGGGCATCGGCTGCACGGAGCTTTTGGCCCACCTGCTGGACGGCCTGGACCTGGCCGAGGCCTGCGGCCTCTGGTTCCGCAACACCCGGGCCTACGCCAAGCGCCAGCTGACCTGGTTCGCCAAGGAGGAGGGCGTGCGCTGGGTGCGGCCCGAAGGCCTGGGCCGCCTGCCGGAACTGGCGCGCACCTGGGATTCCGGAGCCGCCTGAGCCTCCTTGCGTCCCTGCCTCAGGGCGCGAACACCCCTTCGAAGATGGCGCGCACGTCGGCCTCGCCCATGGGCACCGGCGTGTTCAGGAACTGGCGCGACCCCCTGAGCTCAAGGGCCGCCGCCACATACTGCGGCACAGCCTCGGCGCTGAAGCCCAACTCCTCTGGCCGCAGATCGGCCAGGCCCACGGCCTCCAGCAGCGCCTCCAGGGCGTTCAGGAAGGGGTGCCCCTCCTCGTCCTCGTCTCCGCCCAGGCCGAAGCCCATGGCCACCGCCAGGTTGAGCAGGCGGTCGCTGGTCTCCTCATGGCCGCGGGCCAGCTGGATGAGACGCGCGAAATACGGCCGGCAGAGCAGCACCAGGCCGGCGCCATGCTCGGTGTTGTGGTTGGAGCCGCTGAAGGAATACTCCAGGGCGTGCTGGGAGATGGGCGAGGACAGGGACAGGCACATGCCCGCAGCCGTGCTGGCCCAGGCCAGGGCCGTGCGGGCGTTTATGTCCGAGCCGTCGTCCACGGCCGCAGGCAAAAAGCGCGTCACCAAGTGCGCGGCCTCCAGGCAGAGCATGTCGCTCATGGGCTGCCGGGCCGTGGACAGAAAGCATTCCGCGGCGTGGAAGAAGGCGTCCATGCCGGTGATGGCCGTGAGGCGCTGCGGCACCGAGCAGGTCAGTTCCGGGTCGATGACGGCCAGGGCAGGGTAGAAGGCCGGATGCACGAAGCCGCGCTTGCCGGGCGCGCCGCAGAGCACGGCCACGGCGTTGCCCTCGGTGCCGGTGCCGGCCGTGGTGGGGATGGCCACCACGGGCAGGCCCTGTGCCCCCTCGTATTTTTGTCCGGTCATGTTCTCCCAGAAGGGGCCGTTATTGGCCGCGGCCAGGGCGATGCACTTGGCCGAGTCGATGACGCTGCCCCCGCCGAGGCCCACGATGAAGTCCACGCCGAGCTCCCTGGCCCGCGCAGCGGCGGCGTCCACGTCCTCGGTCCTGGGGTTGGCGCGCACGCCGTCGAAGACCACGCTTTTGACCCCGCGCGCGGTCAGCAGGCCCTGCACGCGCCCCAGGTAGCCCTGGCGCAGGATGTTGCCGCTGGCGCCGATGACGAGCATGGCCTGCTTGCCCTGGGGCAGATGCGGGGTGGTTTCCAGTTCCGAGAGCCTGCCGGGGCCGAATACGAGGGTCGTGGGCAGGCGGAAGGTGAACGAAAGCATGAGCTGCTCCTAGGGGCGCGCGGCCAGGGCCACGGCTTCTTCAAGTTGCTGGGGGGTGAACAGGTCGCGCAGGATGAGCGGCTCCTGCGGGCTGTTCTTGGGGAACAAGGCCAACAGGGGGATGCTCTTGCTGCCCAGGGCCGTAAGCAGGGCTTCGGCCTCGGGGTTGCGTTCGGTCAGGTCCGCCTTGAGGAGGCGGATTGAGTACCGGGCCTGCAGCTCCGCCATGCGGCCAGGGGTCAGCACGGTCTGCTCCAGCACCTTGCAGGTGGGGCACCAGTCCGCCGTGAAGTCCACCAGCACCAGCTCCTTGCCGAGCATGGACGTGAGCGTCTGCGTGGAATAATGTTCCCATTGCGTCTTGGCCCTGGGCTGGGCGATCCAGAAGGCGCAGCCGGCAACGAGGAGCAGGGCGAGGAGCTTGAGCGCCCAGGAGCGCCTAGTGTCGAAGCCGGTGCCGGAGACGCCCCAGATCCAGCAGGAGGCCGCCGTGACCAGCAACAGTATCAGGGCGGACACGAGCATGGACTCGGGCAGGATGTTCAGCAGGTAGATGCAGGTGCCCATGAGGAACAGGGCCACCAGGCGCTCCACATGGACGGTCCAGGGGCCGGGCTTGGGGAAGAAGCGCGCCAGGGAAGGATACAGGCTGAGCACAAGGTACGGCGAGGCCATGCCCAGGCCCACGCTCAGGAGCACTATGGTGACGATGAAGGGCGGTTGCAGAAGCGCCCAGCCCAGCACACCGCCCAAAAACGGCCCGCTGCACGGCGTCGCCAGAAGCGTGGTCAGCATGCCCGTGAAGAGCGACTGGAGCTTGGGGTGGGTGGTCATCTGGTCGAATTTCAGGTCGATGACCGGCAGGGTGAAGACCCCGAGCAGGCTCAGGCTCAGGGCGAAGACGACGACGGTGAGGGCCAGCACCACGCCGGGCTGCTGAAAGATCTGTCCCCAGGCCAGGTTCGTGGCCCCGAAGAGCACGCCGAGGAACAGGAAGTAGAGCATTGCGCCCAGGGCCAGGAGCAGGAAATGCTCGCGGATCTTGGCATCGCGCCTGGCGGCGTTGTCTCCCTGTCCGCCTGCAAGAAAGGAGGACAGCTTGATGCTGATGACCGGCAGGGCGCAGGGCATGAAGTTCAGCACAAAGCCGGCCAGGAGGCCCAGGAGCACGGCCTTGGCCAGGCCGCTGACCTCGAGGCTGGGCTGCAGGAAGCGCGGCCTGAGCCCCTGCCAAGGTCCAGAGCCGGCCGGGGCGGGCGCAGCGGCTGGCATGACGCGCTGCCCCGGGGCCTTGGTCCGGGAGTCCAGGCTGGCGAGGAAGGTCGGCCACCAGGGCTGTCTGCCGGCATCGGGCAGGACGGCCTTGGCCCTGATGCCGAACTGCAGATCGATGCTCGTGGGCAGGCATTTGTCCTTGGTGCACAGAAGCAGTTCCAGCGTGGCGCGGATGGTCTGCGGCTGGTCGTCCAAAGCTGGCAGGGGCAGAAAGATGGGCGTGCGGCCGGAGTAGACGTTCACCGTGATGCTTGGATCAAAAGCGTCCTTTTTGGGAGCGCCCGGCGGGTAGTGGGCCGTGAGCCGGGCAGCGCCATCGCCCAGGCTGGCCGTTAGGCGCGTGGGCTTGCCGAATCCGCCGGGATCCTGGGCGTAGGTGTACCAGCCGGAGTCGGGCTCGATGAACAGCACGGCCATGCGCTCGGCGGCCTGACCGGACTGCGCGCGCGCCTCCTGGCCGAGGCTGAAGGCTTCCCATCGTGTTGACATGGGGTAGTCGCCGTGCCGCTGCTGCGCCTGCGCTGGGCTGGCGCACAAGGCCAGGAGAAGCAGGAGTCCCATGAGGGAATGGAAGAAATTTCGCATCTTTTTCCCAGGTTCAGGAATTTCGTGTTGACAAAGGATGCCCCGCCGTTTAAACGCTTCTTCGCCGCAACGAAACGCGGCGCACGTGGGTCACTAGCTCAATTGGTAGAGCAGCGGACTCTTAATCCGGAGGTTCAAGGTTCGATTCCTTGGTGACCCACCACGTTAGACCCGAAGAGCCGTTTCCGCAAGGAAGCGGCTTTTTTCTTGGCCTCGGATCTGACCTGGCTTGCGCCGCGGCCGGCGCCCGTGTTGTCCTGTCCCTGCGCTGCTGTGCATTCCATCATCGCGGAGTTGTGCGCAATTCATCCAGGGCTGTCAAGAAATGTGCGCTATGCCGGGCTTTGGCCACAGCTTTGGGCTTGGCAGAATCCCTGGCGCAGGGTAGATTCAGGAAACGGATTAGCGCACTGCGCGAATTGAGCCGCAGGGCCGGAATATCGCTTCAGTTGCCAAAAGGAGAGCCCATGGGCTTCAGCTTTTTCCCCAAGGAAATCCAGTTTTTCGACCTGTTCGCTGCGCAGTACGCCAAGCTTTCCGAGGCCGTGACCGTGCTGAACAGCATCTTCCAGGAATTCTCGGACTGCGAGAACAAGTGCAAGTCCATCAACATCCTTGAGGAGGAGGGCAACGGCGTGGCGCGCAACATCGCCAAGCAGCTCTCCCTGACCTTCATCACGCCCATTGACCGCGAGGACATCCACGACATCAATATCGCCCAGGAAGACCTCCTGAACCTCGTCAAGGCCATCTCCACGCGCATCGGCCTGTATGACTTCACGGTGATGAAGTTCCCTTCCAAGAGGCTGGTGAAGAACCTCGCGCTCATGGTGGAGGAGGTCGGCCGCATGCTCGACCGCCTGCGCGAGCGCAAGCCGGTTGAGGCCAACTCCAAGAAGGTCAAGTCCCTCAAGTACGAATGCGAGATGATTTTGCTGGTGGCCCTGGGCGAGGTTTACGACCTCAAGGTCCAGGGGTTTGAGACGGTGATGGAGATCATCAAATGGACGCACATCTATGACCGCATCGAGCAGGCCGTGAATCAGGCGGAGCGCCTTGCGGACATCATCGAAGGCGTGGTGCTGAAAAATGCCTGATGTCCCCCTGCTGCTTGTGGCCATCGTGGCCGTGGCCCTGTTCTTCGACTACACCAACGGGGCCCACGACAGCGCCAACGCCATAGCCACCATCGTCTCCACAAAGGTGCTTTCGCCCAAGGTCGCCGTGGTCATGGCCGCAGTGCTCAACTTCGCGGGCGCGTTCATGGGCGACCAGGTGGCCAAGACCATCAGCAGCGGCATCGTCAACGCCGACATGGTTTCGGGCAGCCAGGCCCTTGTGCTGGCCGCGCTCTGCGGGGCCATATTCTGGAACCTGTTGACCTGGTACCTGGGCCTGCCCTCGTCCTCGTCCCATGCCCTCATTGGCGGACTCATGGGCGCCGCCGTGAGCTACAGCGGCTTCGACGCCTTGAACTACCTGTCCATCCTGAAAAAGGTCGTGCTGCCCCTGGTGCTTTCGCCCATGGCCGGCTTCTTCGGCGGGTATCTGATCATGATCCTGCTCACCTGGTCCGTCCGGAAGTACAAGCCGCGCAAGGTCAACAGCCTGTTCCGCAAGCTGCAGATCGTGTCCTCGGCCTTCATGGCCACCAGCCACGGCCAGAACGACGCCCAGAAGACCATGGGCATCATCACCCTGGCCCTGTTTATCTTCCATGTGATTCCCGGAACCGAGATACCCCTCTGGGTGAAAATCTGCTGCGCCTTGGCCATGGGCCTGGGCACGGCCACGGGCGGCTGGAAGATCGTCAAGACCATGGGCCACAAGATCTTCAAGCTGGAACCCATCCACGGTTGCGCCGCCGAGACCGCCGCGGCCATTGTCATCACCGGGGCCAGCCACTTCGGCGCGCCCATCAGCACCACGCATGTCATCTCCACCTCCGTGCTTGGCGTCGGCTCCAGCAAGCGGTTTTCCGCAGTGCGCTGGGGCGTGGCCGGGAGCATGGTCGTGGCCTGGGTCATCACCATCCCCGCCTCGGCCCTGGTGGCGTCGCTGTCCTTCTATGTGCTCAAGTTTGTCGGCGTGATCCATTAGCCGCAAATCGACTGCATCCGCTCTTCAGCATCTATAATCGGAATCAGCAATGCTGATGCCGAGATATGTTGTTGCGTACGCAAGGCTGTGCTACAATTCGATCCACGTGCATTGAGCGGAGTGGAGCGTATGGATACCAGCCATTTTGACAATTTGCGACCAGGCATAGAGGAACAGCTGCGCGAGCGTTTCCGCCAGGCTGCGGAGAGTCCGCGCGGACTCTTTTCCTATCCCACGGGGCAGGAGGGGCTGCGGGGCTTGGGCTATTGCGCGCAGGACCTCGTCGCCCTGCCGGATTTCGTCCAGGAGTGTTATTGCGGCGTGGGCAACCCCTTCGCCGCAGGGGCTCCTGAGCCTGGCTCCCGGGTCCTCGACGTGGGCTGCGGCGCCGGCATCGATGCCCTTGTGGCGGCTGGCCGTGTCGGTCCTACGGGGAGGGTTGCGGGGCTTGAGTTCTCTTTTGAGATGTGCGCGCGCGCCCAGGCCAATGCCGCTGCCGCGGGCGCGGCCAACGTCTCCTTCCAGCAGGGCGGAGCCGAGCGTCTGCCTTTTGCCGACGGCAGCTTTGACCTGCTCCTGTCCAATGGCGTCTACAACCTCGTGCCTCGAAAACGGCAGGCCCTGGCCGAGGCCTTGCGTGTGCTGAAGCCCGGCGGCCGCCTCCAGGTGGCGGACCAGATCCTGGAAGGCGACATCCCGCTTGCTGCGCACCAGGTCGAGCCAGGGGCCTGGGCCAGGTGACGTGACGGCGCTGTTCCGGGAAAGGTTTTCCTGGAGATGCTCGATTCCGCAGGTTTTTCCGAGACCCGCCTGCTGCATCGCACGGGCTACAAGAGTTCGCCCGAAACCGTCGGCGCCGTGTTTTTTGCGCGCAAAGCCGGCTAAGTCGTTCAACGTTTTCTTTTAACACTCGGGTTGACAAGCGCAGTACAGGGGAACACTATGCAATGATTGGCAAGAGGCATGGCGTGCATAATTGGCAAAGCGCCTTGGCGGAAGTTTGCCAGGGTATGCCGGAGGAGGTGGCCCATGACCAGGGACAAAGGCGCAGCGTCTGTTGAACCGGCGCAAGGCGCTGGGCGGGACAATCCCGCAGCAGGGCCTCGGGTGACTGGAGTCCTTGGGGCTGAACCCTCGAGCATGGATGCGCAGCCTACCTTCAACAAGGCCTTTGGAGAGATCGTCCTCAAGGTGGAGGATGGCTCGGGCCGTATCTCACTTCCCAAGCAAATGGACCTGAGCGCCTTGACCGGCCTGCGCGAGGCCTTGCTCGCGGCCATGGCGAGCTGCGCGAGCATCGTGCTTGACTGGGGCGCGGTGGAGCGCTGCGACCTGTTCTTTTTCCAGATGCTGTGTCTTGCCCAGCTTTCCTGCCAGGCCAGGGGCATCGCCTTCAGCGTTGATGGGGCCCTGGACGCGGACCTGCGCACGGCGGCCACGGCCATGGGCTTTGGTTGCGGCATCCCGGAATGCCTGTTCCGCGCGGCCTGACCGGAGTCTTGCAAGGCATTGCAGGCTTCGGCCCGGCGAGGAGTCCATGGCGCATCGGTTGCGGCCGGAGGTGGAGCGGGACATGTCTTGATTCTTCCCCCAACCCGTGCGCTTGGCGCGTGGACGACAGCGCAATCGCGCCAATATTCCCACCAAGAAGAAGGCCCTGCATCGGTGTTGACCGGTGCGGGGCCTTGTCTTTTCTGGAGCCAGCGAGGAGAGTCGAACTCCTGACCTGCTGATTACGAATCAGCTGCTCTGCCATCTGAGCTACGCTGGCATGGTCGGCTTGGTTGATATCCGAGGGGCGTCTCGCGGGTCAAGGAGTTTATGCGTCATTCGAGCCGGAGGCCGCGTCTGTGCTCCCAGATGGGGATCATGGGCAGGAGCTCGTCCGGTTCCTCCAGCGCGGACACGATGAGCAGCCCTTGGGCATCGATCATGTCCCTCCTGGTTTCGCGGCTGCGGTCCAGGAGAGGCTGGGCGTGCAGCTCCGCCCCCACGGCTGCGATGGTGCAGGGCACCAGTTTTTCCCAGCCTAGGCGGGCCAGGGGGGGCATGGTCAGCGGTCGGGCCAGAATAGGGCCTGGGGAGGGCAGGGTGCGACCGCGCAGCCAGCAGACCACCGGAAGCACCATGGCGTGCATCAGGGCGAAGACGGCCCAGGGCGTGCCCGGCAGAGCGAGGAGGATGGTGCGCCCGCGCACTGCGGCGAAAAGGCTCTTGCCCGGGGTGAGGGCCACGCCGTTGAACAGGGGCGTGAACCCGGCCAGGGCGGCGGCCTTGACGATGTAGTCGCGGTGCCCCGGCCCGGTGCCTCCCGTGGTGATGATGCAGTCATACTCAAGTCCCGAGATCAGGCGCTCGGCGATACGCCCGAGGTCATTGGCGCAGACCTCGCTGTCGACCGCGTTTAGGCCGCGCAATCGCAGCAGGCCGGCCGTAAGAAGCAGGTTGTCCGCAGGCATGCGCCCGCCCGCGCCCTCGTCTTTCAGGGCCTCCAACTCGTTTCCCAGGGCCATGACCAAGGCTCTGGGCGGCTGGTAGGCCTCGGCCTGCATGACTCCGGAAACCGCAAGGGCAGCCAGCACGGCCGGAGTGAGGTCCTCGCCGCGCCGGGCAATGCGCGTGCCGGCCTTGAGGTCGCATCCGGCCGGCCGCACGTGCTCGCCAGAACGGCATGCCTGCGTCAGAACCACCTTGCCGTCCTGCGCCTGAGTGTCTTCCAGGGCCACAGCGCAGTCAGCGCCGGCAGGCAGCTGGCCGCCTGTGAGGATCACGGCGGCCCGCCCGGAGGGCAACGCCGCCGGGGTGCCGCTGCTGGGCCGTATCTCTCCGGCCATGTCCAGGAGCACCGGGGCGTCCTCGGTGGCGCCAAGGGTGGTCTGGCTGTCCAGGGCGTAGCCGTCCACCGAGGACCTGGGCATGGCCGGACTGGCGTGGGCCGCGAACAGGTCCTGGGCGCAGACCAGGCCCAGGGCCTCGGTGACGTGCACCGTCCGCAGGCGCGGGGGATGCTCGCGCACATGGTGGCGGATGTGCTCCAGGGCCAGGTCGCGGGAAATGCGCTGGTAGCTCACAAGCCCTCCTGGGCGCTGAGGCCCTGGGCGGCCTGCCGGAGCAGGGACAGATCCTCCGGGGTGTTGGCGTTGCGGAAGGAGACTAGATCAGGGTCTGCCTTGAGCAACGTCTCCACTGGCAGGGGAGAGACCCGCACCTTGTCGAAGAAGCGTATGATCTTGTAGTCTTCGCGCTGGAGCTGGGCCTCGATATGCGGCAGGCAGCGCCGGGAATACAGGGCGCAGAGCGGCTCGAAGTAGCCGTCGGGCTTCAGGGGCAGCACCACGTCGTCCTCCGGCCGCAGATGCCCCAGCAGGGCGTCCAGCAGTTGCGGGCGCAGCAGCGGCGTGTCGCAGGCGGTTATGAAGACGTGCTCCATGCAGGCGCTGGCCAGGGCCGTATGGATCCCGGTGAGGGAGCTGCGGGCCGGACTGGCGTCGAGCACAAGGCGCCAGGGGGCGCCTGGCTGCAGGGGCGCAAACGGGGCCGGCTCCTTGGCCACCAGCAGCAGCTCGGCAAAGCGTCCAGAAAGGGTGCCCACAAGGGTCTCCAGAATGGTCTGGCCGTCCACTTCAAGCAGGGCCTTCACCGCGCCGCCCATGCGCTTGGCCGCCCCTCCAACAAGTATGGCGGCGCTGCAAGAGGGAGCTGATCGGATTGGTTGAGCGCTGTGCATTTCAAATGTATATGGCCTAAATCGAGTCTGGGCAACCGGGATTGCAGGAATTGTAAGGGAAAGATGCTCCACAGGAAGCGTAAGGCCCTTGAGGGACCGGCAGAGACTGTGTATGCAAAGGCACAGCCAACCTGCTCAGCACATCCCGACCAGGGGAGATCCATTTGGACCAGCGCTCCCTGCACGCATTCTTCGCTCCGCGCACCGTGGCCATCGTCGGGGCTTCGGCCACGCCTGGCAAAATCGGCCACAGCGTCCTTGTGAACATGCAGGCCGCAGGGTTCAAGGGCCGGCTCTATCCTGTCAACCCAAAGGGCGGCGTCATCGAGGGCCTGGACGTTGTGCGCGGGGTCTCCGAGCTGCCCGGGGGCATTGATCTGGCCGTTCTTGCCGTGCCGCGCGACCAGGTGCTTCCCGTTCTGGAGGAGCTTGCCCTCAAGGGGCTCAAGTCGGCAATCGTCATCACCGCGGGCTTCCGCGAAGTCGGACGCGAGGGACATGACCTGGAGCAGAGGATGGCCAGGCTGGCCCGCGCCCACGGCATAGCCCTGCTCGGCCCCAACTGCCTGGGCATGATGAACACCGCTCACGGGCTCAACGCCTCCTTTTCCTCCGCCCAGCCCCTGGCGGGCGACCTGGCCTTCTGCTCCCAATCGGGTGCGCTGTGCATCGCCATTCTGGACTGGGCCAGGGGCGAGAACATCGGCTTCTCCAAATTCGTGAGCCTGGGCAACAAGGCCGTTTTGGACGAGACGCAAATCCTCCGCTACCTGGGCGCGGATCCGGCCTCCAAGGTCATCCTGGGCTACATCGAAAACGTGGAGGACGGCCAGGAGTTCATGCGCGCGGCCAGGCAGGTCTGCCGCAGCAAGCCCGTGATCATGCTCAAGGCCGGCTCCACCGCCGCCGGAGCCAAGGCCGCAAGCTCGCACACCGGGGCCATCGCCGGGTCGGACAAGGCCTATGAGACCGCTTTCCGCCAGTCCGGCATCGTGCGCGCCAAGGACGTGGAGTCCTTGTTTTGTCTGGCCGAGGCCTTCGCCAACCTGCCGCTGCCCAAGGGCCCCAACGTGGCCATCGTGACCAATTCCGGCGGACCGGGCATCCTCGCGGCCGACGCCTGCGAGAAGACCCGCCTGCACATGGCCCGGCTCTCGCCGGAGACCGTCCAGCGCCTCCAGGCCCTGCTGCCGTCCTACGCCTCCGTGTACAACCCCGTGGACATCATCGGCGACGCCAACGCCGAGCGCTACCGCAAGGCCCTGGACATCGTGCTGGACGACCCGCTGGTCCACGCGGTGCTCCTGGTCCTGACGCCCACAGCCACAGTGGAGATCGAGGCCACGGCAACGGCCGTGGCGCACCTGGCCCGGCGCTCGGAAAAGCCCGTGGTGGCCTGCCTCATGGGCCGCACCCATGTCCAGGAGGGCCGGCGCATCCTGCGCGCAGCGGGCCTGCCGTGCTACGCCTTCCCGGAGCCGGCCATGCGCAGCATCGAGGCCATGTACACCTATGCCTTGTGGCGGCAGAAGCCCGTTTCGCTGTACGAGTCCCCGCAGCGCGACGCCGGGGCTGCGGCCCGGGTCATCGATGAGGCGCTGCAGCGCGGCCAGAGCGAGATCGTGGAGTTTCAGGGCCGGGATGTCCTTGCTGCCTACAACCTGACAACGCCCAAAACCGTCCTGGCGCGCAGCAGCGACGAGGCCGTGCAGGCCGCCCGGGACATGCAAGGTCCGGTGGCCCTGAAGATCGCCTCGCCGCAGATATCCCACAAGACCGACGTGCGCGGGGTGGCGCTGAACCTCTTGGGCGAGGGCGCGGTGCGCCAGGCCTTTTGGGACGTGACCAGCCGCACCCAGCGTTTGCGCCCGGACGCCTATATCGCGGGCTGTCTGGTGCAGGAGATGGCCCCGCAGGGGTCCCAGGAGGTCATCGTGGGCTTCAAGCGCGACGAGCAGTTCGGGCCGCTGCTCATGTTCGGCCTGGGCGGAATACACGTCGAAATACTGAAAGATGTGGCTTTCCACCTGAACCCCTTGAGTCGCGACGATGCTTTTGGCATGATGCGGGCAATACGCTCGTACATGCTGCTCAAGGGCGTGCGCGGAACGCCCGGCGTGAACCTGGGCGCCCTGGCCGAGGTGCTGCTGGCCTTGTCCGCCCTGGCCCAGGACTTTCCGCAGGTGTACGAGGCGGAATTCAACCCGGTTTTAGTGAACCATGAACGGGCGCTGGTCGCGGACATGCGCATGACCCTGCGCGCGTAAGCCTGTGGCAGATGAGGAGGAGATGATGGTCGGAGTGTATATCGGTTCCACTTCCGGGTATTCCGGGAAGAACCTCATTTCCATGTCCCTTGGCTTGCGCTTCAAGAAGGATGGGCTGCGCGTGGGCTACATGAAGCCCGTGGGCGCAGTGCCGCGCAAGGAAAACGGCCAGCCCGGCGACGAGGACGCCTTCTTCCTCCAGGAGGTACTGGGCCTGCGCCAGGACCCCTCCCTGGTCACGCCAGTGGTGGTCAACCGCGAGTTCACCGTGCGCGCCTTCAGTTCGGACATCGGCGATCTCATGCCCGGCATTGTCTCGGCCTACGCGGAACTGTCGCGCGACAAGGACGTCATGATCGTCGCCGGGTCGGGAAATTTGCTTGGCTCCGGCACCTATTGCGGGCTGGACGGCATCAACGTATCCCGGGCCCTGGGGGTCAAGGTCGTGCTCATCGACCGCTACCAGAACGAGCTGCGCTACGACTACGTGCTGCGCTGCAAAGAGGTCCTGGGCGACGATCTGGCCGGGGTCATCCTGAACGACGTGCCGGAACATTACCGGTCCGAGGTGGACGACCTCATCGCGCCCTTCTTCCGGCGCAAGGGCGTCGACGTGCTGGGCGTCATCGCCTCCGACCCCATCATGAGCGCCATCAAGGTCAGCGACCTGGCCGAGCGCCTGGGCGGGAAGATCATCTCCGCGCACCACAAGGCCGACCGCGTGGTGGAGAACTTCCTCATCGGCACCATGCAGGTGGAGAACTTTCTCACGCACTTCATGCGCCACAAGAACTCGGCCATCATCGTCGGCGGGGATCGCTCCGACGTGCAACTGGTGGCGCTCGAGGGCAGCTGCCCCTGCCTCATCCTCACGGGCAACCTGTACCCCAACGAGATCATCCTGACCCGCTCCGAGGTGCTCCAGACGCCCATCATCATGGTGCGCGAGGACACCTTCAGCGTGGCCAAGAAGATGGAGACCATCCTCTCGCGGCACAAGCTGCGCGACATGATCAAGGTCAACCACGGGGTGCAGCTGGTGGGCGCGGCCCTGGACTTCGAGCTCTTGAAGGGCAAGCTGGGGCTGTGAGCCGGAGGCTTTGCCGAACGCGAAAGGCCGGGGAACCCCGGCCTTTTCTTTTGGTTCGCGCTGGGACTACTTGCCCCGACGGATGTTGTACACCGCCCGGCCCACTGCCACATGCTTGTCCGGGGCGCCGTCGCTCCAGATAACCACGTGGGCGTTGCCCACGCGGTTGCCCAGCAGGCGCACCGTGGCCTCGGCGTAGAGGTCGCGGTCCGGTGCCGGGCGCAGGTAGTCCACGCCCAGGTCGATGGTGGCGATGCGGTCCTCCAGGCGGCAGCAGGTCCACACGGCGAACCCCCCGCACACGTCCACCAGGCTGGAGATGACCCCGCCGTGCAGGGCGGGCCTGCGCGCATCCCCCAGGAGATCGGGCCGGTAGGGCACGCGCAGGCGGACATGGCCCTCGCGCAGTTCACAGACCTTGATGCCCAACACCTCGTTGAAGGGGATGCCGCGCTCGATGAGATCCGTCAGCTTGCCGAAATCCATTGCAGCTCCTCGCAGGGGGGACAGAGCGGGTGTTGGTCAGGGAGCCGGCCGGGGCGCTCCGCGCGCTCCGGGTGAGCGTCGCAGGGCGGCGTCCGGAACGGAGGCTAGTCGACCTCGTCCCTGTTCTGCGGCCCCAGGCGCATCTGGGCATCAGCGCTGGCCAGGATGATGCGGCCCAGCTGCACGTCCTCCCCGATGCGCTGCTTGAGGGCGTCCACGCTCTCGAACCTGCGTTCGGAGCGCAGTCGCTGCACGAATTGCACACCCAGGGTCTGGCCGTAGATGGCGCGGTTGAAGTCCATGATATGCACTTCCAGGCTCAGCCCGGTGTCGCCGAAGGTCGGGTTGTCGCCGACATTGGCCACTGCGGGCAGGGCCTTGCCGTCCAGCATGGCCCAGACGGCATAGACGCCGGGCTTGGGCAAAAGCACGCCCTCGTGGGTCAGATTGGCCGTGGGGAAGCCCAGCAAGGACGCGCCGCGCTTCATGCCGTCCACCACCGTGCCTTGGACCTCGAAGAAACGGCCCAGCAGCGGACGGGCGTCCCAGACATTGCCGGATTGCACCAGGTCGCGGATGCGCGTGGAGCTGACCACGGCGCCGCCCACGATGACCGGGTCCAGGCGCTGCACGCCGAAGCCATGCTCCCGGCCAAGCCCGGTCAGCAGCTCGAAATTGCCCTTGCGGCCCTTGCCCATGGCGTAGTCGTAGCCGATGACCAGTTCGCGCAGGTTCAAGCCCTCCACAAGGTAGCGGCGCACGAACTCCTCGGGCTCCTGGGCGGCCATCTGGCGGGTGAACTCCAGCACGAGCGCGACGTTGGGGCCCTGCCCCTCGATGAAGGCCAGGCGCTGGCTGGTGGTGGTGAGAAAGGGCGGCGCCTTCTGGCCCATGAGCACGGTCATGGGGTGCGGGTCAAAGGTCACGACCACGCTGACCAGGTCGTGCTTGCGGGCCTTGGCGCAGGTCAGGGCCAGCAGGCGCTGGTGCCCCAGGTGCACCCCGTCGAAATTGCCTATGGTGACGCAGGAGGCCGCGATGGTGTCGCGGAGCTCGTGGATGTTGCGGACAACGATCATGGTCTCAGATCTTCCTTCATGAGTGCCAGGTGCTGTGGAGGGAGGGGAGACAGCCGGGCCTCAGGGCCCGCGCTTCTCCACTGGCACGGCGTTCTCGAATCGATCGCGGATGGTTTTCTCCAATGCCGCCAGCTGCTTCTTCTGGTCCTCGTTGCCGACGAGGGTTTTGACGCGGGCCAGATGGAAGTCCGTCTTCTTTTTGTCCCTGCTGTACAGGGCGGCATAGGTGAGCTGCAGATGCGCCGCAAAGAGGTCGCCGGACTCCCCATAGATGCGGCCCAGGTGCTGGCGCACCTCCGCGTCCTCAGGCACCTCCCGGGCGACGCGCTCCATGGTGCTGATGGCGCCCTTGTAGTCCTTGCGTTCGGCCATGAGTCGGGCGGTGAAGAACATGGACATGGCGTCGCGCGGGTTCAGGGTGGCCGCCTTTTGCAGGTACGGACCAGCCTTGGCGAACTCTCCGTGATTGAAGTAGAATATTCCCGCCTCGCGCAGGACCAGGGGGTCGTCCGGGCCGCAGGCCAGGGCAGCCTCAAAGGACTGCTCGGCCAAAGCCATGCGCTTGAGCCGGTCCAGGGCGATGCCCTTGCCCGCATTGTCCAGGCAGATCCATTCGTTCTTGGGCCTGCTGTCGTAATAGGCCAGGGCGGTATCTGCGCCGCTCATGCGCGCCCTGACAATGGTCTGTATTCTCAGGAACTTCTCGCGGTTGAACTCCCGCGCCACGGTGGCCGCCGGCATGCGCCGGATGCGGTCGCGCAGGTAGCCGATGCGCTCATCCAGCCCCGGGTGGGTCATGAGGTAGGACGGGACATTGTCGCCGGACATGAACCAGCGGCGCTTGTTCATGATCTCGAAGGTCCTGGGCATGGCGTCCGGGTTGTAGCCGGACTTGGTCAGGTAGTTTATGCCCACCTGATCGGCTTCGCGTTCGTTTTCGCGAGTGTACATGAGAAAGGCCGATTGCGCCCCGGCCATTGAGCCCGTGGCGAGGGCCTGGCCAAGGGCGCTGCTGGTGTGCCCGCCGCCTGCGCCCAGCAGCGCCCCTGCCAGGACGCCAGCGATGGAGGCGATGGAGACGAAGCGCATCTGGTCGATGCGCTTGGCCACGTGGCGCTCCGTGACATGGCCGAGTTCGTGGCTGATGACCGCGGCCAGCTCGTCCTCATTGTCCACGTTCAGGATCAGGCCTGTGAAGATGTAGATGTAGCCGCCGGGAATGGCGAAGGCGTTCATGGAGCCGTGAGCCACCACGGCGCTGCGGATGGGAAAGGGCTGCGGAGGCAGCGCCGCGGCGACGCGGTCCACAACCTCCTTGACGTAGGCCACCACCTCGGGGTCGTCCACAAAGGGCATCTGCGCGCGGATGGCGTGGTCAAACTTCTTGCCCATCTCAATCTCGTCGCCCACGGTCATGGAGCCGAACAGGGCCCAGGCCCGGCACGGGGCCAGGACAAGGAGCAGGGCGGCCATGAGGCTTGCGGCGAGGGGCATGCGCCTGAAGGGAGTCAGCATGTGGCGTTCCTGGGTTGCAAAGGACTCTGCGGCCATAGATGTCTTTTGAAAGCTATCACCTTTCGCAAAAAGAAAAAAGGATGCCCGCAGGGGGCATCCTTTTCGGGAAACGGCAAGAAAGGGCCGTCTACTTGTTCATAATGTTCAGGAATTCGTTGTTGTTCTTGGTCTTGCGCATCTTGTCCAGGAGGAACTCCATGCTGTCGGTGGAATTCATGGGCGAGATGACCTTGCGCAGGATCCAGACGCGGTTCAGCACTTCCTCGTCGAGGAGCAGTTCTTCCTTGCGGGTTCCGGAGCGGGTGATGTCTATGGCCGGGAACACGCGCTTCTCGGAAAGGTGCCGGTCCAGGTAGATCTCCATGTTGCCGGTGCCCTTGAATTCCTCGAAGATGACCTCGTCCATGCGCGATCCGGTGTCGATGAGCGCCGTGGCGATGATGGTCAGGCTGCCGCCGGACTCGATGTTGCGCGCAGCGCCGAAGAAGCGCTTGGGGCGTTGCATGGCGTTGGCGTCCAGGCCGCCGGAGAGCACCCGGCCGGAGGAGGGCGTCACGGCGTTGTAGGCGCGGCCCAGGCGGGTGATGGAGTCGAGCAGGATGACCACGTCGCGCTTGCGCTCCACCAGGCGCTTGGCCTTCTCCAGCACCATTTCGGTCACCTGCACGTGGCGGGTGGGGGGCTCGTCAAAGGTGGAGCTGATGACCTCGGCGCGCACGGTGCGCTCCATGTCCGTCACTTCCTCGGGCCGCTCGTCGATGAGCAGGACGATGAGGTAGACCTCTGGGTGGTTGGCGTTGATGGAGTTGGCGATGGTCTGGAGCATCATGGTCTTGCCGGTGCGCGGCGGGGCCACGATGAGCCCGCGCTGCCCGCGCCCGATGGGGGAGAGCAGGTCGATGACGCGCGAGCCGTAGTTCTGCGAGCCGTTCTCCATGCTGAAGCGCTTGTCCGGATACAGCGGCGTCAGATTGTCGAAGAGCACAAGATGCTTGCTGGCCTCGGGCGGCTCGAAGCCGATCTCGCTGACCTTGAGCAGGGCGAAATAGCGTTCGCCCTCCTTGGGCGGGCGGATCTGCCCGGAGATGATGTCGCCTTTGCGCAGGCCGAAGCGCCGGATTTGCGAGGGCGAGATGTAGATGTCATCCGGCCCCGGCATGTAGGAGTAGAGCGGGGAGCGCAGGAATCCGAAGCCGTCGGGCAGGATTTCCAGCACGCCTTCTCCGAAGATCTGGCCGTTCTGAGAGGCGCACTCCTGCAGGAGGGCGAAAATAAGTTCCTGCTTGCGCAGATTGCTCGGATTTTCGACCTTGAAGTTGTTTGCCAGCTCCATGAGCTCAGGCATGCTCTTCTGCTTCAGGTCGGTGAGGTTGAGCTTGTTCTCCGAGGTGGGAGTGTACTCATCCTCGACGTAATCCGGGACAGGGGTATTCTTGGGCTGGCGGTTCTGGTGTTTTTCGCGGGGCATTAGAAAGCCTCACGCTCCGTAGGATAAAAAGGTTGGAATGCGAGAACCCTCACGGCGAGGGTGTTCTTCAAGGGGAACAGGGGGCTTATGTAAGATCATCCGTTTCAAGGAGTTGCATGCTGTGCAGGACAAGAAAGCTCGAAGCATATTCCGAATCGTATCTGGGAGCGACGGGTTTTCCGGGTGGGAATTGACCTGCTGCGGATGAGAAATATGCCACGCGAATGCGTTAGACAAGCGCCTAACCCAAAGGCCGCAGGTTGACAAGGGGGATCACTTGGCTTTTTGCAACTTTTCCTGTTGTTTCAAAATGACGTCCGCGAACATCTCGTTGATGTCCAGCTTGACGTCGGCCTGCTCCCGGCCAAGGGCAAAGGCCAGCTCCATGGACACCAGGGTCATGGCCTGCTCCAGCAGGCGGCGCTCGCCAAAGGAAAGCTCCTTGTCCATGCCGATGAGGAAGAGCTCCTTGAGCACGTAGGCCACGTCCGCCAGATCCGTGCTCTTGAGCTTTTCGGAATATTCGCGGTAGCGGCGGTTCCAGTTCTGACCGGTGTAGCCAGTGAAGTCCGAACGGTTCTTCAGGGACTCGAACACTTCCTGGCCGTTGCGCAGGCTGCATACATGGCGCAGGCCCACATTGGTGGCGTTCTTTACGGGAACCATGAGGGTGACTGCATTGCTCAAGATGCGGACGATGTAATAGTTCGCCCGAGTCCCGCTGATTTCCTGGGTCTCGATGCGCTCAATTCGTCCCACACCCTGTGCGGGGTAAACCACCAACTCATTGATTTCAAACACTGAAACTCCTTCCAGGCCAGGGGGATACTCTTCGGGTGAATTGATATACTACCCCAATGCTCCGGAAGTGTCCATCGCTACATCACTGCCTGCAGCATTGGGAAGGCGGAAGGCGTTGAGATACTGGGTGGCCTCGGCAAAACCGCGCCGGAGCAGAAGGGTGAGGCCCTTGTGCGCCGCAGCGCACACGGAGCTGACCGCGTCCAGCTCTTCAGAAGCGAAGGGTTCCAGCACCCAGCGCGAAACGGCCGAGGAAAACTCCGGCCTGCCGATGCCCAGGCGAAGCCTCAGGAAATCTTCACTGCCCAGGTGCTCCACGATGGACTCGATGCCCCGATGGCCGTTGGCCCCGCCGCCACGCTTGAGCTTCAAGCGGCCCACGGGCAGATCCAACTCGTCGTGGACCACCACCACATCCGCACGCTCCACCCCGTGCCGGCCGCAGATGCGCGCCACGGCACGTCCGGAAAGGTTCATGAAGGTCATGGGCTTGGCCAGAAGACAGCTCGCGCCGCCCAGGGTCATGCTCCAGAGCAGGTAGTCGCCCTCGGCCTGAAGGGTCTCCAGGCGCATGCTCTTGCGTTCGCGCGCGGCCAGAAGCAACTCGTCAAGGACCATGAACCCCACGTTGTGGCGGGTGGCGGCATATTCCGGACCGGGGTTGCCCAGGCCGACGATGAGGAAGGAGGTGCGCATTGGGGCATCCATTTGGCCGCTGCGCCTGGCAGGGGCAGATGCGGTAAAGCAATACGCGGGGGGAGCCGGACTCCCCCCGCAATCAGCTCCGGCCCTGGGCCGGAAGAGCGTTCGCCTGAAAAGAGGCCTAAGCTATTTCGCGCCCTCAGCGGCCTTGGGGTCCACTTCGGCTTCCTGGTTCACAACGCCGACCACGGCGAAGTTGTCGTCGTACACCGCGCGTACGCCAGCGGGAAGGACCACTTCGCTGATGTGCAGGTTCACGCCGATCTCCAGCTCCGTGACGTCGATGACGATCTTCTCAGGGACGTCCAGGGGCTTGCAGATGACTTCCAGGCTTTCGCGGAAGACCTCGAGCAGGCCGCCCAGGATGATGCCTTTGGCCTTGCCTTCAACGACAACGCGCACATCGACCTTGATCTCGCGGTCCAGGTCCACGCCGTAGAAGTCCACGTGGATGGGGGTGGACTTGATGGGGTCGTACTGCATGCTCCAGATCAGGGAGGGCAGGGACTCGGCCTTGCCGTCCTGCTCCATCTGCAGGTGGAACACGCGGGAGCTGCCGAGCTTGCGGTGCAGCTTGGTCAGCGGCAGCATCTCCACCAGCACGGGGATGTTGGTGCCCTGCTGGTTGTAGTAGACGCCGGGCACCAGGTTCTTGGTGCGCAGGCGGCGGCAGGGGCATTTGCCTTTCTCGGCGCGCGAACGCACGCTCAACGTCATCAATTCAGCCATTTCCTCAACTCCTTTCTAAAAACGGGTCGCCGGTGGGCCGCCCGAAAATGCGTTCAAGGGTTAAACGAAAAGAACGCTCACCGAGGCCTCGCCGTGAACATTGACGATGGCCCGGGCCAAGAGTTCCGCAACAGAGAGCACCTTGATCTTCTTGCAGGTCTTCTTGCGCGCATCCAACGGGATGGTGTCCGTCACAAGTATCTGCGAAAACAAAGACTTGTCCAGACGCTCAATGGCCGGGCCAGAGAGCACCGCGTGCGTGGTGCAGGCCAGGATCTCTTTCGCGCCGTTGTCAGCCAGCACCTGGCCGGCGGCGCACATGGTCCCGGCCGTGTCCACCATGTCGTCCAGGACGATGGCCGTCTTGCCGCGGACGTTTCCGATGAGATGCATGGCCTTGGCCTGGTTGGGCGCGTCGCGGCGCTTGTCCACGATGGCCAGACCGGCGTCCAGGCGCTTGGCGTAGGCGCGGGCGCGTTCCACTCCGCCGGCGTCTGGAGAGACGACGACGATATCCCCTTCCAGCTTGCGCAGATAGTCGAGGAATACCGGTGCGGCAAAGAGATTGTCAACAGGGCAGTTGAAAAAACCCTGGATCTGCCCGGCGTGCAGGTCGATGGTCATCATGCGGTGCATGCCGGCCACGGTGAGAAAGTCGGCCACGAGCTTGGCGCTGATGGGCACGCGGGGCAGCACCTTGCGGTCCTGCCGGGCATAGCCGTAGTAGGGCACCACGGCGGTTATGCGCCTGGCGCTGGCGCGCTTGAGCGCGTCGATCATCAGGCAGAGCTCCATGAGGTGGAAATTCACCGGCGAGCAGGTGGGCTGGACTACGAAGACGTCGTCGCCGCGCACGTTGTCGTCGATCTCGATGCGGATCTCGCCGTCGCTGAACTGTTCGCGCAATACCGGGGTCAAACGGCAGCCGATGTGGGTGCAGATGGATTCGGCCAGCTCGACGTTGGCTGAGCCGCTGATGATCTTCAGGTCGCTGTTTCCAGACATGTTCTCTACCTTGTGAGCGGTGGCTGGGGTGGAAGGATTCGAACCCTCGAATAACGGGACCAAAACCCGTCGCCTTACCACTTGGCCACACCCCATTTTCTTAGGGCCTCAAGATGCACGGACAAGCCATTGGACTGAAACTCGTCTGCGGCTTTACGCGCCAGGCTGCACTCCCGGAACAGTCCGGCCAGTCCAGCCCCGCTTCCGCTCATAAAGGCAGATGCAGCTCCCATCCGCAGCAGGCGCTCCTTGAGAATCCGGAGGTCCGGATGCGCTGGAAAGACTACAGCCTCAAAATCGTTCTGCACCATGAGGGGCGAAAGGGAGACACGTCTCTTATGCGTCGAGGTCCCGGTTGTCAAGCACCTGGCGGAGACATTGGCGGCAGGCCGGGGCGCGGCGAACTCGTCCCAGGCGGCAAAGGCCCAGGCCGTGGAAACGTGCACCTCCGGCAGGACCAGCAGCAGCGTGAAGGCCGAGAGGTCCAGGGCCACGGGCTCGAGGTCGTCGCCGATGCCTTGGGCCCAGGCCGGGCCATCCTGGAGGAAGAAGGGCACATCAGCGCCAATGTCCGACGCGAGGCTGACGAGTTCCGGCTGCCCGAGGGCGCGTTGCCCGGCCCTGGACTGCAGCCAGCGCAGCATGGCCGCCGCATCGGAGCTGCCTCCGCCCAGGCCAGCCCCCGTGGGAATGCGCTTTGTCAGAACGACGGAGAGGTCGGGGGCGAACCCCGTGGCCTGGCCATATGCCTTCCAGGCCCGGAAGACGAGGTTTCTTTCCGGAGGGGTGCCGGGCAGCTCCGGCTGCACAAGGCAGCCTCCTCCAGCCGCGCCCGGGCAGATCTCCAGGGTGTCCGCCAAGCCGGCCACGGGCACAAACAGGCTGGCAAGGTCATGATACCCGTTCAACCGGCGCCCATTTATGGACAGGGAGAGGTTGACCTTGGCCGGAGCGGTGAGGCGATCCGTCATGGGTTCCTTTCAAAAGGAGGGGAGCCGAAGCTCCCCTCCCTGGTAGGCGCTAATTCTTGACCAGGGAAACGGCCCGGAACAGGTTCTTGCCCTTGCGGTTGAGCAGGAGCATCACCAGGCCCTTCTGTTTCGCGTCGCCAAGAAGCACGGAGCGCAGCTGCTCAACGCTGTTCACCGGGTGCTGGTTGGCCTCCAGAAGCACATCGCCGGGCTGGATGTCAACAAGGGAGGCCGGGCTTCCCGGCTGCACCTCCATGATGAGCAGCCCTTGCGGCTTGGGCAGGCCGAGGGCTTGAGCCTCCTCGCCGCCCTCCACCGGGCGCAGGCCGAGGCCCAGCTCGCTGGCCGGGGCGCGGCGCTTGAGGCCCTGCTGTTCCTGCTCGGCCACAAAATTGGGCTTGCGTTCGCCCAGGACCACGGTGAGGTCCTTGGTGTGGTTCTGGCGCCATACGGTGAGCTGGACCCTGTCGCCGGGACGCAGCGAGGCGATGCGCTGGAGCAGGACGCCGGGATTGTCCACGGGCTGGCCCGCCACCTTGATGATGACGTCGCCGGTCTTGAGCCCGCCCTTGTCCGCCGGATCGCCGGGAATGACCTGGGCCACGAGCACGCCCTTGACCTCTTTCAGGCCGACGCCGCGCGCGGTGTTCTCATCCAGCTCCTGCATGGTGATGCCGAGCCAGCCGCGCTGGATCTTCTTGCCGGTCTTGAGCTGCTGGATGATCTTGTCGGCCATGCTGGAGGGCGTGGCGAAGCCGATGCCCTGGCCGTTGGGCACTATGGCGGTGTTGATGCCCACCACCTTGCCGTCCATGTCGATGAGCGGGCCGCCGCTGTTGCCGGGGTTGATGCTGGCGTCGGTCTGCAGGAAGCTGTCAAAGGCGCCGGCGCCGATGTGCCGGCCCTTTGCGCTGATGATGCCTGCGGTGACCGTGTGGCCCAGGCCGAAGGGGTTGCCGATGGCCAGAACCCACTCGCCCACCCTTGTGGCGTCGGAATTGGCGAACTCCAGCACGGGCAGGCCGCCGCCGGCCTCGATCTTGAGCAGGGCCAGGTCTGTCTCCTGGTCCCGGCCGATGACCTTGGCGTCATAAGGCTTCTCGCGGCTCAGGAGCTTGACCTTGATCTCGTCGGCCTCGGCCACAACGTGGTTGTTGGTGACGATGTAGCCGTCGGCGCTGATGATGAACCCGGAGCCCAGGGAGGAAAGCTTGCGCGGCTGGGCCTCCTGCTGGCCGAAATAGCGGTCGAACTGGTCGAAGAACTCACGGAAGGGATGATTCTTTGGGGCGTTTCGGAAGAATTCCTGCATCTGCATGCCCCCGCCGCCGGCGACATTTTTCGTGGTGCTGATGTTGACCACCGCCTTGCCGGCGCGCTCGGCCAGGTCGGTGAAGTCAGGCAGCCCGGCCTTGGCCAGGGCGAGGTTCGGCAGAATGAGCAGGGTGAGCAGGGTGGACAGGGCCAGAAACCGTTTCATGCGGATACCTCCATTTGCCGCCGCCTTGAACAGCGGCGTCATGGCCGGAATTATAGGGCCGAATCCGTCTTTGTAAAGCTCGGCCCGAATTTCCCCTCCCGGCATATTCATCTTGAAGGCCAAGTCGGATTTGTGTACGAACACCTTTCCAGAAGCAGACGTCTTGAACTGCCCTCGTAGCTCAGTCGGATAGAGCACAGGATTCCTAATCCTGGTGCCACAGGTTCGATTCCTGTCGAGGGCACCAAACGACCGATCGGCTGCTGTGCGAAAATAGCCCAGAAGCGCTGGAATTTCAACAAGAAGCCCCGGATGTCACGTCCGGGGCTGTCTTGTTTCAAGCCTTGGCGCGCACACTGCGGGAGGGACGCCGATGCTTTCCCGCTGGTTCGTCTCCCGGACTGATCCGAACGGATTTGACGCAAAAACCGATACTCTGAGTTGCGCTGGTCCCGGTACGGCCAGTGTTCCCAACCCTCCAGGCGCAGGCCTAGAACGTTGGCACCTTGACAGTAGGGTCCAGATGCCGGGCGCGCTGGGCGTCGGCCTTTGCCTGGCCGATGTTGCCCAGGGCCTTGTGCGCAAAGGCGCGGTTGCCGAGAGCCGCTGCGAAGTCCGGCTCAAGGCCGAGCGCCCTGTCGCAATCCGCGACGGCACGCTGGTGCTGGCCCAGGGCCCTGTAGGCCACGCTTCGGAGGTAGTAATTGTCGGCGTCCTCGGGCTTGAGCTTGATGCCCTGGTTGATGTCATCCACGGCACGCTGGTGCTGGCCGAGATGCATGTAGGCCACGGCCCGCTGCTTGAACGTAGTGGCCTTGTCGTTCCAGCTCAAGCGTCCGGTGTCCAGGCAGCGGGTGAACAATTCCACCTGGGCCTGCGGGCTGCGGACGTCCATGGCCTCCCTGCACTCCTTCGGCAGGTTTTGGGCCAGGGATGGCGTGCTGGCGGCGAATGTCAAATAGCAGAGCGTGACGGCGACGTTGCGGATGTGCATGGGATAACCCTCCGCGGTTGGCGTGTTCCGGCATCATTCTGTTGGTTCTGTACCATCCTCCGGAACGCCGAGGCAAGGGGCAGGGAAAATTATGCATAGCCGGGCTGTTTGCAAAAGAAACGCGCAGGCACACCCGCAGCTCCCCCGCTGCTGCCCTGCGGGCGAGGATTGCCAGGGGGCAGGCTAGCTGAGAAGCGCCTGGCGCTGCTCCTCGTCGTCTGCGTATTCCAGCGCTATTGTCCTGAACTCCTCCTGCAGCAGCAGGAAGGCGTCGGCGACCTCCGGGTCGAAATGTGTCCCGCGGCCTTTGGAAATTTCCTGCACAGCTTCAGAGTGCATCCTTGGAGCCTTGTATTTGCGCTTGCTGACCAGGGCGTCATAGACGTCCGCCACGGCCATGATGCGCCCGGAGTGGGGAATGTCTGTTCCCTTGAATCCGGAAGGGTAGCCGCTGCCATCCCATTTGGCGTGGTGCGTATGGGCGATCTCCGCAGCCTTCCGCAGAAAGGTATTGCCTTGCAGCCGCCTGCCGATCTTGTTCAAAAGGTCAAAGCCATATTCCACATGCTTCTTCATCGCAGCAAACTCTTCCTGGTCGAGCTTCCCCGGCTTGAAGAGAATGCGGTCTTCGATCTTGACCTTGCCGATATCATGCAGGGAGGCCGCGCTGTAGAGCAGATCGATTTCGGTAGGGGAAAATCGCCAGTTGGCAGGATCCTTCAGGCTCAGATGCTCTGCAAGAAGACGCACATAGTTCTGGGTGCGGCGGATGTGCCACCCGGTCTCCAGGTCCCGGGACTCCGTGAGGTCGGCCAGGGCCTCGACGATGACCGTGCGCATGCTTTCCAACTCGTCTGTGCGCGCCTGCACAGTATCGCAGAGATTGTCACGGTGGTGCTTCAACTCCAAATGGTTGCGGACGCGCGCCTTTACCAGGGCAGGGCGGATCGGCTTGGTGATGTAGTCCACGGCGCCGAGGTTCAGTCCTTGCTCCTCGTCGTACTCCTCGTCCATGACGGTGACGAAGATCACGGGTATGTCGCGGGTGGCCTCGTCGGACTTGAGCCGCCGGCAGACCTCGTGGCCGCTCATGGGCTCCATCATGATATCCAGAAGCACGAGATCCGGCTTTTTGGCGCCGCCGTGCAGGAAATTTAAGGCGTCCTCACCGCTCTTGGCCGTGTGGATGGCATAGTCGTGGCGCAGCAGATCGTTCAGCTGGCGCAGGTTCGCGGCGCTGTCGTCGACGATGAGCAGCACGGGCTTGGGCATTGCTTCACACCTCCAGGGGCGGGTCAAGGCTGGCGGCCAACTCGCGCAGGGCCAGCCGCGCGGCCCGGTAATCAAACGTGAAAAGGGCCTTGGAGACCTTGCCCAGCGCCTCGGCGGCGTGGCCCTTGAGCTCCTGGCGCACCTTTTCCAGGGCCGCTTCCGCCTCGGTGCAGCATTGGTCCATGTGCTCCGCGGCCTCGGCCATGGCCTTGACCAGGGCCGGCGGGTCGATGACCCCCTTCGGCGACGCAGGGGCGGCGGCGTCCGTGTTCAGGTCAAGGCCCTCAAGCCCGGCCAGCATCTCCTGATGCAAGGCTTCCGTCAGGACAAGGGACTCGTTGATGCGCTCCGAATCATTGGCCTTGATGGCAGCGTACAGCTTCCTCGAAGCGGCGTACAAATCCGTGGCCTGGATGGTCGCGGCGCTGCCAACGTAATTGTGCGCCCAATGCCTTGCGTGTTCATGATCACCTTGTGATAATGCTGAGCGTATGTTTGCGAAAGTGTTTTGCGAACCTTCCAGGAATACATGAAGCAGTCGTTTTAATATATCTTCCCGAGAACGCTGCCGCGCCTTGTCCATGTCGATGCCTGGCAGGGTGTCTGGAATGGTGCGCACAACGGTGTCCGGTTCTGGCTGCACCGTGGGCGTAACATCGAGAGCCGATTTCCCGTTTGCGGGGATCCATTTTGCGAGCATGTGGATCATGCTTTCTACTTCAAGCGGTTTTGCTAGATAATCTGAAAAACCGCTGCTAAGAATTCTTTCCTGGTCACCGTACATGGCATATGCCGTCAAGGCGATGACTGGCGTCGTTTCGGTGCGCTTGTTGTCACGCAAGCGCCTGACTGTCTCAATGCCATCCAGCCCTGGCATCTGTATATCCATGAATATGCAATTGTAATCCTTTTTTTCAACCATATCCAAGGCTTCAAATCCATCCCTTGCAACGTCTATCAATAGGCCGAGATGCCTACGGCACCAGGTAATATAGACTTGTCGTGCAATGTGTTCATCGTCCACGAAGAGGACGGATGCTCCCTTGAGTCGGGCCTTGAGCTGCTCGATATCTTCCTGCCCTGTTGTGCCCACGTGCGCATACCTCGAATTTTTATGAGATAATGCACCATATCGGTTGTGGCGTCCAGCCGAAATTCAGGTTCTGGAGGCTGGGCAGGGGCGGGCGGTGCTCCTGCGCTGCGGCGCGGAGCCCCGCCTTTGGCGGCGCTTTCGCGCGCCGATGGCCCTGCCAGGCCTTGACCGCAATCTCCCCCTGGCCTAGCTTGCCAGGCATGAACATGCGCACCAACGGCCTGGAAATCCTCGGCCCCGCCGACCCCGAGCTCTGCCGGCACCTGCGGCTTCCGTTGTTTCTGGCCGGGGTGCAGGCGGGCTTTCCCTCCCCGGCCGACGACTTCATCGACAAGCGCCTGGACCTGAACGAGCACCTCATCCAGCACCCGGCGGCCACCTTCTTCGTGCGCGCCGTGGGCGAGTCCATGCTTGGCGCGGGCATCCACGACGGTGACCTGCTCATCGTGGACCGCGCGGTGGAGCCCCAGGCCGGAAGGATCGTCATCGCCTCGGTGAACGGCGACCTCACGGTGAAGCGCCTGGAGGGCAGGGGCGGGCGGCTGCTGCTGGTTCCGGCCAACCCCGACTATCCGTCCATGGACGTGACCGAGGCCCTGGCCAGCGGCGAGGGCTTCGAGGTCTGGGGCGTGGTCACCTGCGTCATCCACAAGCTCTAGGGTCAGGCAATGCCGCTCTTCGCCCTGGTGGACTGCAACAACTTCTACGCCTCCTGCGAGCGCCTGTTTCGCCCGGAGCTCACGGGGCGGCCCGTGGTGGTGCTGTCCAACAACGACGGCTGCGTCATCGCCCGCTCGGCCGAGGCCAAGGCCCTGGGCATCCCCATGGGCGCCCCGGCCTTCCAGTGGGAGCGGCGCTTCCGCGCCTCCGGCGTGGCCGTGTTCTCGAGCAACTTCGCCCTGTACGGTGACCTTTCGGCGCGCATCATGACGATTCTGGAGGATATGGCCCCGGGGGTGGAGGTCTATTCCATCGATGAGGCCTTCCTGGACCTGTCCGGCGTGGCCGACCTCGAAGCCCTCTGCCGCGCGATGCGCGAGCGCGTGCTGCGCTGGGTGGGCATCCCGGTGTCCATCGGCCTGGCAAGCACCAAGACCCTGGCCAAGCTGGCCAACCGCGTGGCCAAGAAGCAGCCGCGGCACGGCGGGGTGTTCGCCCTGGAGGGCGCGCAGTCCGTGGAGGCTGTGCTTGGGGCCACGGAGGTGGGCGATGTATGGGGCATCGGCCCCCGGCACGCCAGGCGGCTTTGGGCGCGCGGGGCGCGCACGGCCCTGGACTTCGCCAGGCTGCCGCGCGCCTGGGTGCGCCGCGAGATGAGCGTGGTGGGCCTGTGCACCCAGCTTGAGCTGTCCGGCGTCTCCTGCCTGTCGCTGGAGCGCGCCCCGGCTGCCCGCAAGTCCCTGCTCTGTTCGCGGAGTTTCGGCCGGCTCGTGTCCGAACGCGGGCACCTGCGCGAGGCCGTGGCCAGCTATGCCGTGCGCGTGGCCGAGAAGCTGCGGCGCGAGGGGGCCGAGGCGGCCACGGTGCAGGTCTTCATCGCCACGCCCCGGCACCGCGAGAACCTGCCGCAGCACAGCGCCACGGCCACCATCGCCTTGCGCACGCCCACGGCGCACACCCCGGAGATCATCCGGGCGGCCCTGCGCGCCCTGGACCAATGCTTCCGCTCCGGCTACGAGTACCAGAAGGCCGGGGTGATGCTCCTGGGCCTGGCTCCGGCCTGCGCGCGGCAGATCTCCCTGCTGGACCAGGACCCCGGGGAGCGCCGTCGCCAGCAGGCCCTCATGGGCGCCCTGGACGCCGCGAACCGGCGCTTCGGCAACGGCGCCCTGCGCTACGCCATCACCACGGCCCCGGACCGGCCCTGGCACATGCGCCAGCTGCGCCGCTCGCCGCGCTACACCACCAATTGGGGCGAACTGCCGCGCGTCGGCGCGGAGTGACCGCCGCGCAAGGAGGAGCTCCATGTTCTTCAAGCAGACGCAGACGCCCGGACTGGGCTGTTTTTCGTACATCCTGGGCTGCCCGGCCGCAGGGGTCATGGCCGTGGTGGACCCCAGGCGCGACATCGGCGAGTATCTGGACTTCGCCGCCAGTGAGGGCATGCGCCTGACGCACATCTTCGAGACCCACGTGCACGCGGACCACGTGAGCGGGGCCCAGGAGCTGCGCGCCATGACCGGGGCCGGCATCTACATCCACGAGAGCGCGGGCGCGGGCTATGATCACGTGGCGATCACGGCGGGCGACGTGTTCACCCTCGGCGCGGCCAGGATCGAGGTCCTGCACACCCCCGGCCACACGCCGAACTCCGTGTCCCTGCTGGTTTCCGACCTCGTGCGCTCGGACAGGCCGCAGATGGTGCTCACCGGCGACCTGCTCTTTGTGGGCGACGTGGGCCGTCCGGATCTTCCCGGCGAGCTGATCCTGGACGAGCAGGTGCGCAACCTGCACCACAGCCTGCATGTGGTCCTGGGCGGCCTGCCGGACTCGCTGGAGGTGTATCCGGCCCACGGCCAGGGCTCCCTGTGCGGCCGGGGCATGAGCTCCAAGAACATGAGCACCCTGGGCTACGAGCGCCTGGCCAACCCCATGCTCCAGCACAAGAGCCTGGAGTCGTTCAAGGCAGCGCTGCTCTCGGCCCTGCCGGTGCGTCCGCGCAGCTTCAGCGCCATCATCGCCATGAACCTGGAGGGCGCGCCGCTGCTGGGGCGTTGTCCCGCGGAGCAGATGCTGCCGCCGGAGGGCTTTGCGGCGCTCATGGAGCAGGGGGCCGTGGTCATCGACACCCGCGACGCGGCGTCCTTTGGCGGGGCGCACATCCCCGGCAGCCTGAACATCGGCTTTGAACGCCAGATGGCCAACTGGGTGGGCATGGCCGTGCCCCCAGGCTCCGAGATCCTGCTGGTGGTGGAGGGCCGCGAGCGCTTTGAGGCCATGCGCACGGAGCTGCAGCGCATCGGCTACGACGCGATCCTGGGCTGGCTGTCCGGGGGTCTGTCGTCCTGGATCTTGAGCGGGCGGGCCGTGGCCTCCCTGGCCCAGGTCAGCGTGCATGAACTGCGGCAGGCCCTGGACAGCCCCGCCGCCACCCTCATCGACGTGCGCACCCCGGCGGAGTGGCAGGCCGGGCACATCGCCCAGGCCGTGCACAGGCCTTTGGCCGAGATCATCGAACGGGGCGTGGATTTTTGCCTGGAAGGACCGGTGAGCGTGGTCTGCGGCTCGGGCTACCGCTCGAACATCGTGGGCAGCCTGCTCAAGGCCGGAGGCTGCGTCCAAGTCAGGTCCGTGGCCGGCGGCATGCTGGCCTGGACGCGGTCCGGGTATCCGGTGGTGGCATAAGGCAGACGGGCGGACCGGCATTCGCCCCGTCCCGCCCGTCATGTAGCGGCGTGTGCCTGGAGCCCTGCTGCTACAGGACGGCCACGGCCTCGATTTCGACCATGAAGGCCGCGTCCACGAGCTTCACCACCTCCACGATGGTGGTGGCCGGGCGGATCTCGCCGAAGACCTCGCCATGGGCCTTGGCGATGGCGTCGAACTGGGCTGCGTCGGTGACGAAGATGCGCGTGCGCACAACGTCCTTCATGCCCGCGCCGGCCTGGGCCAGGGCGCCTTCGATGATCTGCAGGGCGCGCCTGGCCTGGCCGTACATGTCCGGGGCCACGGAGCCGTCCGCCTCCACGCCGCAGGTGCCGGAAACATAGATGGTGTTCCCGGCCACCACGGCGCGGGAGTAGCCCAGAAGCGGCTCCCACTTGGAGCCGGAGGTGATGAGCCGTTTGGGTGTCGAATTCGTGGGCATGGGAGGTCTCCTTTTGCGGTGCGATTGGCGTTCTGCGGCCCCTGCGCAAGGGCCTGGGCGCAGTGGCCCGGTTTTGCCAGACTTCGCCCGGCAAAGGAAGCGCAAAATATTCGGTTTGGTGGGCAAGGGCCCAGGGCCGCTTGCGTGGGCTCCATTGCCTTTCAGGGTGTCTTCCCATACTCTCGGCGCGGGCATCAGCCCGGAATCACCTCAGCTTGGAGCAATACATGCGCCTGCGCACACCGATACTTGTCCTGGCCCTTGTCCTGGCCCTTCCCCTTGCCGCCCGGGCGAACGCCCTGACCGACAACATCCAGAAGCGTTATGAATCCATGCAGCAGTTCCAGGCCGATTTCCAGCAGGAGCTGACCAACGCCGCCAGCGGCAGCGTGGAGAAGCGCAGCGGGAAGATCTGGTTCAAGCAGCCCTCCCTGGTGCGCTGGGATACCCTGAAGCCGGAGAAGGAAACCCTTGTGGTTGGTCGGAATCTGGTCTGGAACTATTTCGAGGCCGACAAGATCGCCATGAAATACCGGGCAAACCAGGTCTTCAACTCCAAGACCATGATCCGCTTTTTGTCCGGCAAGGCGAACCTCAAGGAAGACTTCAAGGTTGTGGAGCAGGGCAATGAGGACGGCTTCATCAAGGTCCGGCTGATCCCCAAGGAGCCGGAGCCGACCATGGTCATGGCCTACATCTGGGTGGACCCGAAGACGCACATGCTGGGCCGGGTGCTCATTGTGGACTTCTTCGGCAACGGCAATCAGGTCACCCTCCTGGGACTGACCACGGACAAGCGGGCCGACGCCAGGCTCTTCGAATTCACCCCGCCCCCTGGCGTCCAGGTGCGCGACAACACCAAGCAGTAGCTCCGGCCGTTATTCCGGGGGCAGGCCCACGTCCTGGCGCAGGCGCCGCACCTCCTGGGCCGTCAAGATCCGCGCCTCGCCGGGCTTGAGGCTGCCCAGCTCCAGGAACCCCTGGCGCACGCGCGTGAGCCGGAGCACGGTGCGGCCCATGTCGCGGCACATGCGCCGGATCTGGCGGTTCAGGCCCTGCACCAGGGTCATCTCCATCCAGGCCTCCCGCTGGTCCTGCCGCAAGAGGCGGACCTCCACGGGGGCCAGGACCTCGCCCTCGGCCAGGGTCATGCCCGAGCGCATGACCTCCAGCCAGGCCTCGTCCACATGTCCGCGCACCAGCACATGATAGACCTTGGGCAGATGCCAGCGCGGAGAGATGAGCCGGTTCATGAGGCTGCCATCGGTGGTCAGCAGCAGCAAGCCCTCGGAGAAGTAGTCCAGCCGTCCCACGTGCAGGAGCCGCAGCTCTCTCAACTCCTTCGGGAGAATGTCGAAAACCGTTGTGCGGCCTTGCGGATCCCGTGTCGTGGTCACGACCTGCACCGGCTTGTGCAGGAGCACGGTCACATGGCGGTTTGGGGCGCCGGCAGGAAGGCGCGGGCGCACCGGAGCGCCGTCGACGAGCACGATGTCGTCCACGGGGTTCACCCGGACCCCCGGCTCCGTCACGCGGACGCCGTTGAGCTCCACCCTTCCTTGCAGAATGAGCTCGTCCGCCCCCCTGCGCGAGGCCACGCCGCACTCGGAAAGATACTTGTTGATGCGTATGGTGTTCGTTTTGTCGTTGGTCATGTTTTCCAGCTGGTTAATTACTCTAGAGTTTATTGAGTGAATCTCTAATTACCGATTTTATTATGTTCTGTGCTTCAGAGGCGGAAGGGGCGGTCCCGAACCGTGGCTCTGGCCGGTTGTCCTTGCCAGCCTTGGCCGCAGCCGGTACAAGGCTCCGCAGCGGCGTTGAGCACGTCACCTGCTGAGAAGTTTTGCCGCTGCGCCGTCTGATGCATGCTACTTCTTTGGGCGGCCTCTCAGCAAGGGCTGTCTGGAGACGGCATCGCTTGCCCGCAAATGTAGACACGCGTCAACCGCAGACCAATGGATGCCCAATGCGCTTCAATCCCGTCCGCATCGCTCCCGTCGTCACCTTCCTGTACCGCTTGTGGGTGCGCAGTATTCGTTTCCGCAATGTGGAAGGCTTCGAGAGGCTGCTTGAAAGCCTGGATGCCGGCCGGCCGGTCATGCTGGCCATCTGGCACGAGGAGCTCTTCGCCCTCACCGGCTATGGCCTGTCCGTGCTGCCAGGGCGGTACGCCACGGTGGTCAGCGACAGCCGCGACGGCGAGCTCATCGCCCAGGTGCTCCTGCGCATCGGCTTCCTCACGGCGCGGGGGTCCAGCACCCGCGGGGGGCTGAAGGCCTTGAAGCAGCTGCGTCAGCACATGGAGGCCGGGCGCGTGGGCGTCATCACCGTGGACGGGCCGCGCGGGCCGCGGCAGAAGGTCAAGGACGGGGCCGTGTACCTGGCCCAGCGCAGCGGCGCGCAGCTTTTCCCCGTGCGCTCGAGGCTTTCGTCCAAGCATGTTTTTCAGCGTTCCTGGGACCATTTCCAGCTGCCCATGCCGTTCTGCACCTGCGAGGTGCATCTGGGGCAACCTATGGAGTTTGCCCCGGGCAAGATGACGGCCGAGGAACTGGCCCAGGGCAGCCGGCTTTTGGAACAGGCCCTGCGCGACACCTTGCCGCACGGGGACTGAACCGCAACGCCTGGAGCGGGCAGGGCGGCGGCCCCAGGCGCATATCCGCTCAGCTGATTTTCGCCCGCGCCGTGCCCTTGGTGTAGAAGGGCAGGCTGGCGCGCTTGGCCTCCAGATCGCCGCGCTGGGTGCGCACAACAAAGGCGTCCTGCCCGGCCGCGTCAGCCCGGACATAGGCCAGGGCAACGCAATACCCCAGGGACGGCGCGAAAGACCCGCTGGTGACCACGCCCACCTTTGCGCCATCCGCCAGGTGCACCGGGTCATGATGCCGCGCGCTGCGCCGCCCGGGAATCTCCAGGGCGATGAGCCGCTCGCGCACATCGGCCAGGGCGGACTGCCCGATGAAGGGGGTGGGCTTGCCCAGCAGCGGCCCGAACCCTGCCTCCACCGGAGTGTGGCTGGTGTCGAGGTCCTGCCCGTAGAGGGGATAGCCCAGCTCCAGGCGCAAAGTGTCGCGCGCGCCCAGGCCCACGGGCTTGACGAGGGGATGCGCGGCAAGGGCTTCCCACATGGGCAGGGCCATGCTGGCGTCAAGGTACAGCTCGTAGCCGAGTTCGCCGGTATAGCCCGTGCGGCTCACCAGCAGGGGCTCGCTGCGCCATATGGTGCGGATGAAGTTGAAGTAGCCGGGAGACGGGAGGTCCGGGCCTAGGACGGCGCTGACCACCTCGCGCGACTTCGGGCCCTGCACGTCGATCTTGGCCGTCTTGGCGGAGATGTTGGTCAGCACTGGCCCTGCGGGCAGATGCTCGGACAGCCAGGCGAAGTCTCCGGCCTCGCAGGCGCCGTTGACCACGAGCATGTAGCTGTCCGCATCCAGGCAGTAGATGATGAGGTCGTCCTGCACGCCTCCGGACGCATTGAGCAGGAAGCCGTAGCGGCATTTGCCGGGGCTCAGGGTGTCCAGGTTCTGGGTCACCAAAGCGCCCAGGGCCTCCTGTGCGCCCGGCCCCGCAAGAGTAAATTCGCCCATGTGGCAGATGTCGAAGATGCCCGCGGCCTGGCGGGTGTGGTTGTGTTCGGCAATGATGCCCTCGTACTGGATGGGCATGTCGAAGCCGGCGAAGGCCGCCATCTTCGCCTTTTTGCCGCGGTGCCAGGCGGTCAGGGGCGTGATCTTGAGGCTCTCCACATGGTCCTCCTTGTCTCTCGATGTGCGCAAGGCTGGCAGTATGCCACAATCCTCGAAGGTGCTCAACAGCTCTTTGTCCCCCGGATTCTTCCATATCCTACTCATGTTGACGGTTACGGGTATTTTATTTATTACTTTTTTTCCGACAACAATTCTTCCCGGGGGATTCCATGCGCAAACTGGACCAGTGCCCACGCGTCAAGATCAATGCCCAGTATTGCGTGTGCACCTACCCCAACTGCAGCAGGCGCGGACTGTGCTGCGAATGCCTGCATTACCACCGGCAGCGCAACGAGCTGCCTGCCTGCTACTTCACTGCGGAAGAGGAAAAGACCTACAACCGCAGCATCGAATTTTTCATCCAACGCAGAACCGGAAAGTAGGCGGCCAGGGTGTCTCTGCATCTGCGCAACCCCTTCAACCTGCTGCGCAGACACGCCATAGCCCTCGACGCCGGCTCTGGCCGAACCCTCATCACCACCCCCCTGGCCGAGATCCTTCTCGACGAGCCCACGGTCATCGCCATTGAGCAGGGGTCAGGCAACGTCATCGCCACGGGGACCGAAGCCAAAAGCTATCTCGGCAAGGCCCCGGAGCGCATCCAGGTCATCCGCCCCATTCAGGCGGGGGTCATCGTGGACTTTGACTCAGTCAAGGCCCTGATGCGCCATTTCTTCAAGACCATTGCGCCCGACGACGGAACCAGGCTTCATGTCTCAGCCGTGGTCAGCCAGGGGCTCTCCGCCCTGGAGACCCAGACCTTCCGCAATTGCCTCAAGCAGGCCGGGGCCTCGCGCGTGGACCTGATCAATGCCCCCCTGGCCGCGGCCATCGGTTCCGGGCTGGACATCCGCCAGCCCAAGGGGCGCCTGCTGCTGGGCATCGGCGCCGGGCTGGCCGAGGCCGCAGTGCTCTATCTGTCCGATGTGGTGCAGTTCGAGGCCGGCCGCTGCGGAGCGGAGCTGTTTCACGAGCATGTCGCCCATCATCTGGCGGCACGCTATCAGGTGGCCATCGGCGAGAACATGGCCGAGCAGGCCACGGTGCAGCTGGCCTGGGCTGACCGCCCCGAAGAGAAGAGGAGCATGACCCTCACCGGCAAGTATGCCGCCACCGGCACGCCCTGTGCCCTGGAGCTCACGGACGACGACCTGGAGGGCGCACTGGACTCTTCTCTTGATGCCCTGGAGGCTTTGGTGCGCTCGGTCATGGACAAGACCCCGGCGGCCCTTGTGGCCGATATCGCGGACACGGGGCTCATCCTCCACGGTGGCGGAGCGCAGGTCTACGGCCTGGAGCAGGCCTTGGGGCAGAGGCTGGGCCTGCGCACCCGCGTCGTGCCCGAACCTGCGATGGCCGCGGTGCGCGGTGCCGCCGCGACCCTGCGCCCGGACCTGGACTACAAGCAGTTCCTGGTGCGCTGATGCAGGATCTTTCCGCTGACAGACTTGCTGTGCTTCTGGCCCGGGCGACCCAGTCCGTGCTGGAGGCCGGGGCAATCATCCGCGAGCATGACCGCCTGCCCCGGCGCATCCGCCACAAGGCCAGCCCAAAGGATCTGGTCACCGAGACGGATGTGGCGGTGGAGCGCCTTCTCGTTGACCGCTTGGGCGTGGTGCTGCCCGAGGCCAGCTTTCTCGGCGAGGAGGGCAGCGCCGGACAGGGGCTGGAGGGACTCGCCTGGGTGGTTGACCCGGTGGACGGCACGACGAATTTCGCCCACGGGGTGCCCTTTGTGGCGACCTCCGTCGCCTTGTGCCTGGATGGCGCGCCGCTGTTGGGCATCGTGAACCTGCCCCTGCTGGGCGAGGTCTTCACCGCAGGGCTGGGGCTGGGGGCCTGGTGCAACGGCGAGCCCATCCGCGTCTCCGACACCGCGACCCTGCTGGAGTCCCTTGTGGCCACGGGCTTTCCCTACCGCATCGAGGAGCACCAGGACGTGATCCTGCGCCAGCTGGCCCTGGCCATGCCCGCGACCCAAGGGGTCCGCCGCGCCGGGGCGGCCGCCCTGGACCTGGCCTATGTGGCCTGCGGGCGCTATGACGGTTTTTTTGAATTCGCCCTGAATCCCTGGGACACCGCCGCCGGGGTTCTGCTGGTGCAGGAGGCCGGCGGGCAGGTGGGCCGCATCGCCCAGGCCGGCCCGTACCATCTGGGCGCCCCGGACATCCTGGCCTGCAACGCGCAGCTTGAGCCCGCCCTGCGCGCCCTGCTTACAGAGGCCTGCGCGCCAGCGTCGTGAGGCGGATTGCTTTCGCCAGCATGAGAAAGCGTGCGGAGACCAGGTCGCTGAAGTCCTTGAGCAGGCATCCCAACTCTTCCGAACTGAAATAGTAGCTGCTGGATTCGTCCTGCTGGCTGTGCTGCGCGCTGCCCTCAGGCCGGATCAGCGTGAACACGTGCAGGAATTCATTGGCATTCTCCAGCCCGGGCGGAAGGATCTGCACCAGGCGCATGCGCTCGGCATGGATTCCCAGCGAGGCGTTGAGGGTGCGCGTGGCGGCGTCCTGCAGGGACTCGCCGCTGAAGACCGGGCTGTGTACCGGGAGATCCCAGCGTTCCGGCCCTAGGCCCCGGAGGCCTGGACGCTTGCAGAGGAGGAGCCGTCCGGCATCGTCGTAGAGCAGGATCACGACGCTGCGATGCAGGAGCTGCTGGCGGTACACCTCGGAAATCGGCATAGCCGCCAGGATCTGGCAGCGCCTGTCCATGACCTCCACGAGCCGGCTGTCCTCGTCGCTGGAAGTGCTTGTTGGCGGCATGAATTTCATATACACTCGAAATGGTTGCAGAAGGAGTCTGGCGTAGATGCTGCGTCACGTAAGCGAGAATAGCATGACAGGGTGCGGATGCAAGACCAATCTGTAGTGTCCCTCGGCGTGGCCGACATTGGCGGGGTCTTGGATCTGGAGCGCATGTGCTTCCGGACCCGCTGGACGCGCGAGCAGTTTCTCCTGGGGTTGGAGCGCAAGGCCTTCCGCATCCTGGGCATGTACGAGCGCGGTGTGCTCATCGCCTATGCCGCGTTCTCGGTCATCGCCCAGGAGATGGAGCTCATGAACATCGCCGTGCATCCCTTCCATCGCCGCAAGGGCCTGGGAAGCCGTCTGCTGGCCGAGCTGCTGCGCGTGTGCCAGGACCTCGGCGTGGCCGAAGGCTTTCTCGAGGTCCGCAGATCCAATGCCGGAGCCATTGACCTTTATCAAAAATTCGGCTTTATTCAGGTAGGAACCCGGAAAGACTATTATCCGGACAATCATGAAGATGCGCTGCTCTTCCGCCTGGATTTCCAGTGCCGGGAGTGCGTTCGTCCTGGCACGTCACCTTCCGGCAAGGAGGCCTGAGCATGCGATCCCTCGACCAACTGGACATCAAAGGCAAGAAATTGCTCATCCGTGTGGATTTCAACGTCCCTCTCGACGGGACCGTCATCAAGGACGACATCCGCATCCGCGCCAGCCTGCCCAGCCTGCGCCATGCCCTGGACAAGGGCGCGGCGCTCATCCTCTGCGCGCACGCGGGCAACCCCAAGGGCCAGGTCGTCCCGGAGCTGTCCCTTGGGCCCATGGCCCAGCGCTTGAGCGAACTCCTGGGAGTGCCCGTGCACATGGCCCCGGACTGCGTCGGTCCGGAGGTCGAGAATTTGGCGGCTCAGCTCAGGCCCGGCCAGGTGCTGATGCTGGAGAACCTGCGCTATCACGCCGAGGAGCAGGGCAAGACCCCTGAGGCGCGCGGCGACTTCGGCAAGCGGCTGGCCGCCCTGGCCGACGTCTACGTCAACGACGCCTTTGGGGTGGCCCACCGGCCCAACGCCTCGGTGGTGGACGTGCCCAGGCATTCCAAATTGTGCTGCGCGGGCTTTCTGCTGCGCAAGGAATGGGACTACCTGAACACGGCCATGACCAACCCCAAGCGCCCGTATGTGGCCGTGTCCGGGGGGGCCAAGGTCTCCACCAAGCTCGGCATCATCCAGCACCTCCTGCCCATTGTGGACCATCTGGTCATCGGCGGGGCCATGGCCAACACCTTCCTCCTGGCCCAGGGCTACAATGTCGGCAGCTCCCTCGTTGAGGCCAACATGGTGGACACGGCCAAGGTCATTCTGGACCAGGCCAGCCGCATGGGCGCGAAGCTGCACCTGCCCGTTGACTTCATCTGGGGCACGGACCCCAAGCAGACCATGCCCTCCGGCACATGCGACGCGCACAACGTTCCCGAGGGCGCCATGCTCCTGGACATCGGCCCCAAGAGCCTGCTGGCCTTTGGCGATCTGCTGCGCACGGCCAAGACCGTGGTCTGGAACGGCCCCATGGGCCTGTTCGAGAACCCGGCCTTCGCCAAGGGATCCCTGGGCCTGTGCAAGCTCATCGCCAACCTGAACGCCCTGACCATCGTGGGCGGGGGCGACACCGACTCTCTGGTCCATGAGGCGCACCAGGACAGCAAGATGAGCTTTATTTCCACCGGTGGCGGCTCTTTCCTCGAATTCCTTGAAGGCAAAGAGCTTCCAGCATTTACCGCCCTCAAGGAGTGTGGCGCATGAACAAGCTCTTCGCCGCAAACTGGAAGATGCACAAGACCTCCAGCGAGGCCCGTCAGACCGCCGCGGACCTGGTGGGTCTCGTCTCCGGCCGACTCAAGCCCGGCCGCGAGGTCATGATCCTGCCGCCGTTCACGGCCCTGACGCCCGTGGCCGAGTCCCTGCGCGGGGCCAAGAATTTTCTGCTCGGAGCCCAGAATTTCTACCCCCAGAAGCAGGGCGCCTTCACTGGTGAAATCTCCCCGGCCATGTTGCGGGATCTGGGCGTGACCTTTGCCCTGACCGGCCATTCCGAGCGCCGCCATGTGCTGGGCGAAACCAGCGCCCAAGTGGGCAGCAAGACGGCCTTCGGCCTGAGTTCAGGCCTGGGGGTCATCCTCTGCGTGGGCGAAAAGATCGACGAGCGCAAGGCCGGCAGGGTCGAGGCTGTGCTGGAGCACCAGTTGCGCGAGGGTGTGCGCGAGGTGCCCAGGGACGTTGACCCGGAGCGCCTGTGCATCGCCTACGAGCCGGTGTGGGCCATCGGCACCGGCGAGGTGGCCGGCCCGGAGGAAATCTTGGAGGCCCATGCTTTTGTGCGCCGCATGCTCGTGGACATCTTCGGCGCCAGCGCAAGCCGCATGCGCATTTTGTACGGCGGAAGCGTCAAGCCGGACAATGCCGCGGAGATCATTGCCCTTGACAACGTTGACGGAGTGTTGGTAGGAGGCGCGAGCTTAAAGGCTGAGGACTTCAGCCGCATCGTCCTCGCCTGAGGATCTGAATGGTTTGATTGAGGAGACAGCTTTGCAAACCCTGGTTTTGACCATACACATACTGGCTTGTGTCTTTCTTATATTGTTCGTGCTCTTGCAGTCCGGGCAGGAAGGCATGGGGGTCATCTTCGGCGGCGGCAGCGGCTCGGTTTTCGGCAGCACTGGAGCAGGCGGCCTGCTGGTGCGCGTAACGGGTGTGCTGGCAGCGATTTTTCTTGTGACTTCACTAGCATATAATGTCTTGACAAAGCCTAGTGCCCTGAGCGACACTTCCCTGATGCAGACGGGTGCTGCTGGCATGCAGGCCCCTGCTCCCGCAAGCCTCCCCGCCCCCGGCGGAGTTAGCTTTGAGGAAAAGACCCTGCCCATACCGGCTCCGGCCGCTGGAGAGAAGAAATAACCCCTGTGCCGAGGTGGTGGAACTGGTAGACACGCTACTTTGAGGGGGTAGTGAGAGAAATCTCATGGGGGTTCGAGTCCCCCCCTCGGCACCAAAAGAAATCAAAAAGGAGATTGGCCGCAAGCTGATCTCCTTTTTTCTTCCGCGAGCGAAGAGCTTGGAGGACAAGGTCATGACAAAGCGCGGGCCCAACAGATTTGAAAAGCACAAAGCCAAGTTGACGATTGCTTTCTCGGTCTTTGTGGCGGCGCTGCTTGTGGCTGGCGCTGTTCTCCTGGTCAAGGCCGCCCGCGACGAAATCCTGCGAGGCGGGGAGCGCTATATCCAACTGCGAGAGCCCAGGCCCTTGCAGGACCATTCCGAGGAACCCGGCCCGGAGACAATGAAATATGCCGTAGGGCTCGAAAAAAAGCCTTACCGCATGCGCGTGGACGAAGACGGCTACATCCAGCCCTCCAGAGTTCATGACAATCCTGACCGCTCCATCGTCTTTCTCGGCGGCTCCACCACCGAGTGCCAGTACATGGCTGAGGGGGCGCGTTTCCCGTATGTGGCCGGCAGGCTTCTAGAAACAGCTCTCGATCTCAAGGTGAATTCATACAACACCGCAAAGTCTGGAAACAATTCTCTCCACTCTTTGTTCATACTGCAGGCCAAGGTCATACCGCTCAAGCCCAAGGTTGCGGTGGTCATGGAATGCGTCAATGATCTGAATTTCCTTATTCATATGGGGAGCTATTACAGACCGCACTACAATCGCGGCATCATCGTGAATAAGGAATACAATCCAGTAAAGAATTTTCTTCTTTCCTTTGGACGTAAAAGGTCGGAGGAAGATTTCAATGCGCGTGACGAGTTTGCAGCCTACAGAGGAACTCAGAAAAACTATTCCATTCAAGAAATGTGCGATTTGTACAAGAAAAATCTTGAATTGTTTGTTTACGTCTGCAGGCAGCACGACATTATCCCAGTGCTTATGACCCAGTTCAACGTCCTTGATCAAGGGAATGTTGAGAGGCTTCGCTCCATAGGATTGCTGGAGAGCGTCGAGACTCACATGGGCATGCCTTTTGCGCGTTACTATGAATATTACCATGCCATGAACAACGTGCACAGGATCGTTGCCGAACAACAGAAGGTCGTTTTGATTGATTTGGACAAACTTGTGCCCAAATCTTCGGACTATTTTTACGATGGGGTGCACCTCAGCGAAAAAGGGTCCCGTTTGACCGCCCAGATCGTCGCCAAAGCCCTTGAGCCCATCGTGCGCTGAAGGTATGCCTGGTCGCAGACATTTTCGAGCGACTCAACCACCCATCTACGGAGAAATCATGGCACAGAAAGTATTCGTCACCGGAGGCTCAGGATACCTGGGCTCAACCCTTGTCCCCATCCTCCTGGCCAAGGGCTACGAGGTCACTGTCCTGGACAATCTCATGCATGGCCAGCACGTGTTGCTTGAATGCTGCGCGTATCCTGGCTTCGACTTCGTCAAGGGCGATATCTGCGATCACGGCCTGATCAACGGCCTCATCGCCAAGCACGACATCATCATCCCCCTGGCCGCCATAGTGGGCGCCCCGGCCTGCAAGCTGAACCCCACGCTTACGGACATGGTCAACCGCGACGCGCACCTGAACATCGTCAAGAACACGTCTAAGGACCAGTTGGTGATCTTCCCGACCACCAATTCCGGCTATGGCATCGGCGAGAAGGACGCCTACTGCACCGAGGAGTCGCCCCTGCGCCCCCTCTCGTCGTACGGCGTCACCAAAGTGGAGATCGAAAAGGCCTTTCTGGACAAGGGCTCGGCCATCACCTTCCGCCTGGCCACGGTGTTCGGCATGAGCCCGCGCATGCGCATGGACCTGCTGGTCAACGACTTCACCTACCGGGCCTTCAAGGACAAGAGCGTCATCCTCTTTGAGGACCATTTCCGGCGCAACTACATCCACGTGCGCGACGTGGCCAAGGCCTTCATGTTCGGCATGGACAACTACGCCCAGATGAAGGGCCAGGCCTTCAACGTTGGCCTTTCCACGGCCAACCTGACCAAGCGCCAGCTGGCCGAGAAGATCAAGCAGTACGTGCCGGACTTCTATATCCATTCCGCGGCCATTGGCGAGGATCCGGACAAGCGCGACTACCTGGTGAGCAATGACAAGATCGAGGGCCTGGGCTGGAGCCCGGACCACAGCCTGGATACCGGAATCGTTGAGCTCCTCAAGGGCTACAAGATACTCAAGCCCAATCGCTTCGCCAACGTGTAGACGAGCATGCCCGGCTTCAGCGATGTGACAGCCTACATCCTGGCGGGCGGGTTCGGCACCCGTCTGCGCCAGGTTGTTGAGGACCGCCCCAAGGCCTTGGCCGAGATTCTGGGGCGTCCGTACATCTTCCACCTGCTGGACACGCTGGCCCGCGCCGGCCTGAAGCGGGTTGTGCTCTGCACCGGGCACATGGCCGGACAACTGGAGCAGGCCGTTGGCCCAACCTACCGGGGCATGGACATCCTCTATTCCCGCGAGGACGAGCCCCTCGGCACTGGCGGGGCCCTGCGCCTCGGCCTGGAGCGACATCCCGCGCACCTGGCCCTGGTCATGAACGGCGACTCCCTCACCGATGCGAACCTGGGAGGCTTCCTGTCCTTTTTCCGGCGTCGCGACGCCCAGGCCGCGTTGTTGCTCGTGCCCATGCCGGACACGGCGCGTTACGGCCGCGTGGAGCGGGACGCCGAGGGTCGGGTGACCCTGTTCGCCGAAAAAGGGCAGGGCGGACCAGGTCTCATCAGCGCCGGCATCTATCTGTTGCGGGCCGAGGCGGTAGCGTCCTTGTCGCCTGGGCAGGCCGCGTCCATTGAGCAGGACGTGTTTCCAGCCCTGGCCGCTTCCGGCGTTCTGGCCGGGTTTGCAACGCAGGCCCGCTTCCTGGACATCGGCACCCCGGAATCCTACGCGGCTGCGGGCCGTTTTCTCACAGGGGAGCAGGCTGGAGCCAGGGCCGTGTTTCTGGACCGCGACGGCACGGTCATCGCGGAACGCCACTACCTGTCCGACCCCGCAGGCGTGGAGCTTCTGCCAGGCGCGGCCGCCGGTCTGCGCCGCATGCGCCAGCTGGGCCTGCGGCTGGTCCTGGTGAGCAACCAGTCCGGCGTTGGCCGCGGATATTTCGACCAGACAGCAGTGGAGCGGGTGCATGGCCGGCTCTTGGAGCTGCTGGAGGCCCAGGGCGTCACCCTGGACGGCATCTACGTCTGTCCGCACGCGCCTGACGATGCCTGCGCCTGCCGCAAACCCCTGCCCGGGCTCATCCAACGCGGCTCACGCGACCTCGGCATTGATCTGGCGCGGAGCTTCGTCATCGGTGACAAGCCTTGCGATGTGGACCTTGGTCTGGTAGTGAACGCGACCACGTTCCTCGTCACCACGGGGCACGGCGCCGGGTTTGTCGCACAGTGCGGAAACCGGGCGCATCATGTCGTGGGCAGCCTGGAAGAGGCCGCCCGATTGATGGAAACAATCCTTCTGGCCCAAAGCCCAGGCGGTGTGGAGAGCGCATGATCATCAGCAGGACTCCTTTCCGGGTTTCCTTTTTTGGCGGCGGCACGGACTATCCCGGCTGGTACCGCGAGCATGGCGGGCAGGTGCTCTCCACTGCCATCGACAAGCACTGCTACATCACCCTGCGTTACCTGCCGCCCTTCTTCGAGCACCGCATCCGCGCCGTGTATTCCAAGATCGAGCAGTGCCAGACCATCGACGAGATCAAGCACCCGGCCATACGCGAAACCCTGCGCTTCATGAATTTCGACCGCAACCTGGAGATCCACCACGACGGCGACCTGCCCGCGCGCAGCGGCATGGGCTCCAGCTCCTCCTTCACTGTGGGCCTGCTGCACGCCCTGTATGCCCTGTGCGGACAGATGCCGAGCAAGGAGCAGCTGGCCCGGGAGAGCATCCACATCGAGCAGGGGCTGATCAAGGAGACCGTGGGCTCGCAGGACCAGTGCGCCGCAGCCTATGGCGGGTTCAACAACATCATTTTCCACAAGGATGGCGAGATCGAGGTCCGTCCGCTGACCCTGGCCGCGTCCCGGCTGGCCGAGCTCTCCGACCACCTCATGCTTTTCTACACCGGCATCATGCGCACGGCCTCGGACGTGGCCGACACCTATGTGGAGAATCTGGGCGCCAAGGAAACCCTGCTGCGGCAGATGCATGACATGGTGGACGACGGCATCAAGCTGGTGCAGAGCAACCGCTGCGTCTGCGGCTTTGGCGACCTGCTGCACCAGGCCTGGGAGGCCAAGCGCTCCCTGAGTGTCACCATCTCCAACGGGGTGGTGGACGAATACTACAGCCGCGCCCGCGACAACGGGGCCATCGGCGGCAAGCTCATCGGCGCCGGCGGCGGCGGGTTCCTGCTGCTCTTCGTGCCGCCTTCGGCCCAGAACCGGGTGCGCGAATCCTTGAGCGAACTGCTGCACGTGCCCTTTGAATTCACGCGCAGCGGAAGCCAGATCATCTTCTACGAGCCTTCGCGCCAGGATTTCAGCCAGTATGAGCGGGACCGCACCTCCCGTGAGATCAAGGCCTTCCGCGAACTCGGCAAGCGCTGCTAGGCCGGCGACGGGGCATGGACTTGGGCACGCAACTCGACATCATCCTGGTCAAGCCGGGCAGCCAGAAGCAGATCTACGGCGACCTGAGCGCGTTTGCCCTCACGGGCATAGAGCAGCCCCTCTGGTCCGCGCTGCTGGCTGCGCAGCTGCGCGGCCAGGGCTACTCGGTCCGGCTGCTCGACGCCGAGGCCGAACAGCTCTCCTACGCCGACACGGCCCGGGTCATGGCCGAGGCCAAGGCCCGGCTGTCCTGCGTGGTGGTCTCCGGCACCAATCCTTCCGCCTCCACCATGAACATGCTCGGGGCCGAACATATCCTCGCCGCCTTTGCGGAGCTCTCGCCCGAGGCGCCGACCCTGATCATGGGGCTGCATCCATCGGCCCTGCCGCAGCGCACCCTGGCCGAGTCCGGGGCCCGCTTCGTCTGCAAGGGCGAGGGTTTTTACACCCTGCCTGCACTCATCGACGCCCTCAAGGCCGGGGCCGTGGATTTTCCCATCCCTGGCCTCTTGTACATGGACCAGGGCAGGGTGGTGGACAATGCCGCCGCGCCCATGTTCAAGGATCTGGACGCGCTGCCCATGCCGGCCTGGGATCTGCTGCCCATGGAGCGCTACCGCGCCCATAACTGGCACTGCTTCGGCCACATCACCGAACGCCAGCCCTACGCCGTCATCTACACCAGCCTGGGCTGCCCGTATTCCTGCAGCTTCTGCTGCATCAACACCCTCTATGGCCAGCGCGGCATCCGCTACCGCAGCCTGGAAAGCGTGGTGGCCGAAATCGACCTGCTGGTGGAGCGCTGGGGCATCCGCAACATCAAGATCCTGGACGAGATGTTCGCCCTGGACGAGAAGCGCGTGGTGCGCTTGTGCGAGATGCTCATCGCGCGCGGCCATGACCTGAACATCTGGGCCTACGCCCGTGTGAACACCGTCACAGAGCCTATGCTGGCCAAGATGCGCGCCGCAGGCATACGCTGGCTGGCCTACGGCTTCGAGTCCGCCAGCGAGCGCGTGCTCAAGGACGTGTCCAAGGGCTACCACATGGACCAGGTGGCCCAGGTTGTGGACTGGACGCGCAAGCACGGCATCCATATCTGCGCCAACTACATCTTCGGCCTGCCCGAGGACGACTTTGATTCCATGAACCAGACCCTGGCCTTCATGATCGAGATGAACGCCGAATGGGCGAACATCTATTCCACCATGGCCTATCCCGGGTCCAGGCTCTATGCGGAGGCCGTGCAGGCCAAGCTGCCGCTGCCGGAGTCCTGGGTCGGATTTTCGCAGTATTCGGCGGACTGCCTGCCCCTGCCGACCAAATACCTGAGCGGCGGCCAGGTGCTGGCCTTCCGCGACTATGCCTTTGAGGCCTATTTCCGCAATCCGCGCTATCTGGACATGCTCGCCCGCACCTTTGGACGGGAGACGTCGGACCACATCCTGGCCATGTCCGCGCATAGACTGCGCCGCAATTTCGCCACCTACTAGAACGCACGAGGAAACCATGCAACTGCGCGTTGAGAAGACAAAGCTTGAAGGCGTACTGCTCATCAAGCCGGACACCTTCGAGGACTTCCGGGGCGAGTATGTCGAACTCTACAACCGCGAACTCTACCAGAAGGCCGGCATCGACGTGGAGTTCGTCCAGGACGACATCTCCGTGTCGCACAAGAACGTGCTGCGCGGTTTCCACGGCGACCTCAAGACCACCAAGATGATTTCCTGCCTCCTGGGCCGCTTCTACATGGTCGTCGCCAACTGCGACAAGGACTCCAAGGAGTTCGGCAAGTGGCAGGCCTTCACCCTGACGGAGAAGAACCGCTTCCAGGTGCTTGTGCCGCCCAAGCACGGCCTGGGCCATCTGGCGCTGACGGACCGCATCATCTTCCACTACAAGCAGAGCACCTACTATGATCCGGCCTCGCAGTTCACCTATTGCTGGAACGATCCGGCCCTGAACATCTGGTGGCCGGTGAAAAACCCCATTCTGTCCCAGCGCGACGAGCAGGGGCATTGGTGAGGCCAGGCATGGACACTGTGACCATGAAGGATAAGTCGCGCTGGGTGTGGCGCGAAACCCTCAAGATACATAGATTCTGCCCGGAGTCGCGCATCGCCTCTTCGCTGTCCTGCGTGGAGATCCTGGTGGCCCTGTATTATGGCGGGGTCTTGCGTTTCGACCCGAAGGAGCCCTTCCACGAGGAGCGTGATCGCTTGATCATCAGCAAGGGCCACGGCTCCATTTCCTATTATCCCATCCTGGCCGACCTCGGCTTCATCGACATGCGCGAACTTGACGCCCCGGGCACCCTCGGCAACAAGCTCAAGGCCATCCCGGACACCCTCATCGAGGGCTACGAGACCATCAACGGCTCCCTGGGCCACGGCATAGGCGTGGGCATCGGCATGGCCCTGGGCCTCAAGGCCAAGGGTTCCCAGCGCAAGGTCTTCGTCCTGGTGGGCGATGGCGAGCTGAACGAGGGCTCCATGTGGGAGGCCATCATGCTGGCCGGGCACCACAAATTGGACAACCTCTGCGTCATTGTGGACAAGAACAACCTGTGCATGCTGGACTATTGCCGCAACATCGTCGACCTGGAGCCCATTGAAGCGAAGTTCCAGGCCTTTGGCTGGGACGGGGTGACCGTGGACGGGCATGACGAGGTGGCTGTGGTGGAGGCCCTAAACGCCTTCAAGGCCCGCAAGTCCGGGGACAAGAGCCTGGTGGTCGTGGCGCACACGGTGAAGGGCAGGGGGGTTGCCTCCCTGGAGGCCGACAGCCTGTGCCACATCAAGAGCCTCAAGCCAGATGCCGTGGACGCCCTCTTGAAGGACGCTGCCGGCGGGGAGGACGCCTGATGGCCATCCCGACCAACATCATGCGCGAGGCCATGATCCTGCGCCTGCGCGAGCGCATGGCTGATGACCGCCGCATCTATTTCGTGTCCGCGGACTTCGGAGCCCAGTCCCTGGACGGCCTGCGGGAGGACTTCCCGGACCGCTTCATCAACGTGGGCATTGCCGAGCAGAACTGCATCAACATCTGCACCGGCCTGGCCCTGGAGGGTTTTAGCGTCTTCGCCTACGGCATAGCCCCATTCATCTCCATGCGGCCCTACGAGCAGATCCGCATCAACCTGTCCCTCCTGTCGCAGACCAGGCCGCTCAATGTGAACATCCTGAGCGTCGGCGCCGGCGTCAGCTACGACGTCTCTGGCCCAACGCACCACTGCCTGGAGGACATCTCGGTGATGCGCACCCTGCCGCACATGCGCGTGTTCTCGCCCTGCGACGCCTCCAGCGCGCGGCAGTTCGTGGACTACGCCCTGGACACCATGGGGCCGAAGTACATCCGCCTGGACGGCAAGGCCCTGCCGGACATCTACGCCGACCGCCAGGCCGACTTCCGTCAGGGCTTCAGTGTGCTGCGCCAGGGGACCGATGTCTGCCTCGTGGCCACCGGGGTCATGACGCACACTGCCCTCACCGTGGCCAAGGCGCTGGAGGGCAAGATGTCCTGCGGGGTCATCGACGCGTTCCTGCTCGATGCAGTGGACGAGGCGGCCCTGGCGGGCTGCCTGGGGCCCTATGCCCGGGTCGCCACGCTGGAGGAGGCTTTCATTGGCTGCGGCGGTCTGGACAGCTTGGTCTCCTGTGTCCTGGAGCGGCAGAATCTGTCGGCCAGGCACACACGATTTGGCTTCCAGCGCGGCTTCAATTTTGATAATGGTGGGCGCCTGCACCTGCACAAGTGCGTCGGGATCGACCCGGAATCGCTGGTCAGCACCCTTTCCCAATACTAACTGCCGGATGGTCTGAATGAAAGTTACGTTGTTGATGCCCGTCTTGAATGAACGGGAGAGCATGGAAGTCATTATGCCCCAGATCGACAGAAGCTGGGTGCATCAGATCCTCATCGCCGATGGCGGCTCCACGGATGGCACCGTGGAATACTGCAAGGAGCACGGCTACGAGCATTTCGTGCAGAAGGTCCCCGGAATCCGCCAGGCCTACAATGAAGCCCTGCCGCTGATCACAGGCGATGCCATCATCACCTTCAGCCCGGACGGCAACTGCATTCCCAAAGACATTCCGCCCCTGATCAAGATGTTCGAGGACGGCAAGTACGACATGGTCATCGCCTCCCGCTATTTCGACGGAGCCAAGAGCGAAGACGACGACATCATCACCACCTTCGGCAACTGGATCTTCACCACGACATGCAACGTGCTCTTCGGGTACAAGTACACCGACTGCATGGTCATCTACCGCATCTACTGGAAGCAGATGATCTACGACCTGGAGCTGGACCAGGACAAGTGGTACAGCACCTTCGAGAAGCTCTACTGCACGCGTCTGAGCTGGGAGCCCATGCTTTCCGCCCGTGCGGCCAAGCGCAAGCTCAAGATCGGCGAGATGCTGGGCTTTGAGCCTGCGCGCATCGCGGGCGTGCGCAAGCTGCAGATCATCCGCTGGGGTCTTGGCTACTACAGCCAGTTCATCCGTGACTGGCTGTTCTGGAAGTAGCCGCCGCGGTTGGCTGCGTTCGCCGGTTGAGCACCGCCCAAGGATTGGCCCTATCGACCTTTTCGGCGTTCCGCAACTGGGTGGGAACGCCATTTACCGTCAGATTCGGGGGGGAGCGCACCTCGCGAATACTGACGTGTGACGTATCGAGGCCCGATGCTGCACTGCACTGACAACGCACCGCCTGCAGGGCCTGCGCATGACCTTGACTGGTCCAAGACGCTGCTCTTGCTGTGCATCCTTCTGGCTGGCGGGGCTTATGCTCGCTTTGCAGGGCTGTCTCTGGTCGGTCTGTCCACGGGCGACGACTTCCTCTATTGGAAATGGGCCTTCGACTGGTACAACGGCGACTTTACCATCTACGGGCTCTTCAGGATCGCCAACCCCCTCATCGGGGCCTTGGGCATCAAAATCTTCGGCGTAAACGACTACGCCCTGCATTTCACCAATGCCAGCTTCGGCCTGCTCAACATCGTCCTGGTCTTTCTCTTCGCCAGTCAGGTCTCTGGTTCGCGTACCCAGGCTCTGTGCGCGGCCTTTGTTCAGGCGTTGTCCCGGAGGGTTGTGGAGATCGATCGTTTCGAGACCCCGCACACCTATTCCGAGACGTTCATCCTGCTCACGGCCATTCTGCTTTTGGCCTATCTGAAGCACCAGGATGGCCAGCAGAGCATGACATCACGCGGAATGGCCCTGCTGGTGCTCAGCGGGCTTTGTTTTGGCTTTGGGGCGCTCACCCATTTTGACCTGTCCTTCTGCGGCCCATCCATTGTCGGCTTTTTGCTGCTAGTGGCCCTGTGCGCCCACCGCTCTTGGAAGCGCGCTCTCCAGGAGATGCTTGTGTTCACCGCTGGCTATTTTGTTCCCCTGGCAGCGGGCATCGCCTATTTCTCCTATACCACGATGTTCGGGGCGCTGTTCGGCATGCGTGAGCTTCAGCACCTCAACCACCTACCGACCTTGGCGAATCAGAACTGGCTTTACTATACCTACGTACGTGCCGTTGGCGGCTCCATTGGCGCGGATCTGGTGCCGGTGCTGTTCCTGCTTTTGGTGCCCTATGCTGCCTGGAGCGTCGCGGGATCGGCCAGACGGGGCGAGATTGACCGTAGCGCCCTGCTGAGTCTGCTCTCACCCCTGATGCTGCTGGCGTATGTAGGCGTCTTGAGCTTTGTGCGCGTCCCCATCTTCAACCGGCATTCACTGTTTCTGCTGCCCTTTGTCGCTGTGTTCGTCATCTTTTGGACCTGGCGGGTCTTGGCGTCGCTTGGCAGGAGCCGCCATGCTCGCCGATGGAGGCTGGGTGGAGTGGTTGTGCTGGCTCTGGTATTTCTGGTGCAGTTTAAGCCCCAGGAGTGCTTTAGCGCGAAATGGCAGAAGCCCTCAGCCTACCGGCAGATGCACGACGTCCTCAAGGGTCGCATCAACCACAATGAACGCCTGCTCATCACGCCCTACGTGGTCCGCGATTTCAGGTTCCAGAGCCTGACGCTTCCCGCCTATTTCACCAAGCGCGACGTTGACCATGTCTTTGAATATACGCAGGACTGCGGATTTGACGAGTCCGTGCGCCGGCGCAAAATCCGCTACGTGGCCATTGCCTATGAGCTTGCGGATGCCCGTAGCGCGGGGTTTACCGCTTTGAGGCAAATTGTCGGCAGCCAGTACGGTATGTTGGCCGCAGACTACAGTCCTGAGGCTGAGTACAGATTTCTGAGGCGTTGGCTTGCAGACAGGGGCGCTGTTGAACTGCACAACACTGATGAACTTGCCGTGTACGATCTGGGGCAAGGGCGATGAGCGCGCATCATCCTCTGCTGGCCGCATGTCTTTTGCTGGGCTTCGCGCTCGCCGCCTGCGACAGCGGTCCAGGCAACCTTGTTACAGACCAGGGCAAAGGCGTTCAGGCCCCGCCCAACACGCAGCTTCCCCGGTTCATCAATACCGTGGGCATCGAGTTCGTGCTCGTTCCAGCCGGAAGCTTCGTCATGGGCCTAGACAGCGCTTCCGGCGGATTTCCGGATGAGGGCCCGGTGCACACCTGTCACATCAGCAAGCCATTTTATGTCTCACGCTATGAAATTACCCAGGCCCAGTGGGAAGTAGTCATGGGGTCAAATCCAAGCTATTACAGGAAGGGCTCGCTGCCGGATGCCCCGAGCGCCTTGAATTATAAGATCACCAAGGACTTCGGCGGCGGATCAAGCCCTGTGGAAAACGTTTCCTGGGACGATGTTCAGGTGTTTATTCGTGAGCTTAACCGGCGCGAGGGTGCGAACCGCTATCGGCTTCCAACAGAGGCGCAATGGGAATATGCAGCAAGGGCCGGGGGCGCAAGCCCGGTGGAGGCTGTGCCGCATGCTTCGCGCTGGCCGTCAATGATCGTATGGTTCAATGACGGTACCCGCAGCATGCCCATGCCTGTGGGCATGCAGGAGCCCAACGCCTGGGGACTTTACGATGTCGAGGGCAATGTCCGTGAATGGTGCCAGGATGCCTATTCGCCGGACTATTATGCCGTTTCCCCTGGCGTGGATCCGGGCGGGCCTGAAGCCGGGAATAGGAAGGTAAACCGAGGCGGCTGCTGGTTCGACCCCATGAACCTGAGACTGGTGGAGCGTTCCTTCAACCTGCGTTCGCACCGCAGTCCATTTATCGGGTTCAGGCTGGTGCGCGCGGCCGACTAAGCCGCGCTAGATATTGCGCCAGCCCCTGTGCCGGAGCGCTGAGCCAAGCATTGCACAAACACAGGAAACAGGATGTCCCCCACCACGAAGCACCCCATGGATGTCAACGTCAATACGAGGATCCGCTGGGACGTATTGCGGCACCCCCCTTTCGCCCGGTCCCTGGTCGGCAAGCGCGTGCTCGATGTGGGCTCCGGGCTGGGGTTCTTCAGCATCAAGTTCAAGGAACTGGGAGCCGAGGTCCTTGCGGCCGATATTGACGCCGCAGCCTTGGAACATATCCAAATAAACTACGGCATTGAGACGCTTCTCTTCGACATCGTGTCCCAACCCATGCCCGATGGACGCTTCGACATTGTCTTCATCGGTGAGGTCATGGAACACATTACTGACCAGCGCGGCCTGTTAGAAAAGATAAAGCACAGCCTGAACCCTGGCGGGCAGATCATCATCACAACCCCTGCCATGGAAGGGGCGTTTATTCACACAAAAGGCAAGGCGCTTGGACACGAGCATGGCGCGGAAAAACACGAACGCGACGGCTTTTACAAGGAGGAACTGGTGGATATGTTCCAAGCCGTCGGGATGAAGGTGTCGGCGTACCGGAGTTGCATCTTTTACGTTTCCGAGCTGTTTATGCAGCTCACCAAGCTTATGTATTTTTTCAAAAGAAAGACTTATAATGGACAGTCTGAAGTCATAGCAGTGCAGAGCACATTCAGCTACAAGGCGCTCAATTTTGTTTTTCCTGTGCTGCTGTTGCTGTTCAGGATCGAAGAGAGTGTTCTCTCTTCGATCGGCTTGTCTGGCCATTGTCACGTCATTTCCGCAACGCAACAGGACGCATTATGAAGAAAACAAAAATTGTTTTTCTTCAACGGCAGTGGGAAGACAACCTGGGTGTATTGTGGATATCCGCGCTGCTCAAGCAGCACGGCTTCAGTTGCGAGATCATCATCGAGGAGCCAGGCACCTATGAAGAGGTAGCCAAGCTGGCTCCGGATCTCATCGGCTATTCATGTATGACCGGACAGCAGGACTGGGTGCTGGAGTCCATCCGAAAGGTACGCCAGGCAGGAGTGGGCGCCCTGGTTGTCATGGGCGGGCCGCACCCCACGTTCTTCCCGGAAGTCTTGATGAACGGCGAATTGGATGGCATTTGTCGAGGCGAAGGCGAGTTTGCGACCTTGGAGTTGGTGGAAGCCCTCGAGATCGGAGCCGAGTACACGGCCATCCAAAACTTTTCCTGGAAGATCGGTGGTGAAGTCGTGGCCAATTCCTTGCGTCCGCTTCTCGAAGATCTGGACCAATTGCCCATGCCCGACAGATCGTACTACGAGCGTTACAAGTTCTTGCGCACCAACCCCTTCAAGATTTTCATCACCGGCAGAGGCTGCCCATTCAAGTGCACATTCTGCTTCAATCATGCCCTCCACGCCATGTATGGCACCCCCGCACTCTATGTGCGCCGCCGCTCCGTTGAGAAGGTCCTGGAGGAGCTTGAATACGTTGACAATAAGTGGGGCATCAAGGAAGTCCGCTTTTCGGACGATCACTTTGCCCTGAGCAGTGAATGGTTGCGGAAGTTCGCCCCACTGTACAAGCATTCCATTAACAAGCCCTACACCGTCAACGCGCGCGTTGACATCCTGAACGAGGCCCGCGTCAAGCTGCTCGGCGAGTCCGGCTGCCGTCTACTGTGCTTCGGCATCGAGACCGGACGCGAGGATCTGCGCAATCGCACACTGGAGAAGAAGATCACCGACGTTCAGATTTTTGCAGCAGCGCAGTTGCTTAGAAAATATGGCATACGTTTTTTGACCTCCAACATTATCGGCCTGCCCGGAGAGGCCCCCGGCGATGCCTGGAAAACCATCGCAATCAACCAAAAGATCAGAACCAACCTGCCTTGGTATTCCATGATGCAGTACTTTCCAGGCACCAAGATATTCCAGGACGCCGTGGATGCTGGCATCATTTCCAATGACTTCGATCCTGGAAGCATCAAAAACTACTTCGAGAACAAGTACATAACCCAGGATAATATGAACGAGTTGCACAACATTCATTCGTTTTCCATCCTGGTTTCGCGCCTGCCATTACTGACGCCTCTGGCGAAGTATCTTGCCAGGAGGTTCAAGCACAACATGCTGTTCCGCCTTATTTTCAAGGCGTCCTACATATGGCTTACAATCAAGCGCGCCAACTTCGACATGACCCGGCTGCTTACAGGATACAGATACTATTTGAAGGGTCTGTAAGGAGTTTATAATGAAGCTTATCATCCAGATTCCATGCTACAATGAAGAGCAAACTCTTCCTCAGGTTATACGCGACCTGCCGAAGCATATAGACGGTGTGGATGTCATTGAGCTTCAAGTCATAGATGACGGCTCCACGGACCGCACAGTGGAAGTCGCCCGCGAACTGGGTGTGCACCATATCGTCTCGTTCAAGAAGAACAGGGGGCTTGCCGCTGCGTTCCGGTCCGGTATGGAGAACGCCCTGAAGGAACAGGCAGACATCCTGATCAACACCGACGGCGACAACCAGTATTGCGGCCGAGACATTCCCAAACTTGTGGCTCCAATCCTTGCTGGTGAGGCAGACTTAGTCATTGGCTGTCGGCCCATTGACGACCATCCGGAGTTTTCTTCGTTCAAGAAGATGCTGCAAAAGCTTGGCAGTTGGGTCATACGCAAGGCCTCCATGACAAGCGTGAAGGACGCCACCAGCGGCTTCCGGGCCTACAGCCGCGACACTCTGATGCATTTGAACATCGTGTCGAGCTTCAGCTATTGCCTTGAGTCCTTGATCCAGGCCGGGGTGTATAATCTCAAGGTCGTTTCCGTGGACATCAACGTCAATTCCGCCACTCGGCGTTCGCGGCTGTTCCGGAACATTCCTCACTACCTGTATCAGTCCATAAAGACCATCGTCATGGTCTTCATTCTGTACCGGTCCAACGTGTTCTTCGGCATTATCGCCCTCATGACTTCGGCCATCGCCGTGATATTGGCTTTGCGGTTCACCATCCTCGTGTTATTTTTCGACCGCGTGGGCAAGGACTTCTGGCCCAGCATTGTGCTTTCTGGGGCGTTGTTGGGAGTGGCCGTGCAGGTGTACTTCTCCGGAATCCTTGCCTCGCTGCTGTCCGCCAACAGGAAGATCAACGAGGAGATCTTATACCACCTGCGCCGCTCGGCCTTTTCCAGTAGTGTAAATACGGACAAGAGTGCAATGTAGATGTGCGGCATTTCAGGTATTATCTACAAGGATGGTCGGCCGGTGGAGGCGTCTGCGCTGCGGCTCATGGCCTCGCGCATGGCGCACCGGGGTCCGGACGCCGAGGGCCTGTGGCAGCGCGGCAACGTGGGTTTCTCCCATACCCGGCTTAAGATCATTGATCTCTCCGACGCCGCCAACCAGCCTTTCACGGACGGCGAGGATGTGCTGGTGTTCAACGGCGAGATCTTCAACTTCCAGTCCTTGCGCGCGGAGCTAGCCCCCAGCCGGCCCTTCCACACCAGTTCGGACACCGAGGTGCTGTTCCAGGCATTGAAGATCTGGGACGTGAACGCGCTGTCCCGGGTGTCCGGCCAGTTTGCCTTTGCCTTCTACCGGGCCAGGGACAACTCGGTTCTTCTGGCGCGCGACCACGTTGGCATCTGCCCCCTGTACTGCCTGGAAACCGATACGGAACTGTTGTTCGCCTCGGAGATATCGCCGCTGCTGGCCCTGCGCAAATGCCCTGTCTCCAGGCAGGGTGTAGTGGACTACCTGACCTACCGCTACAACATCCAGAACGGGAACACGCTTTTCGAAGGCATCCGTCGATTTCAGCCCGCGTCATGGCAGAAGTACTTCTGCGGCGCCGGAACCAGGAGCGGCGGGCGTTACTGGTCCCTGGGCATCCCGCAGGCACTTGGCGCGGATCAGGATCTGCAGCCTGTCTTCGACGAATTGCTGTCCAGAGAGGTGCAGGAGCAGCGGGTTGCGGATGTGCCCGTGGGCTTATATCTGAGCGGAGGCATCGACTCTGGGGCCTTGCTTGCCGCCTTTGCCAGCTCGGACACCACTTTCAAGACCTACACCCTGGCGTTCAGCGACACGGATGCCGACGTACAGCAGGTCAAGCTTCTGCGACAGAAATATTCTTTTGAATCCAGTGTGTTTGATTTTACCCAGCACTCACTGGACCAATTGGAGGACGTAGTAGGCGCCCTGGAGGAGCCCTTCGGCGACCTCATCATCTGCGCCAACTACCAGCTGGCCTCCCAGGCTGCGCGCGAGGTGAAGGTGGTGCTCTCCGGGGAGGGCGGCGACGAGACCTTCATGGGCTATGACCACCAGCGCGCTTTCTTCAAGATGCTCGCGCTCTCGCGCACCGGCGCGGGTTCCATGGCCCGCTGCCTGCTGCCCCTGGTTCCGCCGCGGGTCCTGGCCTATTTCAATAACTATCCAGGATTTTTCGGCGCGGACGAAAAAACGCGCGTGGTCAACACCTACCGCTCACTGACCGATCCTGCCGAGGCTTACCTGAACCTTGTGCGCCTGTTCGATCCGGCGCAGCTTTCCACATTGCTGGCCCCGGACTTCCTCAACGGGAACCACCCGGAGCCGGATACCGCGCCCATCCGGCGCATCTTTGAGGAGGAGGACAGTGTATGGCGCGCCGTCTACAGGACGGAGATCGAGCAGTTGAACCTGATCTGCAACCTCATCAAGCATGACAGACTGACCATGCACTTCTCCCTTGAAGGGCGTGTGCCGCTCCTGGGCCGCTCCATCCTTTCCTTTGCCTCGTCTTTGTCTGAGCGTCAGCTTTTGTCAAAGATCAACAAGGAGTATCTCGTTCGCTACTCCGGTGCCGGACGCATCCGCAAGGCCCCGTTCTCCCTGTTCAGCAGCCCGGTATACCGCAAGCTCATCGCCAATATGCTTGATAGGTACCTCACACGCGAGAGCGTGGAGGAGTCCGGTATCTTCGCCTGGAACGCCGTGTCCGGCCTCTCCAAGGGCATGGAGTCCTGCGGGATTCTCGGTGCCAAGCGGGCCATGGCCATTTTGGTGCTGATGGTATGGTGGAAGCGTTTCCGCCAAGCCTTGGCCTAACCTTTGCCTGTGGTGAAGCATGAACAGCCAGTTGTACAACACGCTATGCGACACCTTGAAGCTGCAAGTCCCGCGTGTGCTTACCCAACTCGACAGGGACCAGGACTCGCCCACCTTTGGCTGCTTTGACCGAGACTATTGGCACTATAAGATCCGCGATTTCCCCTCCATGATCCTGCAGCAGGGAAACCTGGTGTTGGACGTTTTGTATCGCAAACGGCTCTTCGACGAACTGTCTGGCAACGACCTGCTGCTGAGCTGGATGTCCGGCGGGCTTGACTTTTGGGCCGCGCGGCAACTGCGCAACGGGGCCTTTGACGAGTACTATCCCAACGAGTCGGGCTATCCGCCAACGGCCTTCAGCTTGTATGCCGTGTGCCTGCTGCTGGGCCAAAATCCGCACATGACACACGACCCGGCTGTGCGTCAGGCCATGCAGGCAGCCTGCGTCTGGTTGCTGGCCAACCCGGAACGCGAGGCCAGCAACCAGCAGATCGTTGGGCTGACCGCAGTGTACCTTGCCTCGCGCCTGGGCGCGACTGTGGACGAGGCGAGGCTTGCTGTGCGTTTTGACGAATTCTTCTCAAGCCAATCCGGGGAAGGGTGGTTCCCAGAGTATGGCGGCCCGGATCTGGGCTACCTGTCCGTGTCCATGGACGCGCTTTGGGACTACCATGCCGCTTCGGGCGATGAGCGGGCGCTGGCGGCACTTGATCGCGCTTGCCTGTTCATGTCGTCATTCATCAATGCCGACGGGACGTTGCCCGTGATGATCAATTCGCGAAACACAGACTATGTGGTTCCCTACGGGTTGGTGCGCTACGGAAGCGTCTCTCCCCTTGCCTCGGCCGTGGTGCATGCGCTCTACAGCGCTTGCGGCTCCCCGTATCATTTCCTGCACGCCACGGACGACCGCTATGCCTGCCATTACATCTTCCAATCCTGTTTTCGTGCCCTTGAGCATATACAGGATCTGCTGCCACCGAGCCGCCTGCCCAGTGCCGGGAAAAGCGCTGTCTGGCTGCCGCAGTCCGGCCTGTTCATCGCCCACAGTGGCGAAGCGCGCAGTCTCTACATCGCAACACGTAAGGGCGGAGTGTGCTATCTCTTCGGGCCTTCCGGGCTCGACTTCGCCGATTTCGGCTACCGATGCACCAGCCTGCGCTCCGGCGTGGCCGTCACGCACTGGCAGAATGACGGATATACGGTGGAGATGAGCCAAAACGAAGGCGAGGTGCGGCTCAACATCTCCGGCGAGATGCCTCTTCGCTCCTGGCTGGTGAGTTCGCCGCTCAAACACGTGCTTCTTCGCCTCATCAGCTTTCTGTCCGGCAGGCGTATCGTCCCATTGCTCAAGAGCCTGATGATCTTCGGCAAGCGGACGTCTGGAGTGTGCTTTTCAAGGCATATCCGTATTGGTTTTGACGAACTTGTCATCACTGATGACCTGACCGCGCTACCGCCTGGGCTCACTGTCCGCAGGGCTCCGCAGTACTCGCTGCGCCATGTGGCCAGTGCGTTCCGATTCACGTGGGAGGAACTGGCTGCACAGAATGCTGGGGAGTCCGTGCGGACTGCCGAGGCCATCAGCACGCGCGTTTCATGGCGGACCCCCTAGGCCCGGCCAGCGCAGCGAGGTTCAGTCGATGAAGCGTCTGCTGTCTACGGCCCCTATCAGAGGTGAAGTTCTCACGGGGAACTATGATTCCGCATATCTTCTGGGAGAGCATCTCGGAGTCTACCTCGGGTGCGCCAGTACTCCCATGCTTCGTGAGGCAGGGGCATCCGGCGGGCTCATGACCGCGGTGCTGTCTCTGTTGCTAGAGCAGGGCAGGGTGGATGCAGTGGTGAGCGTGGGCTTCGATCCAGACGCGCCGTTGTCCCCACGCTTTCTGATCTCCCGGACTACGGAAGAGCTGCGCGCCAAGGCCGGCTCCGTCTACTGCCATATGCGCCTCTCTGGACTGGAACAGCTCGTGGTCAGCCACTCCCAACTCCGGCTTGCCGTGGTCTGCCAGCCCTGCCACGTGGCTGCCGTCCGCAAGCTCCAATCCTCGCGTCACAGCCACATCCAATTTGTTTTCAGTTTTTTCTGCGGATACAACATGGAATTCGAGGCCACGGCCTATCTGCTGCGTCGGCTGGGCATACCGCAGGACGAGGTGGCGCGCATCGAGTACCGCGGCGGTCCGTATCCCGGCGGCTTCCAGGCCACCCGGAAGGATGGTCGCGTGAGTGGATTCGGCAAGGAATGCTATGAGCTTGTGAATCTAAGGTTCCTGCGCAAAGGCTGTGGGCATTGTCGGCTATACATGGGCGAAGGTGCCGACCTTGCCCTGGGTGACGCCTGGCTCCGGGGCAGGCGCAACCTCAATGTGGCCTTGGCGCGCACCCCCTTGGGGCTGGAATGCCTGCGGCGGGCCGTGCAGGCGAAGCGTATCGACCTGTACCGCCTTTCAGAACAGGATTTGGTGCTCATGCACCTGCACAACCTGCGCTACAAAAAGTACGGGCATTCCCGCTTCATGCGCTCGGTGCTCTGGGTGCTGAGGGACTTCCTGCCTGAGCATCTGATTCCCTTCGGCCTGCTGATCTCGCTTTCCCGCCTGCGAAGGCGTTTCAAGATCGGCATCGAGGCGCCTGAGTTGGTCCCGGCCGATCTGCCAACAAACGCTGCCAGCCCTGAAGCCTAAAGTTGACGGAGCAGTCAGCGCGACCCTGAGGGTTGCCCCGTTTCGCGACCGGACACCCTGCCAACCGGAGGAGATGGGCTAGCCCATGACCAGACCTAATGCTAACGAGAATGCAGTGGTGGGGCTGCTGGCCACTTTCCACCTCCGACGGCAGGTGAGAACCTCACGGGGGCAAATTCTGGAAGCGCAGCCCACAGCAAAAATGCCGCAGGCTGCGCTGAAGTTCCCTCGTCAGGGCGCGGCATGAAAAAAAACATCTGCCCACCAGCGGCCGGACTGCTGAGCTCCCTAAAAATATAATCGCACGGACTCCGTCGCCTTGGTCTTCAAGACTCCTGCCACGCAGTCCCGGTCGAGGCCCAGCAGGCTACATAAGTTGCAGGCCCTTCTTGATGAGCGATTCGGGGTGTGCGCTGACGGTGGCAGAGACGTCCTCGAATATTCTCTGCACCACGGACGCAGGGACGTTTTCCGCTTCGCGGATGATTGGGCCGTCTTCCTGGAACAGAGACAGCCAGTCGTATTGCAACAAGTTGTCCCAGGCGCCTCTCTTGCCGCAGATGAACACGCCCTGCTTGGTCTGCAAGGTCACCTGAAATGCCTCGTAGGCGTTCACATCCTCCAGAAGTTCCGCCGGAGTGCTGGCGTGCAGGGTGCTGGCCTGAATGGAGAGGTAAAAGACCCCGCCAATGTCGAAGTCCTCGAACCAGCGTTCACCGGTATCGGCATTCCTCATGTTTTCCTTGAGCAAACTGCGGAAATCTGCGGCCATGTGGGGTTCTCCTCGGCGCTAGGGGTTGATTTGCGTCAGAATGGGTAGACCGCTTCCGGGCCGTCCTTGGCAGAGGTCGGCTTCCCGGATTTGGCCTCCAGGGCGTTGAGCCGGTTGCGCGCGGCCTCGCGCGCCTCCTTGGTGTCGGCAGTGGCCATGACCGCGTTCAGGAATTTCTTGGCGGGCTCGAAGTAGCCCTTGAGCTCATAGATCATGGCCGCCCGGTACATGGCCACCGTGGGCCACATAGGCTCCTTGGCATACTGGTAAGCCAAGCGGAGATAATAGTCCAATGCTGCGTCATAGTTGCGCAGAGAGTGTTCGCCCTCGCCCAGCCAAAAGAGCACCTCGGCCTGAAGGGGCCTGGGGAGGCTTTCACGCTGCTCCCAGAGGATGAGCAGGTGCTTGCGCCCCCCGTCAAAATCGTTCTTGAGCTGCAGGAATGTGGCCATATCCAGGCGCAGCTTGGGATCCAGCTCCACTCCGAGGCTGGTCATGGCCCGGTAGGATTCCAGGGCCTCTGCATCCTTGCCGGAGTCGCGCTCCATCCTGGCCTTCAGGCCCAGGCGCACCGCCTGGCTGTGTTTGTCATCTGACATATCCGCCATGCGCGACAAGTATGTCCCCGCCAGCTGGAAATACCGTCCCTCAATGGCCTTCTGGGTCAGATAGACCAGGCAGTCATAGCCAAAGGCCGTGTCCGGGAAGAGAAAGGCCGAGCGCCGGGCAAGCTCCGTTCCCGGGGCGGCTTCCCAGCGGGCGCGCCAATCGGCCAGGACAAGCAGGCGGTCCAGAGGCCAGAGCTTGTTGACGGAGCTGGACCTGCCGACCTCGGCCTTGGTCCAGAAGGGCGCCTCAGCCGTGAGGGCCGTGCCTACGCCAGCGGCTGCGAGCAAGGCGTGCAGGGCAGGGGAGAGCTTTGTGGCCGCGCCGATCTCCTGGGGCAGCAGGGTCTTCACGTCCTCCTGGACGAGCATGCCCCCGGCCAGACGCAGGCTGACCGGCAGTTTGCGCTTGTCCAGAGCGGCCCAGGTCACCAGGGCGACGCCGGAATCGCCGCTCTCCAACTGGAGGATGAACTGGAGGGAGCGCAGATACCGGGACATGTCCTCGGAGAGCAGCAGGGACTGCATCTCCTTGTCCACGGCATCGCGGGCCTCAGCATTTGGCAACTGGTTTATGTTGTTGCGAAATTTCGTCCAGGACGCCGAACTCGTGCTGCCCAGGAACCAGTCCTCGCGGTTGGCTGCGTAGGGCGCCAGGAGGTTGGCGTTCCAGAAGCCGGCGGCCTTGGTGTAGCCGGCGGCGCGCAAGGCCTTGATGTCCTGCGGCTTGCCGGAGCCCATGAAGGCCACAAGGGCGCTCCAGAAGTCCTTGAGGGCCGCATCCGGTATGGCGGACAGGGCCGCCGAGGCGCGCACGTAATCCTCCAGGCTGGCGGCGGCCAGGGCCTGGGCGATGTGCAGGCGGTCGGCGTCGGAGACGACAAGCGCGGGGCCCTTGTCCTTGGCCGCAGTCTTGGCCGGGTCCGCCTGTCCCTCGCCCGTGGCCTGGGCAAGGGCCTCCTTGGACTTGACCCAGAAGTTCTCTGGGCCCCAGGCCACCTCAGCCTGGGCCAGCAGGGCGCGCAGATTGGCCTCCAGGGCCTCGCGGGAAGCGGAGGGGTTGCCCACATAGGCCCAGAACTGGCGACGCCAGACATCGACCCAGAGCGCCTCAAGGCCAGGCTCGGCTGAGAGGCGCGCCTTCTGGCCCTTGGCGTCAATGAGCTTGGCCGCATGGCTGTACCATATGACGGCCTTGTAGGGGTCTCCTAGGGCCCGGTGGGCCTGTGCGCCCAGCCAGAGGCGCTGGGATTCTGCGGCGGAGTCGGCATAGGCCGGCTGAGACTCGACAAGCGCTAGGGCCTGCTGCGGCGAACCCTGCAGGAGCAGGCCCTCGGCGCGCTTGAGAACGTTTGCGTCCTCGCCGGAGTCCTCGGAACTCCCGGCCTCTGGGAGCACAATGCGGTCATAGGCCCCGTGCTTCTTGAGCCATTGCTCAAAGGCCGCATCCGTGGGGGCGGGTTTTGCGCCGGCGGGCTGCTTGTCGTCGGCCGTGGCCTTGGCCGCCGGAGCCTTGCGCGGCTGCGCTGCCTGTGAAGCAGCCGGAGCCGCGGACAGGACCGCGAGGGACGCCAGCAGCGCCATGACACCGAAGGCTCTGGACATGAAGGTCGTCGTTTTGGTCATGCTTTTCGCCTCAATGATAATGCCCTTCAGGGGATGACGCCCCAGCGCGTTACGGACCCGCCCTGCCAGAACGACAAGCGGAAGGGGAGAACAAGCCGTCCCGGCACATGCCAAAGTTTACATAATTTACATTATGGGACAAGCAGGGCGGAAACAATGTCCAGCCGGAGGGAGCGCATCTCCCTACTTCTTGGCCCAGTCGGCCAGGAACTTGGCCAGGCCGATGTCGGTCAACGGATGCTTGGTCAGGCCCAGGAGCACGTCCAGCGGGATGGTGATGGCATCGGCTCCGATGAGCGCCGCCTGGTGGAAATGGCTGCTGTGGCGGATGCTCGCGGCCAGAATCTGCGTGGACAACTCGTAGTTGCGGAAGATGGTCACCAGATCCTGGATGATCTGCATGCCGTCCTGGCCCACGTCGTCCAGCCGGCCGATGAAGGGGCTGACAAAGGTGGCTCCGGCCTTGGCCGCCAGCAACGCCTGATTGGCGGAAAAAACAAGGGTGGCGTTGGTCTCGATGCCGCGCTCGTGCAATTCCTTGATCGTCTTGAGACCTTCAATGGTTATAGGCACTTTTATCACTATGTTCGGGGCGATCTTCACAAGATCACGCGCTTCGGCCAGCATGGCAGCTGACTCCGTGGCAATGACCTCCACGCTGACCGGGCCTTCGATCTCCTTGCAGATCTGCCGGACGATCTTCTTCCAGTCCCCCTTCTCCTTGGCCAGCAGGCTCGGATTTGTGGTCACGCCCTCAATGGCGCCCAGGGCTTTGGCTTGCCGTATCTGCTCTATGTTCGCGCTGTCGAGGAAGATTTTCATGCGTGGCCTCCAAGTGGCGTGCGGAGTAGGCGAATGGGGCGAAGCGGAAAGGAAAGTCAGGACTGGCCGCCCTCTTCCGGGCCCTGGATGCGTTTGAGGTAGGTCTCGCGGCAGTCATAGGAGCAAAAATTCAGCACAAGATCCCCCTGGCGCACGCGGATATCGCTGTTTTTGGAGACATAGGCCCCGCACACGGGATCCTTGACCATCTCGCCTGAGGCGGTAAGGTTCTCCTTCTTCTCCTGCGTCTTGTTTTCCTTGTATCTTTTGTCACCAACGAAGAGCTTCCAGACAACAAAGCCGCATATAAAGATGATGAGCAGCTTGGTCAGGTTCATCATGGCGCGTCGTCTCCTGGTGGTTGCAGGCGGCCCGTGCTGGACCGCCCTGCTTCTTGTGCGGTTCTATTTTTGCGTGATGGTCCTGTCGTTCAGGGTGTAGCTCAGCGTCGCTAGCACCTGGTCGATGTTCCTGCCGTCCTTGAAGACCAGCTTCGGGGCCACGTCGCGCAGCGGAACAAGCACAAAGGCCCGCTCGAGCATGCGCGGGTGCGGCACGGTGAGGTATTCGGTGCTCATTTCCAGGTCGCCGAACAGGAGCAGGTCCAGGTCGATGATGCGCGGCCCGCCCACAACCTCGCCGCGCAAGCGGCCCATCTGCGTCTCGATGGCATTGAGGGTGGACAAAAAGCCTTCAGGCGCCCAGACGTCCGAGGCCACCTGCAGGCGCACCACGGCGTTGCAGAACCAGGGCTGCCCCTTGTCGAGGCCCTGGGGCTCGGTGCGGTAGATGTTGGACTGGGCCTCGAAAACGATGTCGTTCCCGTAGACCTCAAGCCGTGTCAGAGCCTCATTGATGTTGGCCTCGGCGTCTCCGATGTTGGAGCCAAGTCCTACATATGTGGTTAGAGTTGGGAAATCCGTAACACCGCCTCCTTCAGTCGATCCGTGTTCACAGTGAGCGAGATGCGGAAATAGCCCTCGCCCGGAGCGCCAAAACCGTTGCCCGGGGTGGTCACCACTCCGGTTTGCTTGAGGACCCGGGTCACAAAGTCCTGGGACGACACCCCGGCTGGGACCTTGGACCAGACATAGAAGGTGGCTTCCGGGATGCGGCAGGAGATGCCCGCCTTGTGCAGGGCCTGGATGACCACGTCGCGCCGCTCGCGGTAGATGCCGCGCAGCTCCGCGCTGTAGGCGTCGCCCTGGTTCAGGGCCACGATGCCGGCCTCCTGCACGGCCTGGAAGATGCCGGAGTCAACGTTCTCCTTCACCTTGCCCAGGCCCTTGACCAGGGAGGCGTTGCCAACGGCCATGCCGATGCGCCAGCCGGTCATGTTGTAGGTCTTGGACAGGGAATGGAACTCGATGGCCACGTCGCGTCCGCCGGGGATCTCCAGGATGCTGAGCGGCTTGTTGGCCTCGTTGAAGTACATCTCAGTGTAGGCCGCGTCGTGCACCACGATGACGTTGAACTCCAGCGCCTTCTGGATGAGCTTCTCGTAAAAGGAGCGCGGGGCCATGGCCGCCGTGGGGTTGTTCGGGTAGTTGACGTAGATGGCCTTGGCGCGCTTCCAGGTGTCGGAGTCGATGGCGTCGAGGTCGGGCAGGAAATCGTTTTCGTCCGTCAGGGGCAGGTACATGGGGATGCCGCCCACGAACTCCGTGGTCACGCCGTACACGGGATAGTTCGGCGTGGCGATGAGCACCAGATCGCCGGGATTGACAAAGGCCAGGGGGAAATGGGCAATGCCTTCCTTGGAGCCGATGAGGCTCACCACCTCGGTGTTCGGGTCCAGGCTGACGCCGAAGCGGCGCAGGTACCAGTCGGCCACGGCCTGGCGGAAGCTGAGCAGCCCGACGTAGGAGGGGTACTGGTGGTTGGCCGGGTTGCGGGCGGCCGCGCACAGGGCGTCAATGATGAAATCCGGGGTGGGCAGATCTGGATCGCCGATGCCCAGGCTGATGATGTCCAGGCCCTTGGCGCGGACCTCCTCCTTGGCCTTGTCGATGGCGGCGAAAAGGTAGGGGGGCAAGCTCGCAAGGCGCTGTGCAAGCTGAAATTCAGGCATGATGTGCTCCTTTGGTGCAATTGGAAAGGCTTCTGTAATTGTTCGCCCCCGCTTCTGTCAATCCGCACTGTCTGGTCATTTGCCGTTGCAGCAGGGCCTGCATGCCCTTGCCGAGGGCCAAGAAAACGTTTAGGCCTGAGATGAGAATAGGAAGACGGCAGAGCCATGATCCGTGACCAGGGCCAGGACCACCCTCCTCCAGTTGGCGGTGATGATCTGATGAACACCATGCACCATGATGCCTGCGCTGCAGCCTCCCACCAGGTGGCGGATCGGTATCTTGAGCATCTTGTGGTGGAGCGCGGCCTGTCCGAGAACACCATCCAGGCCTACGCCTCGGACATTGCCGCCCTCCTCGCCTTTCTGGACACCATCGGCGCCAGGCTGGAGTCCTGCACCCAGCGGCACCTGTTCCTGTTTCTGACGCATCTGCGCGCGCGCAGGATGGCCGCAGCGAGTCTGGCCAGGCATCTGTCCACCGTGCGCGGGCTGTTCGCCTTTGCCGCCCAGGCCAGACTCCTGCCCGCGGATCCGTCGTCGCTCCTGGAAAGTCCGAAGCTTCCGTCCCAGCTCCCGGAGTTTTTGACCCACGCCGAGATGGACCGCCTGCTGGCGCAGCCCGACGCCTCCACCGCCCTCGGCTTTCGCGACCGCGTCATGCTGGAGCTGTTCTATGCCTGCGGGCTGCGCATCTCCGAGCTCATCGGTCTCGTGCTGGGCGATTTCGACCCGCAGACCGGCATTCTGCGCGTGTTCGGCAAACGCGCCAAGGAACGCCTGGTGCCGGTGCATTTTGCCGCCCAGCGCCTGCTTTGCGACTATCTGGAGCACAAGCGGGCCAACTTCCAGCCCGTGCAGCAGCACATCTTCCTGAACCGCTCCGGCCGGGGCCTCACCCGACAGGGGGTGTGGAAGCTGGTCAAGCGCTACGCCGAGTCTGCGGGCATCCGGCGCAGCATCTCGCCGCACACCTTCCGGCACTCCTTCGCCACCCACCTGCTGGAGGGCGGCGCAGACCTGCGCACCGTGCAGCTCCTGCTCGGGCATTCGGCCATCAACGCCACGGAGATCTACACCCACATCCAGTCCGGCCGGCTCATGCGCATCCATGAGCAGTACCACCCGCGCTCGGCCGGCGAGTGCGTGGCGCAGCCTGCCGGGAGCGCCCCGTGAACAAGCCTCCGCGCATCCAGGCGCGCACGGTCATCACCGCCCATGCCAATGCGGATTTTGACGCCTTGGCAGCCATGATCGCCGCCAACCGCCTGTATCCCGACGCAGTGCTCATCTTCCCGGGCAGCCAGGAGAAGAACCTCCGCAACTTCTACATCCAGAGCACGACGTATCTTTTCAACTTCAAGCAGTTCCGCGACATCGACCCTGACGCGGTGGAGCTCCTGGTCGTGGTGGACACCCGGCAGAGGTCGCGCCTGCCCCATGTGCAGCCGCTGCTGGACAAGCCGGGCATGGTCATCCACGTGTACGACCACCACCCGGATACGGATGAGGACATGCAGGCCGCCTTTTCCCGCGTGATGCCCTGGGGTTCGTCCACAACCATCCTGGTGCATGAGATGATCGCCCGCGGCATCGTGCCCAGCTCGGAGGAGGCCACGGTCCTCGGCCTGGGCATATTCGAGGACACCGGCTCCTTCAGCTTCGCCTCCACGGTCACCGAGGACTTCCAGGCGGCGGCCTGGCTGCGCGAGAACGGCATGGACCTGGGGGTCATCTCCGACCTCTTGGCGCGCGACCTGTCCTCGGAACAGATCAAGATCCTGAGCGCCCTCATCGAGGGGGCCAAGGTGCACGATTTTCACGGCATCGAGGTCATCATCAGCGAGATCAGTACCGATGACTTCGTCAGCGACTTCGCCTACCTGGTCCACAAGTACATCGACATGGAAAACATCCGGGTCATCTTCGCCCTGGGCCGCATGGGGGACCGCATCCACCTGGTGGCGCGCTCCCGCACCGCAGAGGTCAACGTCGGGCACATTTGCTCGTTCTTCGGCGGGGGGGGCCACGCCTATGCGGCCTCGGCCACCATCAAGGACAAGACCCTGAGCCAGGTGCGCGACGAGCTGCTGGCCCTGCTCTACTCCCACATCAACCCGCAGCTTGTGGCCTCGACGCTCATGTCCAAGCCTCCCGTGACCCTGGACGCCGACCGCAGCATGAACTACGCCGCGGAGCTCATGACCCGCTTCGGTCTGAAGGGCGTGCCCGTCGTGACCCCAGGCACCTTGAGCTGCGTCGGGCTCATGGAGCGCAAGATCGTGGACAAGGCCCTGAGCCACGGCCTGGGCAAGGCCCTGGTCGGGGTCTACATGCTGACGGATTTTTCGCGCCTGAGCCCGCAGGCCGACCTGTATCAGGTCATGGAGATCATCATCGGCAAGCGCCAGCGCCTGCTGCCGGTGATCAACGGCGATGAGCTCGTGGGCGTGGTCACGCGCACGGATCTGGTCAACCAGATGGTGGAGCAGTCTGCGCGCATCTCCGAGGTGGTCCTGCCGGACCGCAAGAAGGAGCGCAACATCCGCCCGGTGCTGCGCACGCGCCTGCCCGGCTCGGTCATAGCCCTGCTGGAGCAGGCCGGCCAGCTGGCGCAGAGCCTGGGCTACAAGCTGTACGCCGTGGGCGGCTTCGTGCGCGACATCCTCCTGGCCCGCCCCAATCTGGACATCGACCTGGTGGTGGAGGGCGACGGCATCCATTTCGCCCGGGAGCTGGCCGCCCTGCGGCAGGGGCGCGTCAAGGCGCACCTCAAGTTCAAGACCGCGGTGGTCGTCTTCCCGGACGGCCAGCGCATCGACGTGGCCACGGCCCGCCTGGAATATTACGAATACCCCACGGCCCTGCCCACGGTGGAGCTGTCCTCCATCAAGCTTGACCTGTACCGCCGCGATTTCACGGTCAACGCCCTGGCCCTGCAGCTCAACCCCGGCGATTTCGGGCAGCTCATGGACTTTTTCGGCGCCCAGCGCGACATCAAGGACCGCACCATACGCGTCCTGCATTCGCTCAGCTTCGTGGAGGATCCCACGCGCATCCTCCGGGCCATACGCTTCGAGCAACGCTTTAACTTCCGCATCGATGGCCAGACGCACCGGCTCATCAAGAACGCTGTGCACCTGAAATTGTTCCACAAGCTTTCCGGAGCGCGCCTGACCCATGAGCTCCAGCTTATGCTGGAAGAGGAAAACGTCCTGGAGTGCCTGAACAGGGTGCAGGACCTCAAGCTCCTGGAGGCCATCCACCCCCTGCTCGGCCTGGACCCCGAACGCCAGCGCGTGTTGAGCGAGGTGCACAAGGTCCATACCTGGTACAAGCTGCTGTATCTGGAGCCTTCGGCAAACACCTGGAGGCTCTACCTGCTGGGGCTGACCATGGGCCTGGAGCGCGACCAGCTGGAGCAGGTCTGCCTGCGCCTGCGTTTTTCCGACCGTGAGCTGCGCGACTGCCTCACCCTGCGTGACCATCTGGGCGAGGCCCTGGCCCGGCTCATGACCTGGCAGGAGGGGCAGTCGGCCCTGAGCGAGATCTACTTCACCCTGGCCCCGCTGCCCGTTGAAGGCGTGCTGTTCCTCATGGCCCGCAGCCGGCGGGAGGCCATACGCAAGAACATCTCCCTCTTCCTCACTCGCATGCGCGCCCAGCAGCTCTTTGTCGATGGCGACGACCTGAAGGCCTTGGGGCTCCAGAGCGGCCCGGCGTTCGCCATCGTGCTGCGCCAACTGCGCGCCGCTGCGGTGGATGGCGAGGCCGGCACCCGCGAAAAGCAGCTGGAGCTGGCCAAAGCCCAGATCCAGAAGCTGCGCGACGAAGGCTGGGCAGATGCGCCGCCGCAACACCGCCGCCGCGGACATAGATGAGCCGGTTGCCAGCTTTGTCATCTGGCAAAGCGTCTTCGCCTAAGGCAAGGAGGTTTGTATGACAGAAGCTGAGGCGCTGAAGATAGTCAAGGTTGAAAAGGAAAGCCACGACACGACGTCCATCTACTTCTCCGGGCCGGACATGGCGCGGTTCAAAAACCGCCAGCCCGGCCAGTTCGCCACAATCCGCATCTTCCGAGACGGCGAGTGGAGCGAACCGCACCCGTTCACCCTGTCCTGCGCCCCGGAAGACGAAACCTTGCGCATGACCATCAAGAAATCCGGGGCCTTCACCTCCGCCATTCCGGACATCGCGCCCGGTACGCCCATCCAGTGCAGCGGCCCTTTCGGCCAGTTCTGCCGCGACATCGGGACGAACCAGCATGTCGTCATGATCGCCGGCGGTGTCGGCATCACCCCCTTTCTCAGCGTCTTGCGGCATTTCAAGGCCATCAAGGCCCCCAGCTCCATCCTGCTCTTCTGGGCCAACAAGACTCCGGAAGACGCCTTTGCCGCGCTGGAGCTTGAGGAGCTGACAAAAGAACTCTCCCTGCATGTGGTGCATGTGTTCTCTCGCGTTGCTCCGGAGGACCAGCATCCTGCGGCGCTGCATGCGGATGGCAGGCCAGGACGCATCTCGCACGAATTCGGCCGGCTTGATCAATCCATCTTCAGGCGCTACATTCCATCCATGGACGCCTCCTTTTATCTTTGCGGACCGCCGCCCATGCAGCAGGCGGTGCTGGATGAGCTGAAGCAATTCGGCGTTGACCCGGGATCTGTGGAAAAAGAGGCTTTTGTCTTCAGCGCAAAACCATAGTTGGCCGCAGGGAGGGTTTTATGCATATTGCACTCATGATGAATAAGGAATTGACCCGCGTCGCTCCTGATACGGATTTTGCCTCCCTGCTGGCCATACATGCCGGCACAGACACGCGCCACACCTATGTTGTCGATGCCGCTGGCCGTCTTGTGGGCGTCATTACAAACCTGGACATGATGGGCAAAATGATCCCCTCGTATCTGACATCCACCCTTGCCTCGTCCATTTCAGACGGGGCGGAGCTCATTCAAAAACGTTTTGCGGAAAATGCGCACCTTACGGCTTCCGGCGTGATGCAGCGTGAACTCGTAACGCTCCAGCCGGAGGATACGATCATCGAGGCAAACGTACGGCTTCATGAAGGCAGATTCAATGCCCTGCCCATCGTGGATGCTCAAGGCGTGCTTGTGGGCGACATCGGCCGCAAGGACATTCTGAAACATATCGCCAAAGACATCTGCGGTTTGCCGGGCATGCTCTAAAGACGGGGAGGCCTCATGTTCTGGGTTGCTACAGGAATATTTCTGACATGTTACGTCGCCATCGTTTCTGAAAAAATTCACAAGACCAAGGTGGCCCTTGCCGGTGCGGCTCTGACCCTGCTGCTCAAGGTGCTCACCCAGGAAGACGCCCTGCACAACGTGGACCTGGGTGTTGACTGGAACGTCATCTTCCTGCTCATCTCGATGATGATCATGGTCAACATCATGAGCAGAACCGGGGTATTCCAGTATGTGGCCATCAAGGCTGCCAAGGTGGGCCGCGGCAATCCTTTCTCGATCATGGCCATCTTCGCCGTGATAACAGCCGTCGCTTCCGCCCTTTTGGACAACGTGACAACGGTTTTGCTGCTCGCCCCGGTGACGCTGCTCATCGCAGACGAGCTGGAGATCGATCCTGTTCCCTTTCTGATCACCGAGGTTCTAGCCTCCAATATCGGCGGCACGGCTACCCTCATTGGCGATCCGCCGAACATCATGATCGCCTCCAAGGCTGGCCTGAACTTCATGGACTTCATCGTTCACGTCGCGCCAATCATCATCGTCATCATGATCGTGTGGATGTTGTTCTGGAAGCTCGTCTTCGGCAAAAGGCTCACCGTGAGCGAAAAACTCAAGATGCGCATCCTGGCCATGAATGAGCGCGACATGATCAAGGACCCAGCCCTGCTCAAGAAATCCGGGCTGATCATGGGGGCCACCATCCTGGGCTTCGCCTTCCACGGGCTCCTGCACTATGAGCCCGCCACCGTGGCCCTTGCCGGCGCAGCCACCATGCTTCTCGTCTCCGGCGATGATCCCCATCATGCCCTTGTGGAGGTGGAATGGCCAACCATCTTCTTTTTTATCGGCCTGTTCATCATCATCGGCGGCACAGTGAAGGCCGGCCTCATCTCCTTCATGTCCCAGCAGATGATCAGCCTTACGGCCCCAACGGCTGACAACACGCTGGTGCTCAGCATGGTCATGGTCTGGTTCTCGGGCATCGCCTCCGCAATCGTGGACAACATTCCCTTCGTGGCCACCATGAACCCGCTGCTTGTGGAGTTGGCCGGCAAGATCTTCGGCAGCACCGGCGTGGCGGGCCTGCAGCATCCGAACATGCTGCCGGTCTGGTGGGCCCTGTCCCTTGGCGCCTGTCTGGGCGGCAACGGCACGGCCATCGGCGCCTCAGCCAATGTCATCGTCATCGGCATGGCCGAAAAGGCCGGCAAGCCCATTTCCTTCATCCGGTACCTGAAGTACGGCGTTCCGGTCACCCTGCTGACCCTGGCCATTTCAACATGCTACGTCTATGTCCGCTATTATCTCTTGGCCTAGGAAAGCCAGGCTTGCCCTGGCCTGGCGCACGCGTTAGGATGCCCATGACGGCAGTCTTGGTGCAAGCCAACCCTCAGCAAGGTGAACGGAGACGATGGAAGTACTGTGGGCCCCCTGGCGGCTGGACTACATCCTGGGTCCCAAGCCGGATGAATGCGTGTTCTGCGTGCCCAACCACACGGGCGAGGACGCCGAGCGCTACATACTTTGCCGGGGGCGGCACAACTACGTGATCATGAACCGCTATCCCTACAACAATGCCCACCTCATGGTGACACCCTACCGGCACGTGAGCTGCCTTACGGATCTGACCCCTGAGGAGGCGCATGAGAACATGGACCTTCTGCGGTCCTGCGTCGGCATCCTGCAGAAGGTCTTCCGGCCGCACGGCATCAACGCCGGGCTGAACCTTGGGGAGGCCGCCGGGTCGGGCATCGCCGCGCACATCCATTTCCAGATCGTTCCGCGCTGGAACGGCGACGCCTCGTTCATGGCCGTTTTCAGCGAGACCAGGGTCATGCCGGAGCACCTGCGCTCCACCTACAACCGCCTCAAGCCACATTTCGACGCCCTGGCCTAGGGCCAGGGGCAGAAAGGAGAATCCATGCGTTATCTCAAGGCCTTCCTGACCTCCCTGGTATTTGTCCTCTCCATGCTCTTCTTCGTGCAGAACAACGTCCCGCTGTCCACAAGCATTCAGCTGGAGTTGAACCTCATCTTCAAGCAATTCTACTCCCTGCCCTTGCCTGTGTATGTGCTCGTGCTGGCGGCATTCCTGCTGGGCATCGTCTTTTCTTTGGGCTTTCTCCTCGTGGAGCGCATCCGCCTGGGCCTGGAGCTCAAAGCCCTGCGCAAGCAGCATGCGGCCCTGGAGGATGAGGCCCTGTCCCTGCGCACCCTGCCCCTGAATCAGCCAGAGAACCAGTCGCGCGTCGGCCTGTAGCCCTCGGAGCCACTTGTGCCCTGGACCGAGCTCTTCCGCCTCGGACGCCGGAAGTCCAATAACCAGACCGCGCCTGAGACCTCGGGCGCGGGGGAGCAGCACACCCTCCAGGACACCCTGGCGGCCATCGAGGAGCTCTCCCAGGCTGTCCGCAACAATCCGGAATCCGTCGAAATCTATCTGGCCCTGGGCAACCTGTACCGTTCACAGGGCGAGATTGAGCGGGCCATCCACATCCGCAACAGCCTCATCAGCAGACCAGGGCTGGACCTGGTCCTGAAGGCCCGCAGCCAGTTCGAGCTCGGCCGCGACTTCAGGCGTGGCGGCATGCTCGACAGGTCGCGCCAGGCCTTTGAGGAGGCCAGCGCCGTCCTTGGCCGCACCGATGAGATCGAACTGGAGCTGGCCCGCCTTGCCGCGGATTCCGGGGAATTTGAACGCGCAGCCGGACATTACCGCCGCGTCGGCCGCAGCATGTCCGAGGCCCATTTCCTCGCGCGTCAGGCCGGCGAGCATTACCGACTGAAGGACGTCCTGCGGGGCGACACGTTCCTCGCCCAGGCCCTGGAGGTCTTTCCAGCCTCTCCCGAGGCCTGGCTGGCCAGCGTGGTGCAGGCCACTGTGTCCGGAAGCATCGCCGCGCTGCGCGAAACATTGCGCAATGCCTGCGCCAACATTGCGGCACCACAGCGGTTCCTGCTCCTGGAGGGCCTGCTGGAGGCCCTGCGCGCTGCCCGTGGAGAGACAGGCAACGGCATGGAGGAGCCCAAGGTCCTGGCCCCCGCCCGCATCAACGAACTGGTCCAGGCCTCGGTGCAGGTGCTGCAGAGCTTTCCGCCCGACGCCCTGCTCTGCTTCTATTGCGCGAGGCTGCACCTTTTCGAAGCGGACCTGGATTCCGCCAAGCACTGGCTGGAAAAGGCGCTTGTGCTCAACCCGGATTTTTGGCTGGCCCGCCTGGAGCTTGTGACTCTTGTGCTCAGCAACCAGGAGATGACGCCCTTCCTGCGTGACCAGCTGGCCTATTTCATCAGCCACGCCCGCAAGTCCAAGCGCTTCGTCTGCCAAAGCTGCGGATTCCGTTGGGACAAGACCTTCTTTGTCTGCCCGCGCTGCCGCTCCTGGCACAGCATCCTGTTCCGCCAGGAATTCTCCTGATCGCCCGCAGTGCCGGATGACCGCATGAACGCCCCGAAACTCACCCCCATGTTCGAGCAGTACATGCAGGTCAAGGCCGAGCACCCGGACGCCCTGCTCTTCTTCCGCATGGGCGACTTCTTCGAGCTCTTTTTCGAGGACGCCGTGGTTGCCGCAAGGGAATTGCAGATCACCCTGACCTCCCGCAATCCAGGCGCGGAATCCAAGGTGCCCATGTGCGGTGTGCCGCACCACTCCGTGGACAGCTATCTGGCTCAGCTCCTGGGCAAGGGCTTCAAGATCGCCATCTGCGATCAGATTGAAGACCCCAGGCAGGCCAAGGGGCTGGTGAAGCGCGCAGTGACACGCGTGCTAACCCCTGGGACGGTGGTTGAAGATCTTTCGCTGTCCGCAAAGGCCCACAACTACCTTGCGGCCTTGTACTGGGATGCGGACAAGGGCGCTGGCGGCCTTGCCTGGGTGGACTTTTCCACATCCGAATGGTCTGGCCTGCATTCCCGGCGCGAGACGGACCTTTGGCAATGGGCCGTGAAGATAGCGCCGCGCGAACTTCTTTTGCCGCCTGGCAAAAAGATCCCTGCGCAGCATTTCGAGCTCACGGCCCAGGTGACGCAGCTGCCCAGCCCCAGCGCCTTTGACCTGGCGGCCGGTGCCGACGCCATGCTGGCTTCGCAGAAGGCCCCTGAGCTGGCCACCCTCGATCTGGCCGACAAGCCTGAGCTGGTGCGGGCCCTGGGCGCCCTCCTGGGCTATCTGCGCCACACCCAGCAGACGGACAACCCGCCCCTGGGCGAGTTCCGGCCTTTGGACCTCTCCCGGCATCTGGTGCTGGATGAGGTCACGGAACGCAACCTGGAGATCTTCCGCCGGCTGGATGGGGGAACCGGGGCAGGCACCCTCTGGCAGGTGCTTGATTTCACGCAGACGGCCATGGGCGGCCGGCTCCTGGAATCGCGCCTGCGCCAGCCCTGGCGAGAGCTGGCCCCGGTGCAGCGCACCCAGGAGGTCGTGGACTTCCTCTTTCACCAGGACGCCCTGCGCGCGGAACTTAGGCGGCAGCTTTCCGAGGTGCGCGACCTGGAGCGCCTGGCCACGCGCATCGCGCTTTCCCGCGCCACTCCCAGGGACATCGTGGCCGTGCGCGAAAGCATCCTGCGGCTTCCGCACCTTTGCGCCCTGCTCCAGAAGTCTCTGGCCGGCCTTGAGGGGGGCGCGCCCGCGGAACTGACAAGCCTGCTCAAGTCCTGGGATTCCCTTTCCGATGTGGCCGAAATGCTTTCCCGCGCCCTGGTGGACGCGCCGCCCCTGGTCATCACGGACGGAGGCCTTTTCCTGCCCGGCCATGACCCGGACCTGGACGAGCTCATCAACCTGACGGAGCACGGCGAGGCGCGCATCCAGTCCATGCTGGAACGCGAGCGCGACTCCTGCGGCATCCCCAAACTCAAGCTGGGCTACAACAAGGTCTTCGGCTATTATCTGGAGGTGTCCCATGCCTACCAGGGCCAGATTCCAGAGCATTTCATCCGCCGCCAGACACTTGTGAACTGCGAGCGCTACATCACAGGTGAGCTCAAGGACCTGGAGGAGCGCCTGCTCTCCGCCGCGGATGAGCGCAAATCCCTTGAATACCGCTTGTTCAATGAGCTGCGCGAAGACTTGGCCGGTCAACGCACGCGGTTCATGTTCATGGCCGGCGGATTGGCGGCCCTGGACTACTGGCAGGGGCTGGCCGAGGCCGGACGCCAGAACGACTGGACCCGCCCGGAGCTGCACGAGGGCATCGAGACAGAGATCATCCAGGGGAGGCATCCCGTGGTGGAGGCCGCCTGCGGCTCGGCCAACTACATCCCCAACGACCTGCGCCTGGACGAGTCGCGGCGCATCCTGCTCATCACCGGCCCGAACATGGCCGGCAAATCCACCGTGCTGCGCCAGGCAGCGCTCATCACCATCCTCGCGCAGATGGGCTCCTTCGTTCCGGCCCGCTCCGCGCGCCTGGGCCTGGCGGACCGCGTGTTCTCCCGGGTGGGCGCCTCGGACAATCTGGCGCGCGGCCAGAGCACCTTCATGGTGGAGATGATGGAGACCGCGCGCATCCTCCGTCAGGCCACCTCGCGCAGCCTGGTCATCCTGGACGAGATTGGCCGCGGCACGAGCACCTTCGACGGCCTGGCCCTGGCCTGGTCCGTGGTGGAGGAGCTGTCCCGCCGCGGCCGCGGCCAGGTGCGCACCCTGTTCGCCACGCACTACCACGAGCTGACCTCCCTGGAGGGCGTCATCCCCGGCCTGCGCAACCTGAACATCGCGGTGCGTGAATGGAAGGGCGACATCGTCTTTCTGCGCAAGCTGGTGCCAGGACCGGCGGACAAGAGCTACGGCATAGAGGTGGCGCGGCTGGCCGGGGTGCCCCAGGCCGTTGTCCAGCGCGCGCGGGAAATCCTTGCGTCCCTCGAGGAAAAATCGCAAAATGATCGCGACGGCGCTTCCCCGGCCGCCCTGCCCAGGCAGAGCCTGCTTCCGGGAGTGGTCCCAAGGCGGGAGCCGCAGGCCCCGGAGCCTGAAAACCCCCTGCTGGTGGAACTCAGACGCCTGGACCTCAACGAGCTTTCACCCCTGGCTGCCCTGACCCTGCTGCATGAATGGAAAAAGAGCGTGACCCCGCAATGACCCCGCCTGCCAACCTGACACGCCTGCGCCTTGTGGCCCTTGTCCTGGCCGCCCTGCTCTGCGCCGCCGCCTGCGGCAAGCGCGAGTGGCCCACCCCTGTTTCCAGCGAGGACAAATTCCGCTGGCGCAGCGTGGAGGTCCAGCGCAGCCAGGGCTGCCTCATCCTGAACTGCGAGATCTCCGGGAACTGGCAGAACCTGGACACCGTGAAGGTGCTCCTCGAGCCCGTGGGCGAGGGCGCGGGCGACGGCTGCGCCACCTGCCCTTTCACCCCGCGCAGCACCATCGTCTTCAGCCCCGGCGCGGCAGGCCTGCGCAGGGACATGAACCGTATCGCCCTGACCACCTGCGACCTGGACCCCGGCAAGACCTACCGCATTCAGGTCGTGGGCTTCAGCGCCTTTGCCACAATTCTGCCCGTGGTGTCCGAGCTTGTGCTCAGCGCCCCGAAATAACCACCCTTGTACAGGAGCGAACACCCCCCATGCATCATTTTGAGCAGAGAAACGGAACCCTGTTTGCGGAAGGCGTCAGCGTGCAGGAACTGGCGGAGCGCTTTGGCACCCCGCTCTACGTCTACTCCACGGCCACGCTGAAGCGGCATTTCGAGGCCTTTGACTCGGCCTTTGCCGCCATGCCGCATCTGACCTGCTATTCCGTCAAGGCCAACTCCAACCTCCATGTGCTGCGCCTTCTCGGCTCCCTCGGGGCGGGCATGGACATCGTTTCCGGCGGCGAGCTGTACCGCGCGCTGCTGGCCGGGGTCCCGGCCTCCAAGATCGTCTACTCCGGCGTGGGCAAGAAGCCCGAGGAGATACGCCAGGCCCTTACGGCCGGCATCCTGCTCTTCAACGTGGAGTCCATGCAGGAGCTCATCCGCATCAACGACGTGGCCCGCGACATGGGCAAGGTGGCCCAGGTCAGCTTCCGCATCAACCCGGACGTGGACCCCAAGACCCACCCCTACATCTCCACGGGCCTGAAGAAGAACAAGTTCGGCCTGAACATCGAGCATTCCCTGGAGGCCTACAGCCTGGCCCGCGACCTGCCCAATGTCGAACCCGTGGGCATCGACTGCCACATCGGCTCCCAGCTCACGAGCATCGACCCCTTCCTGGAGGCCCTGGACAAGCTGATGGCCTTCTACGAGAAGCTCAAGGCCATGAACCTGGACATCCGCTACCTCGATCTGGGCGGCGGCCTGGGCATCAACTACAATGAAGAGGAGCCGCCCCACCCCAGCGAATTCGGCGCGGCCCTGACCAAGACCCTCGGCCAGCTACCCCTGCAGCTCATCCTGGAGCCGGGCCGGGTCATCGTGGGCAACGCGGGCATCCTGGTCACGGAGACGCTGTACACCAAGCATACCCCGAGCAAGAACTTCGTCATTGTGGACGCGGCCATGAACGATCTGCTGCGGCCCTCCCTGTACGGCTCCTTCCACCGCATCGAGGAGGTGCAGCCCCAGGGGCGGCCCGAGCAGGACGTGGACGTTGTCGGCCCCATCTGCGAGTCCGGCGACTTCCTGGCCAAGGACCGGCAGCTGCCCGAGGTGCGCCAGGGCGAACGCCTGGCTGTCTATTCCGCCGGGGCTTACGGCTTCACCATGTCCTCCAACTACAACACCCGCCCCAGGGCTGCGGAGATTCTTGTGGACGGCGAGCAGGTCATTGTGGCCCGCCGGCGCGAGACCTACGAGACCCTGGTGGCCCAGGAACTCTAGCCGGTCGGGGCCGGACCGCCTGGTCCGGCCCCCTCTGCCGGACTGCCATGCCGCGCCTGAACTCCTACCATCTGCCACAAGAACTCTGGCCCGCCCAGGACACGCAGCGTGTGCTGCTCTCCGGTCCGGAGGCCAGGCACCTCCTGGGTGTGCTGCGCGCCAGGCCCGGCGACACCCTGCGGCTTTTTGACGGGGCCGGCCGCTGGGGGCTGTTCCAGATCTCCTCCGTTTCCGGCAAGGCCCAGGCCGAGCTCGTGCCCCAGACCCTGCACGCGGAGTCCCGCCCTGGCTCGGGCCTTGTGCTGGCCCTGGGCTGGAACAAGTCCTCGCGCCGCGACTGGCTTTTGGAAAAGGCCGTGGAGCTGGACGCCCTGGGCCTGGTCTTTTGGCAGGCCGCGCGCAGCCAGGGCGAACCGCCCAAAGCCGCCAAGGACTCCTGGCGCGAGAAGTGCGTGCAGGCGGCCAAGCAGTGCGGCGCCCTTTGGCTGCCCGAGCTGGCTGTGGCGGCTGGGGGCGTGGATGGCCTCCTGCGCATTGCGGCGGAGCATGACGGGTGTTACATCCTTGACGAATGCGCCGCTTTGGACGCCCTGCCCGAGCCCGCTCGCCTGGCCGCAGGGCGCAACCTGCTGGTCATCGGGCCGGAGGGCGGTCTGGAAAGGCTTGAGGCCGAGCGCCTCGTCCAGGCCGGATTCCAGCCCCTGAGCCTGGGCCCCCGCCCCCTGCGCTGGGAGACGGCGGCCCTGTACTGCCTGGGATTGGCGCATTTCGCGGCGCGCACACGCTGAGGATCCGGGAGCCACATGCGCATAGAAATTTCCGACAAGCAGCCCCTGGCGGACAAGATCAGGCCGCAGACCCTGGACGAGTTCGTCGGCCAGAGCCATCTCCTGGAGCGCATCGCGGCCTTTGCCCAGGGCCCGCGCCTGCCGAGCCTGGTCTTCTTCGGTCCGCCGGGGTGCGGCAAGTCCACCCTGGCCATGCTCATGGCCAAGGCCGCAGGCAAGAAGTGGATCCGGGTGAGCGCGCCTGAGGCGGGCCTGGCGACCCTGCGCAAGCGCCTGGACGGGGTCGAGGTGCTCATACTCGACGAGATCCACCGCTTCTCCAAGGCCCAGCAGGACTTCTTCCTGCCCATCCTGGAGAGCGGCGAGATCGTGCTCCTGGCCACCACCACGGAAAACCCCTCCTTCAGCGTCACCCGGCAGCTGCTTTCGCGGCTGCACGTGCTGCGCTTCCGGGCGCTGACGCGGGAGGAGCTTTCGCGCATGGCCCGGCGCGGGGCCAAGGTCCTTGGGGTCGAGTGGCCGGACGAGGTCTTCGACCTCCTGGCCTCCATGTCCGCTGGCGACGGCCGCGCCCTGCTGAACCTCGTGGAGCACGTGGCGGCCCTGCCCAGGGAAAAGCTGGTCATCGACGAATTGCGCCAGGCCCTGCCCGAGGTGGTCATCCGCGGCGACCGCGACGGGGACACGCACTACGAACTGGCCTCGGCGCTCATCAAGTCCATCCGCGGCAGCGATGTGGATGCGGCCCTGTACTATCTGGCCTGCCTGCTGGAAAGCGGCGAAGACCCGCGCTTCATCTGCCGCAGGCTCATTCTGTCGGCCTCGGAGGACATCGGCCTGGGCGACCCGCAGGCCCTGCTCCTGGCCGTGGCCTGCCAGCAGGCCGTGGAGTTCGTGGGCATGCCCGAGGGGTTCATCCCCCTGGCCGAGACGGTCATCTATCTGGCCCTAGCGCCCAAGAGCAACGCCAGCTACGCCGGATACCTGAACGCCCTGAAGGAGGTGCGCGAGAACGGGCTGCTGCCCGTGCCGCTGCATCTGCGCAACGCCAGCACCACCCTGCACAAGGAATGGGGCTATGGCCGGGGCTACAAGTATCCCCACGCCTTTCCCCAGGCCTGGGTGGAACAGGAATACCTGCCCCACGAACTGGCCAAGCGCAAGGTCCAGTTCTATTTTCCCAAGGCCGAGGGCGCCGAGCCCCGGCTGCACCACTGGCTCACCTCGCGCAAGCGCGTGTCGCGAAAGCCCTAGGTCTTCTCAGCCTTCCCTCTTGTTGTAGAGCTTGCGCCATTCGTCCAGGAACAGGACAGCGGCCTCAAGTTCGCCAAGCCGGCCCTGCTGCTGCCGGATGGACCAGACCAGATCCTCAAAACTCGTGTCCGCCGGAAGCGCCAGCCTGTCGAGGAGCACCTCGATGTCCGCCGCCAGTTCCGGCGTCAGGCCCTCCGCAGCCTGAGCCCTGGCGCGCGGCCTGGGCCAGCCGGGCAGGCGCTGGGCCGTAAAATCAAGCAGGGTCTGCATGCGCGCGGCATAGGTATGCTCGCGCAGGACCCTGGCCTGGCCGCGCGCGGCGATGGCCTCGCGTTCTTCGCCGTGCTCCAGGTAATGCCTGATCTTGTCCTGCAGCTCCTCCATGCTCGCGAAAGTCGCCAGATCATCCTCGGCAAAGGCAGCGGGCATGAGGCCGCGGCGGTCCACCAGTTGAAAGGCGCGGCAGGCGGCGATCTCGAAGGTGCGCGGATTCATGAAGTCGCCATTGGTGACGAGCTCCTTGGCCTGCACGCTGGAGTGCAGGTTGATGTTCACGCGTGTGGCGTTGAAGATGCGCACGCAATCCTCGCTGGACATGCGCGCGCCGCCCATCTGCACAAAGGGCGCAAGCACGGTGTCGCCGTCCCAGTCAGTTCCCCAGAGCTTGAAGTCGTGGCGGATCAGCTCGCGGAAGGCCACGCGGCGGTTGGCGTAGCCCGCGCCCATGAAGGACACGTCCGAGCCGAACCTGCGCCGTTCCGCTGCGGAAAGTTCAAGTGGTTTGTGAACTTCCGGGTGCGCAGCCAGGGGCAGATACAAAGCGTTCGAAACACCAATATCCTTTAATTCTTCAAGAAACGGTTCCCTCTGGATCACGGCGAAGATGTCGTAGTGCGGGGCGAAGCCCTTCCAGTAGGTGAACAGGCGGAAGTCCTCCACAAACCACATGGCCGTGGCCACTCCGTCGCGCTTGAGGCGCTTGAGGGCCTGGATGGACAGGGGCGCCTGGGCCTGGGCCAGCACGAGGTCGGGCTCAAAGGTCTCGACCTTGCTCAGCACGGCCTGGGAGAGCACCTGCAGGTAGCTGTTCTCCAGGTATTGCAGGCGGTCCGTTCCGACCTTGAGCCCCTGCAGGGCCTTGTACGAAGGATAGAAGTCCGGTGCCTCGAACACCTCCACCAGATGCCCCAGCTGGCGCAAGGCGGACGCGCAGTACCTGCCGATGGGCAGGGAGCCGCCATACAGCGGCAACACAACCAGTATCCTCACCCTCGCCCCCTTGCTCCTGCGCTAGGCCCGCAGGCCACCGAGCACAATGCCGCCAATGGTGATGCCGAATCAACGAAATCAGTAGTCATGAAAAAATCTAGATAATTTTTAACATGCTGAGAAAATGATATTACTTTAAAAACCACCGAAAGTCTGCCCCCAGCGGCCCTGAGAGGATTCCCGGTCCGGGGCCTGCCAGTCGCGCTCCGTGTACAGGCGTTCCGCCAGTTCATGCAGCACGCTTGAGGCCCTGCCCTGCCCTGCCAGCCCCAGGTGCGCCGCAAGGAACTCGCGAAAGCTCACGCGCAGGTCCGCCTGGGGGTCCGGCCCGGCCAGGGGCGCAAAGGTCTGGCCCAGGGCGTCCGTGTCCGAGTTGAAAGCCGTCAGGCCATCCGGAAGGTGGCCCTCCTCGCGGGTGGACAGGTAGCGCAGCAGGCCGCTTTCGCCGAAGGGCCGCAGACAGGCCACCTGCGAGGTGCAGGGCTGGGACTCCAGGCAGGGGGTGCAGTCCAGATTGGCCTGGAGCACCATGTGTCCCTGGCCGTAGGGCCCGGTCTCAAAGCACCAGGCCGAGGACAGGAAGGTGGCCAGCACGGGAACGCCCAGGTGCGCGGCCAGGTGCATGGTGCCGGTGTCCGGGGTCAGGACCAGATCCAGCCCTCCCACGGTCTCCACCAGGCCCGACCAGTTGGTGGCCCCGCAGAGGTTGCGCAGCACCCGGGCGTGCCTGCCGGGCAGCTCCCGCTCCAGCTGGCGGGCCGCATGGTGCTCGGCCCTGCTGCCCAGGAGCGTCAGCGACTCGTCGCCGCGCAGATCCAGCAGGGCTGTGACCAGGCTGGCCAGGACCTTGGGCGGCAGGGAGCGCCTGGATTCCCGCCCGGCCATGACCACGCCCAGGCCGCCGCCCCTGCCCAGGGCCGGGGGATTCACCTCGGCCGAGTCAACGGGCGAGACGTGGTGCCAGGCCCAGAAATCGGCGATGTTCAGCCCGATGCGGCGCATGGACGACCAGCGCATGGCCAAACGGGCCCATTGGCCGACAATCTCCTGGCCCTTGCTCCAGACGTGCCCAAGCACGCGCTGCGGCTCGAAGAGCCCGGCCACGCGGTAGTTCAGGGGCGAAAAATTGAGGTTATAGATGCGCTCGAAGGGGATGTCCGCCAGTTCCCGGAAGGCCGGAACGTTCTTGGCCAGCAGGATGCGCGCCTGTTCCTCAGCCGGAAGCCTGGCCAGGGCCGTGCCGTGGGCGCACACCGGATGCAGGTGCACCAAGGGATACAGCAGCCGGGCCAAGGGGGCCAGGGACTCGTCCAGGCAGAGGTGGACCTCGCTGCCCGGCTCCGCGCACAGCGACAAGAGCAGGCGCTTGGTCTGCACGAGGTCGCCGAACCGGGCGAGCTGGATGACGAGCTGCTGTGACATGGGCCGTGTGTGCCGCTCCTATTCATGATGTTCCGGCACCCTATCCCAGGGGGAGTGAATCTGGCAAGAATGGCCGCATTGCCATTTTACAGACCGGCCAAGGATTTGGTATGACTTTCCAGATGCGCTACTATCCCATGTTCGTGAGCCTAGATGACCGGGCCTGCCTTGTGGTGGGCGCGGGCCAGGTGGGCTTGCGCAAAATCGAAACCCTGGTGGACTGCGGCGCCTCCCGCATCCTGGTGGTCGACAGGAACCCGCCGGACGAAAGCCTGGCCGCCCTGCTTGCAAGGCCTGGCCTTTGCTTTGAGCAGCGCGATTTCGCGGACTCGGACCTGGACGGCGTGTTCCTGGTCATCGCCTCCACCAGCAGCCCGGCCGTGAACCTGCGCCTCAGCGATCTTTGCCGCCAGCGCGGGGTGCTCTGCAACATCGTGGACCAGCCGGAACAGTGCAGCTTCATCGTTCCGGCCGCAGTGCGCCGAGGCGACCTGACCCTGGCCGTGTCCACAGGCGGCCAGAGCCCGGCCCTGGCCAAGCGCATCCGCAGGGACCTGGAGCAGACCTTCGGCCAGGAGTACGCCCTGTTCCTGGGGCTCATGGGGCGGCTGCGGCCCCTTGTCCTGGGTCTGGGCCAGGAGACGGACGTCAACACCGGAATATTCCGCAACCTTGTGGCCTCACGCTTGCTAGAAGCCTTGAAGCGTCACGACGCGGCCTTGGCCCGGGCGGAGCTCGCCGCTCACCTTCCGCCCCAACTGCACGACTCGATGACGGAGATCCTGCATGGCCTTGTCTGATCTGCTCCCGATGCTGGTCATCGCCCTGTATTTCCTTGGCACCGTGCTCTTTGTGGTGGGCTCGGCCCTGCGCCAGGAGCTGCTGAAGAAAATCGCCCTGGGCTTCGCCACCCTGGGCTTCGCCCTGCACAGCGTGGACCTCGCGCAGCTCCTGACCGTGGCCGACCCCGCCCTGGCCCTCACCACCGGACGCTTTCTCTTCTGTCTGCTGGGCTGGGGCATACTGGTCTTCTTCCTGCTGCTCTGGTGGCGGCTCAAGCTCAAATTCCTGGCAGTGGTGGCCATGCCCCTGGCCTTGATGTTCTATGTGGCGTCCAACGCCACTGTGGGCGTCAACACCAAGCTGCCGCCCATGCTCACCGGCCTCTTCTTCTTCCTGCACGTGGGCACCCTGTTCTGCAGCATGGCCCTCCTGGCCATGGCCTTTGGCGCCGGGCTGGCCTTTATGCACCTGGAGAAGCGCATCAAGACAAAGGCCGGGCTCAAGACGTTTCAAAAGGACATGCCCTCCCTGGACACCTTTGACCGGGTGAACCATTTCGTCAGCCTGTGCGGATTTCCGCTGTACACCCTGGGCCTGGCCTCGGGCTATGTCTGGGCCTGGCTTTCGGCCCGGCGCGTGTTCTCCCTGGATCCCAAGGAGGTCGTGGCCCTGGTTGTTCTCATCCTCTACGCCAACCTCTTCCACCAGCGCCTGGCCCTGGGCCGGCGCGGCCGCAAACCGGCAGTCATGGTCATCGTCGTGTTCCTGCTCAGCGTCGTGTCCATGATCGGCATCAACTTCCTGGTCCCCACAACCTTTCATGGGTTCAAGCCGTAATGCATAAGAACATCCTGCTTATTGGACTCAACCACCGCTCAGCCGGCGTGGATGTGCGCGAGAAGTACGCCCTTACCAACGTTGCCGACTTTGAGAAGAGCCTGCTGTCCGCCTGCCCCGTAAGCGAGGTCATGGCCCTGTCCACCTGCAACCGCGTGGAGATCCTCGTGGTGGCGGACACCGCCAAGAGCGCCGATGTGGACCTGGCCGAAGCCGTGCTGAGCCACTGGGCCGGGACCTGCTCCGGCCCCCTGGACCCGCTGCGCGCCCACACCTATTGCCACAAAGGCCTGGAGGCCGTGACGCACCTGTTCTGCGTGGCCGCCAGCCTGGACTCCATGGTCATGGGCGAGCCGCAGATCCTGGGCCAGCTCAAGACCTCCTACCGCAAGGCCGTGGAAACCGGCAGCGCCCGTGTCATCATCAACCGCCTGCTGCACAAGTCCTTCTCCGTGGCCAAGCGCGTGCGCACCGAGACCGCCATCGCCTCCAGCGCAGTGTCCATCAGCTATGCCGCCGTGGAGCTGGCCAAGAAGATCTTCGGCGAGCTCTCCGGAAAAACGGCCCTGCTCGTGGGCGCGGGCGAGATGGCCGAGCTGGCGGCCACGCACCTCCTGGCCTCGGGCATCAAGAAGCTCTACATCTGCAACCGCACCTTCGCTCGCGCCCAGGAGCTGGCCAAGACCATGCACGGGGAGGCCATATTCTTTGAGGACATGGTGGAGCGCCTGCGCGATGTGGACATCGTCATCAGCTCCACGGGCTCGCCCACGGCCATCATCCGCGCGCGCGACATCCGCGAGGTGCTCAAGAAGCGCCGCAACCGCGCCATGTTCTTCATCGACATCGCCGTGCCGCGTGACATCGACCCGGACGTCAACGGCCTGGACAACGTCTACCTCTACGACATCGACGACCTGAAGGAGGTCGTGGAGGAGAACATGTCCACGCGCCAGGGCGAGGCCGTGAAGGCCCGGGCCATCGTGGACATCGAAACCGGGGCCTTCGCCACCTGGCTGAAGTCCCTGGCCCTGCAGCCCACCATCACCGACCTGCTGGGCCGGGCCGAGGAGGTGGCCAGCCGCGAATTGGCCAAAACCATCAAGCGCCTGGGTCCCGTGGACGACGAGACCCGCGCGGCCCTGGAGGTGCTGGTTTCCTCCGTGAGCCGTAAGCTGCTGCACGAGCCCATCTGCTTCCTCAAGCGCCGCACCAGGGAGGAAGGCACGGCCGAGCGCTTCATCGACATGACCCGCCGCATCTTCAACCTCGACGCGGATCCGGTGAACGCGGACGCCCACCTGGACCGCCGCAGCCTGGGCGACGGCGACGAAGAGCTGGACTGCGAGTGCTGCCGCGACGCCGACCCAGAGAGCCCGGAGTAGCCATGCGCAACTACCTCATCGAGGACCTGTACCCCGAACAGATGGAGCTGGTGCGCAAGCGCCTCGACGAGAGCGGGCTGGCCGGATCCCTGGAGGGCATCTACTACCTGCCCGTGCCCGAGGACCTGCTCGCAGAGGAGCAGCGCGAGCACCAGGGCCAATGCGGCCCGTACATCTTCGTGCTGGAGATCCTGGATGAGACGAGCCTCAAGCTTGAGCTCCTCGTGCGCGCCCAGGGCAAGCTGCGCTGCTCCTGCGTCATGTACGCCACACCTGCCCAGCGCTCGCACATCATGGACTTCCTCGACGTCTTCCTCCGCCAACTGGACATCTCCGTGTAGGCATGAACACCACGGCGCAACGCCTGCAGGACCTTCCGCGCCCAGCGGCCCGGTTCTGCCTGGGGATCGGCAGGTTCGCCGGGCGCGAGCTTGGCTGCGATTTTCCCGCCCTGCGCTGCCTGGTGGCCTGCTCCGGCGGGGCGGACTCCACCGCCCTGCTGCTCGTGGCCAAATTCCTCTGCCAGTCCCGGGGCGGCTCTGTGGTGGCCGCGCACCTGGACCACTCCCTGCGCCAGGAATCGCCTGCGGACGCAAGTTTTGTGGCCAACCTCTGCGCCGTCCTGGACGTGGCCCTGATCTCCGAGCGCCAGGACATCGCGGCCTTGGCCCAGGCTTCCGGTCTGGGGCTTGAGGAGGCCGGCCGCAACGCGCGCTACGGCTTTCTGGAGCGGGCAAGGCGCGAGACAGGCGCCGACATCGTTCTCGTGGCCCACCAGTTGAACGACCTGGCCGAGGACCAGCTCATGCGGCTCATGCGCGGCTCGGGCTGGCCGGCCCTGGGGGGCATGGCCGGACACGATGCGCAGCGCAGCCTGCTGCGCCCGCTTTTGCTCAGTCCTCGCGCGGCATTAGAAGACTTCTTGAAAATCTTGAAGCAGACCTGGCGGGTGGATGGCAGCAATTTTGATCGCGCAACAACGCGCAACCGGGTGCGCCATGAGCTGCTGCCCAATCTCCTCAGCCACAATCCGTGCTACCTGGACGGCGTGGCCCGGCTGTGGCGCCAGGCGCGCATGGACGGCGCGCACTGGGACCAGGCCCTGTCCAGGCTCTTGCCGCAGGTGCGGTTGGAGAAAGGCAGGCGCTTGATCCCGGCCAGTGCGCTCAGCGCATCCCCTGCCCCGCTGCGCCTGCGCCTGTACAAGGCCGTTCTCGAGACCGCCGGCCCGGGCCAGAGCCTGTGCGACGCCCTGTTCCGGCTGGACGAACTCTGGGTCCAGCGCGCCTCGGGCAAGAGCGTACGCTTTCCCGGCGACAAGGAGGCGCGCATCAGCCGGGCAGGCGTTGTTCTGCAAGTTATTGACAGGAAAAAAGAGTGCGGATAAGAGCTTGTGAATCTTTTGCACAAGCCAAAAGCAATCACCCCAAGGAGGAACAATGAATATTCTCATGTTCGGACCCAACGGCAGCGGCAAGGGCACCCAGGGCACCCTGGTGAAGGCCAAACATAACCTGGACCACATCGAGTCCGGCGCCATCTTCCGCAAGCACATCGGCGGCGGCACCGAACTTGGCATGAAGGCCAAGGAATACATCAACCGCGGCGAGCTGGTGCCCGATGACATCACCATCCCCATGGTGCTCGACGTGCTCAAGAACGCCAGCAGCAACGGCTGGCTCCTGGACGGCTTCCCCCGCAGCCTGGTCCAGGCCGAGAAGCTCTGGGAAGCCCTGCAGAAGGACGGCGAGAAGCTCGACTTCGTCATCGAGATCCTGCTGCCCCGCCAGGTGGCCAAGAACCGCATCATGGGCCGCCGCCTGTGCGCCACGGACAACAACCACCCGAACAACATCTTCATCGACGCCATCAAGCCCAACGGCGAAGTCTGCCGCGTGTGCGGCGGCGCCCTGAGCGCCCGCGCCGACGACCAGGACGAGGGCGCCATCGACAAGCGCCACGACATCTACTACGATGACAAGACCGGCACCGTCGCCGCAGCCTACTTCTACAAGGCCCTGGCCGCCAAGGGCGCCTGCAAGTACATTGAGCTGAACGGCGAAGGCTCCATCGACTCCATCAAGAAGACCCTGCTGGATCAGCTGTAGGCTGATCCGCTGCAGTCGATCTGCTTGACCAGCAGAAACGGCAAGGCAAAGGCCCCCTTCCTCGCGGAAGGGGGCCTTCTTCGTTCTGTAAGCTGAGGCGGACGGAGTTTCTTTTACGCGGTCCTGGCCTTGGGGGCCTTGGCCGGTGCGAGATCCTCGGAATCCGGGGGGCTCAGGCTGATGATGATCGGGGCGGCCACGTAGATGGAGGAATAGGTCCCCACCACGATGCCGATGAGCATGGCCAGGGCGAAGTCGTGGATCACCGCGCCGCCGAAGAGGAACAGGCTGAGCACGGACAGGAAGGCCAGGCCAGAGGTCATGATGGTGCGCGACAGGGTCTGGTTCACGCTCTTGTTGATGATCACCGGCAAAAGTTCCCCGGTCTTGAGGCCGCGTATCTCGCGGATGCGGTCGTAGACGATGATGGTGTCGTTGAGCGAGAAGCCGATGAGGGTCAAAAGTGCCGCGATGATGGTCAGGTCGAATTCCTTGTCCAGGATGGAGAAGATGCCGATGGTCGTGAGCACGTCATGGATGAGCGCCACGATGGCCCCCAGGGCGTAATTCAGGCGCAGGACGAAGCACAGGGCCAGGGTGATCATCAGCGCGCCCAGCACCAGCCACACCTGGGGGGCTTGGAAATACTGCAGCGCCGTGATGCCGGCGAAAAGGCCCGCGGCCATGAGCCCGGCGGCCATCCAGCGGTGCTCGAAACGGCCGGAGATGTAGATGGCGATGAGCAGGATGGCGAAGTACATCGCCTCCATGGCCTTGCCGCGCAGGTCCTCGCCGACCTTCGGGCCCACCATCTCGATGCGCTTGAACTCGTACTTGACCCCGCCGAGGCCTTCGTCCAGCGCCTGGGCAACGGTCTTCTGCACGTTCTCGCTGCTGCCCTCGGTGATGGAGGTGCGGATGAGGAAGTCGTTGTCCTTGACCTTGCCCATCTGCTGCACCACGAGGCCCGGAAGGTTCGCTCCCTCCAGCACCTTTTTGACCTTGCCGATGTCCGTGGGGGCGTTGAACTTGGCCTGGATGATCACGCCGCCCGCAAAGTCGATGCCGAAGCGCGGGCCGCCCTTCATGACCAGGGAGATGCCCCCGACGATGATCATCAGGGCGGAAAGGGCAAAGGCGTAGTAACGCAGCCCGATGAAGTCGATTTTTGTTTCGTGCTTGATGAAGGAAAAGCTCATGTCGTCTCCTTAGATGCTAACGGGCGCGTCAGGCGAGCGTTTGGACAGATACAGGTCGAACATGATGCGCGAAACGAAGATGGCCGTGAACATGCTCATGATGATGCCCAGGACCAGGGTGACGGCGAAGCCGCGGATGGGGCCGGTGCCGAACTGGTAGAGGATGATGGCCACGATGACGTTGGTGGTGTTGGAGTCCAGAATGGTCAGGGTGGCCTTGGCATAGCCCTTGTCAACGGCTTCTGCGGACCGCACGCCCTTGCGCAGCTCCTCGCGGATGCGCTCGAAGATGAGCACGTTGGCGTCCACGGCCATGGCGATGGTCAGGATGATGCCGGCGATGCCCGGCAAGGTCAGGGTCGCCCCAAAGGCGGCCAGGCCGGCCATGGTCATGACGATGTTCAGCAGCAGCACCACGTCGGCGAAAAGTCCGGCAGTGCTGTAGTACAAGGCCATGAAGATGATGATGGCGATGGCCGCGATGCCTGTGGCCATCATGCCGGCGTCGATGGACTCCTGTCCGAGGGTGGGGCCCACCGTGCGCTGCTCCAGGACCTTCACCGGGGCGGGCAGTGCTCCGGCGCGCAGGACGATGGCCAGATCCCTGGCCTCCTCCTGGTTGAAGCGGCCCGTGATCTGCGCCTTGCCGCCCGAGATCTTGTCCTGGATCACCGGTGCGGAATAGCACTTGCCGTCCAGGACAATGGCCAGGCGCTTCTTGATGTTCTCCTCTGTGACGCGCTCGAAGATCTTGGCCCCGCGAGGATTGAAGGTCAGGCTTACGGAAAATTGATTGTTGTTCTGCTCGATGGTCGCCCGGGCGTCGGTGATGTGCTCGCCGGTCATGACGGCCTCTTTCTTGAGCACAATGGGCGATTCCGAACTGGTGTTGTTCGGCCCGCGATGCATGATGACGCTCAGCTCGCGGCCAGGGCCGAGCAGGCCCTGCTGGGCGCTGGCCGCATCCACGGTATCGTCCACGACCTTGAACTCCAGATGCGCGGTCTTGCCGATGATGGCGATGGCGCGGTCCGGGTCGCTCAAGCCGGGCAGCTGCACCTGGATACGGTTGTTGTCCTGGCGGCGGATGTCCGGCTCGGCCACGCCGAACTGGTCAATGCGGTTGCGTATGGTCTTCACCGCCTGGTCCATGGTCAGCCTGGCCAAGTATTTCTTGTAGTCCGCAGTCATGGAAAGGACGTACTTGACGCGGTCCTCGGGCAAGGTCTCCTTACCGTCGACCTTCAGGTTCGGGTAGAGCTTTTTCAGGAGCTTCTCAAAGGCCTCCTGCTTGTCCGCGCCCACAAGCACGGCCTCAGTCCGGGTGCCGGGCAGGGGCGTGGGCTTGAGCACGGCCAGATTCTCCTCGCGGGCGCTGGCCTTGATGTCCTGGCTCATGCTGGCCATGTTGTTCTCAATGGCCTTGTCCACGTCGACGCCAAGGGTCAGATGGATGCCGCCCTTGAGGTCAAGGCCGAGGTTGATGGCCGTATCAGGCAGGATCTTCCCCAGCATGGTGTTCTTGATGCCGGGCACCGAGGGCAGGACGAACGATGTGGACAGGACCATCACAGCCAGTGTCAGAAGGACGCGCCAGCGCAAATTCCGATTCATGTACTCTCCCTTGACGAACGCTTCACAAAGGACGTTTTGCGAAAGACAAGCGCGGACCCGGGCGCTTCCCCAGGTCCGCGTATCTGCCTTTCGGCTGAAAATCAAAGGAAAAGATTACTTTCCCTTCTTTTCCTTTTCCACCTTGTCAAAGGCTTCCGCCTTGTCGGCCACGGTATTGCGCAGCATTTCCACTTCGACCTTGTCGGCGATCTCGAGGATGATGGTGGCGTCCTTCATGCGCACGATGGTGCCGTAGATGCCGCCATTGGTGACGATGCGGTCACCGATCTTGAGGTTGCCGATCATTTCCTTGTGCTGCTTGGCCTTTTTCTGCTGGGGCCGGATGAGCAGGAAGTAGAAGATGGCGAACATGAGGATGAGCGGGACGAATGCGCCCAGGGGGTTGCCCTGTGCGCCGCCGTTGCCGCCAATGCCGCCCATGGCGTATGCGAGGTTGTCAAACAGCATGGAATCCTCCTGTGGTTAGCGGGCGCACAGTGCGCCGCCCCGCTCCCACATCCTAGGCCGGAACGTATAGGTTGCCGTAGGGACGATGGGAAAAGGGCTTGATCTTGACGAATTCGGACGCAAGGATCGCCTTGGCGTCCAGCCCAAGCTCCCTGGCGTAGTCCTTGACTATGCCCTGGATAGCAGCCAGATCCGACTCATCCAAAGGCTGAGCGGTCAGGCCAGGGCCGATCTGTTCCTGGGGCACGCCGCCGCGCACGTAGATGACGCCGCCGTGCATGCCCGTTCCCAGACTCCGACCCGCAATGGGTTCGGCTGGCATACCAGAAAACATTCCAAGAAGCAAAATGATTCCGCCAGCCATATATTCGCCGAGAAAATCGCCGGCCTTGCCGCCGATGACGATGGTCGGGAGCTTCTCCATGTAGGCCTTCATGTGGATGCCCACGCGGTAGCCCACGTCGCCCTTGATGTAGATCTTCCCGCCGCGCATGGCATAGCCCACCACATCTCCGGCCAGGCCCTCGATGATGATGGTGCCGTCGTCCATGGTGTTGCCCACGCCGTCCTGGGCGTTGGCCTTCACGCGGACCTTGGGCCCGCGCATGAAGGAGCACATGTCCTGCCCGGGAACGCCCTGGATCTCGAACTTGAGGTCGCCTTCCAGGGCTCCGGCCAGGTAGCGCTGGCCGTTCACATTCTTCAGCACGATGTCCGTGGCGCCAGCGGCCACGGCTTCGCGGATCTGCTCATTGAGCTGGCGGTAGTAGATGCCGCCGGCGTCCAGGGTGAGTTTCTTCGCCATTATACTTACGCCTCCAGATGCACGATGACCGGTTCGCCCGCCTTGGGCATCCACACGCGGTCCAGCTCGGGCTGCACTTCGCGGATGGAGCTTTCCTCGCTGGACATGAAGACCATGTCGTCCTTTTCAGCCACGATGAGCGGCCGCAGCTTGATGCGGTCGTTGAGGCCGAAGAGGCCCGTGCTGTCGGCCACGAGGATGGCGAAGGGGCCGTTGAGCATGGCCGAACCGTAGACCATGCGCAGGGCCGTGTAGGCTTCCTTCTCCTGCTTGGGCATGCGGGCGATCTCATCCCAGAACGGGGGCGCAAAGACCTTGCAGGCCATTTCCTTGGACAGCCCGTGCTTGCGGATGAGCAGGTCAAGCTCATAGGCCACCACTTCCGTGTCGGTCATGAGGGTGCACAGGTAGTCGTGCTCGCAAAGGTAGCGGCGGTTGATGCCGTAGGAGGAGATCTCACCGTTGTGCACGATGGACCAGTCCAGCAGGGTGAAGGGATGCGCCCCGCCCCACCAGCCCGGGGTGTTGGTCGGAAAGCGGTTGTGCCCGGTCCAGATGTAGGCCGAGTATTCCTCCAGGCGGAAGAAGTCGGCGATGTCCTCCGGGAAGCCCACGCCCTTGAAGGCGCCCATGTTCTTGCCGCTGGAAAAGACAAAGGCGCCGGGAATCTTGTGGTTGATGTGCATGACCGCGCTGACCACATAGTCCTGTTCGCCCAGTTCGCGGCCTTCCTGGGGACGGTCCTTCTTGATGCTCAGGAAGTAGCGCCAGACCAGGGGCGGGTTCTTGATGGCCAGAACCTTGCGCGTTGGAATGGGGTGCGACTCGTGCACCGTGAAGTAGTGCTTGAGCACGTGCTCGGCGGACTCCAGGGCGGCCTGGGTGTCGCACATGAGGTGGAAGGCGTACTTGTCGGCCAGGTCGGGGTAGATGCCGTAGGCCGCGAAGCCGCCGCCCAGCCCGTTGCCGCGATCATGCATGCAGGTCATGGCCCGGATGGGGATGTCGCCCGGAATAAGCCCGCGATTCTTGTGGATCACCCCGAAGACGCCGCATCCGGAGATGTCCTTCTGGAAGTCGTAATAACGATCAGGTGCTTTCATCTGCTCTTTGCTCCCTGGGGAATATGTCGCCAGTCTCCGTGCCAGCGGCCGCCCTAGCGGGCGGCCTTGGCCGGGGCCGGGTTCCAGCTTTCGTCGAACAGCTTCTCAGGCCAGAGGAAGACCTCGGGACCTGCGTTGATGAGCTTGTCCTTGGCCTCTCCGGCCAGGGGCATCTCAAACTTGATGAAGGCCGTGTACATGCCGGCCTTGTCGATATCGCCCACCAGGACGTAGCCCACCAGCTTCTCGTCCTTGAAGACGAGCTTGCGGTAGGTCTCCTTGGCCTCATCCAGCAGGGCATGGACCTCGAAGGTCTTGTCGCCCTCGGGCGGGTTGACCACACCCACGGAGATGGTGGGCAGCCCGTAGAAGCTGATGGAGTTCATGGGCAGGCCGCCCTGATAGGGCAGCTTGGCCCCGGCCATGTTGCGGCCGGAGGCGTAGCCCTGATTGTAGGCATTGGGCCAGATGGGCACCACGCGGTGCTCGCCGGAAAGCTGGTCCAGGGCCTGGGCCACGTCGCCGGCGGCGTACACGTCCTTGGCGCTGGTCATGAGCTTGCCGTCGACCATGATGCCGCGCTCGACCTTGATGCCGGCCTCTTTGGCCAGGCTGCTGTGGGGCACCACGCCGATGGCCACCACCACCACGTCGCACTCCAGGAAGCGCCCGTCGGTCAAGAGCACGCCCTTGACGCGGCCGTTCTTGCCGCGCTGAATCTCCTTGGCCGTGACGCCGCAGTTGACTTCGATACCGACCTTCTTCAGGCGGCCGGCGGCCAGGGCCCCGGCCTTCTCGTCAAAGCCGGCGGACAGGATGCGCGGAGCCAGTTCCAGGATGGTCACGGCCACGCCGCGGTCAAAAAGGCTCTCCGCGGCCTTAAGCCCGATAAGCCCGCCGCCGATGACCACGGCGCGCTTGATCTTGCCGGAGAGCTCGATGAGGGTCTGCGCATGGGCCAGGGTGGTGAAGCTGTAAATGTCCTGGCCCTGCACGCCGGGAATGGGCGGGATAAAGGGCACGCCGCCGGTGGCGATGAGCAGGCGGTCATAGGCGATGGTCTCGCCCTTGTCCGTGGTCACGGCCTTCCTGGCGATGTCGATGGCGGTAACCGTGGTGCCGAGCTTCAGCTCAACCCCGTTCTTGGCGTAGTACTCGTCGCCGCGCAGAGACAGCTGATCGGCGTTGATGGAGCCCGCAAGGAAGTAGGAGATGAGCGGGCGGCCATAGGCGGCGGTATCCTCCGCGCCGAGGACCACGATCCTGCCGTTCTGGTCGTGCCGGCGGATGCCCTCGATGGCGCCGATGGAGGCCACGCCGTTGCCGATGATCACGTAGGTCATAGCATCCTCATGAGCTTTGCGTTTCGTGACGGACATATGCCCTCCTAGCGTTCCTCTTGCTTCAGGGCCTGATTCGGGCAGGCGGCCACGCAGGCCGGGCCGCCGGGGCGGTCATGGCACAGGTCGCATTTGACGATCTTCTTCTCCAGCGGATGCCGGGCGATGGCCCCGTACGGGCAGGCCATGAGGCAGGACCAGCAGCCCACGCACTTCTCGCGGTCGTACACGGTGCGGCCGGACTCGGAGTCCTTTTGCAGCGCGCCGGAGATGCAGGCGGCCACGCAGGCGGGCTCGTCGCAGTGCCTGCAGGACAGGGCCACGCAGGTGGGGCCGCCCTCATGCACATGCTTGCAGGAGGAAAGCCCCTCGCCCGTGCGCTCAACCGTGTAGGCCAGGATAAGATCCTTGCTCTTGGAATGGGCGGTGAGGCAGGCCAGCTCGCAGATGTGGCAGCCGATGCAGAAGTCCTTGTCGGGGTAGACGCGTTTCATGATGTTGACTCCCCCCCTAGCGTCCGGCGTGCTTGACGCCGAGGATGTCCATTTCAGTGTCGGAAAGGCCCACGGCCCGGAGCTTGTCGCGGTTGCCGCGCAGGCTCTCGATGGAATTGAGCCCCATGCCGCCGAGCATCTCTTCGATCTCGTGCCCCCAGGCATGCACCAGGTTGACGAGCTTCTTGGCCGCCACATCCGGGTTCTGGCGCTTGGCCAGCTTGGCGTCATTGGTGGCGATGCCCCAGGGGCATTTCCCGGTGTAGCACTTGGCGCACAGGGTGCAGCCCACGGCCAGCAGGGCTGCGGTGGCGAAGTAGCAGGCGTCGGCTCCCAGAGCGATGGCCTTGACCACATCGGCGCTGCAGCGGATGCCGCCGGCGGCCACGATGGAGGCGCGGTTGCGGATGCCCTCGTCGCGCAGGCGCTGGTCCACCTGGGCCAGGGCCAGCTCGATGGGAATGCCCACGTTGTCGCGGATCATGCCCGGAGCGGCGCCGGTGCCTCCGCGCATGCCGTCGATGGCCACGATGTCCGCGCCGGCGCGCACGATGCCCGAGGCGATGGCGGCCACGTTGTGCACGGCGGCGATCTTCACGCTCACCGGCACCCGGTATTCGCTGGCCTCCTTCAGTGCGAAGATCAGCTGGTGCAGGTCCTCGATGGAGTAGATGTCGTGGTGCGGTGCCGGAGAGATGGCGTCGGAGCCCAGGGGCACCATGCGCGTCTCGGAGACCATGGCGTTGATCTTCTCGCCGGGCAGGTGCCCGCCGATGCCGGGCTTGGCGCCCTGGCCGACCTTGATCTCGATTCCCGCGCCCGCGTTCAGGTAGTCGCGGTGCACGCCAAAGCGGCCGGAGGCCACCTGCACTATGGTGTTCTTGCCGTATTGGTAGAGGGTCTTGTGCAGCCCGCCCTCGCCGGTGTTGTAGCAGATGCCAAGCTCCGTGGCGGCGCGCGCCATGGCGATGTGCAGGTTGAAATTGATGGAGCCGAAGCTCATGGCCGAGAACATGAGCGGATAATTGAGCTCGATGTTCGGGGTCAGCCGGGTCTTGAGCTTGGGGCTGCCGTCCTTGGTCTTGGAGAACTCGAGCTTCACCGGCTTGGCGCCCAGGAAGGTCTTGAGCTCCATGGGCTCGCGCAGCGGGTCGATGGAGGGGTTGGTCACCTGGCTGGCGTCGAGCAGGAGCTTATCCCAGTAGACCGGGATATTCACCGGGCTGCCCATGCCGGTCAGCAGCACCCCGCCGGAGTCGGCCTGCTTGTAGATGTACTTGATGAACTCCGGCCGCCAGAGGGCGTTGTCCCTGAAATCCGAACGCTTTTTCTGGATCAAGAGCGCGGATGTGGGGCAGAAGGCCTCGCAGCGGTGGCAGCCGACACACTTGGCGTTGTCGTGCATGACCTTCTGGCGCGACTCGTCCCAGAAGTGCGCCTCGTAGGAGCACTGCCGGATGCAGACCTTGCAGTTGATGCACAGATCCTTGTCGCGGACAATGGAGAAATCGTGGTAGTTTCGGTTGATCGGTTGGAAAAGCAAAACCGTTACCTCGCTCCAAATGGTTTGGCAAAACGTGCGTGAAGTCCGTCCCCCCAGGAAATTGTCACAGGTCCACCGGGAAGGGCTGACAGAAAATCACAAGGGCATACCCCTGTCAACAAATCTTTCGCTGAAAACATGAATGTTTACGAAAATGTCACATCCGGGAAGGGCAGTCTGTGGGAAATGCTTAACAAACAATCATGATATTATGCCTTTGAGATATTGCTGTGATTGTTGAAAACCAATGGATCAAGAATCCGTGGCCCAATGCAGCAGACCCAAGGCGTGGGAATCCAGAAGCAGAGGATTGTGCGGCAGGACGCGCACCGTGAAGCCGAAGCGCCCGGCCTCGGCCGGCAGCACCTCGCCCCGGTACAGGTGCCAGCCCTCGCCCAGCTCCTTTTCCGGCGTCATGATGGAGGTCTTGCGGCTGATGAAGGTCGAGCTCTGGGCCACCGGGCCGTAATAGATCTCCACCTGCACGTCGCGCGGGGTCAGCCCGTCGAGCTGCACCTGGGCCTCCACCAGGACCGGCTCCTCGACAAAGACCTTCTCATGGGTCTCGGTGCGGATGTCGCGAATGGCCAGGTTACCCCAGCAGGTCATGACCTTCATGCGCCACTCGGCCAGGTCCTTGGAGGCGTTGAAATCGTCGCGCACCAGGCTCTGATAGTTGCGGCACGAGGGCAGATAGGCCCGCTCCGTGTAGTCCTCGACCATGCGGTGCGCGTTGTAGATGGGGCCCAGCTCGCGCAGGGCGCTCTTCATCTTGTGGATCCAGGTGCGCGGAAGGTTGCCGTGGCCGCGGTCATAGAACTCCGTGAGCACGTCGTTCTCCACGATGTTGTACAAGGTCTGGCTCTCCACGAAATCCTGGTAGACCAGGTCCTCGTACTCCTCGCCCCTGCCGATGGCCCAGCCCAGGCTGTTGTCCTGGCGGTAGGCCTCGTCCCACCAGCCGTCCAGGGTGGAGACCTGCAGCACGCCGTTGGCCAGGGCCTTCATGCCGCTGGTGCCGCAGGCCTCAAGGGGCCGGCGGGGATTGTTCAGCCAGATGTCGCAGCCCTGGACCATGCGGCTGGCGATCTTGATGTCGTAGTCCTCGAGGAAGACCATGCTCAGGCGGCATTCCTCGCGCCTGCACAGCTGCACCAGCTCCTGGATGATCTTCTTGCCCTCGTTGTCGTTGGGGTGGGCCTTGCCGGCGAAAATGAACTGCACGCGCCGCTCGGTGTTGGACAACAGCCGCAGCAGGCGCTCCTTGTCCAGCAGCAGCAGGTTGGCCCGCTTGTAGGTGGCGAAGCGCCGCGCAAAGCCGATGGTCAGGGCCTGCGGGTCAAGGACCTCGTCGGCCTGCTGCAGCTCCTTGTGCCGCGCGCCCTTTTCAAGAAGCTGCTTGCGCAGGCGCTTGCGCACGAAATCCACCAGCCGCTCGCGCAAGCGCTCGTGGGTGCGCCACAGCTCCGCGTCCGGGATGTTCTCCGCCTGGTTCCACACGCGCACGCAGTCGGAGTCCTCGCGCCAGTTGCCCAGGTAGCGGTCATAGAGGATGGCCATGTCCTTGGCCACCCAGGTGGGCATGTGCACGCCGTTGGTGATGCTCCCGATGGGCACGTCCTCCACGGGGTTTTGCGGCCAGACCTTGCGCCACATGTTCCGCGAGACCTCGCCATGCAGCTTGGACACGCCGTTGCTGAAGCGCGACAGGCGCAGGGCCAGCACGGTCATGCAGAAGTGCTCGCTCTCGTCGCGCGGATCCTCGCGCCCCAGGGCCATGAAGACCTTGAAGGCCAGGTTGAGCTTGCGGGCGTAGTCCTCGAAATAGGCGTGCATCAGCTCCGGAGGGAAGCGGTCGTTTCCGGCCGGAACAGGGGTGTGGGTGGTGAACACGCTGGAGGAGGCGGTGAGCTCAGAGGCTGCCTCAAAGGACAGGCCGTGCTCCTGCATGTAGATGCGGATGCGCTCCAGGCCCGCAAAGGCCGAATGCCCCTCGTTCATGTGGATGACCATGGGCTCAATGCCGAGGCAGGTCAGGGTCTTGATGCCGCCGATGCCCAGGAGGATCTCCTGCTGCAGGCGCAACTCCAGGCCGCCGCCGTACAGGCGGGCGGTGAGCTGCCGGAAATGCGGCGGGTTCTCCTGCACGTTGGAGTCCAGCAGGTACAGGCGCACCTTGCCGACATGCACCTCCCAGATCCGGGCCAGAAGCGGCTGTCCCTGCAGGTCGACGCTGATCACCGCCGGCTTGCCCTCCGTGTCCAGGGCGGGCCGCATGGGCATCTGCTCGAACTCATGGTCGGGATAGCGCTCCTGCTGCCAGGCGTCCGGGGTCATGTACTGGCGGAAGTAGCCTTCCCGGTAGAGCAGGCCCACGCCGATGAGCGGGATGTTCAGATCGCTGCAGGACTTCAGATGGTCTCCGGCCAGGATGCCCAGGCCGCCGGAATAGATGGGCAGGCACATGGCGATGCCGTACTCCAGGCTGAAATAGGCCACGCTGGGCGAAGCCTCGTGGCCCACGGGAAAGCGGAAGGCCGTATGCTTGCGTGCCAGATAATGTTCCTGGGAGCGCTTGGCGTCGGCCAGGCGCTGGAGAAAGAAGTCGTCGCGCGAGAGCTCCTCGATGCGGCGCTGGGGCAGACGGTTGAGGAGCAGAACGGGGTTCTGGTGGCAGGCCACCCAGAGATTGTGGTCTATGGTGGTGAATATATTGGTCAGGTCGTTGTTCCAGGAAAACCAGAGATTGTAGGCGAGGTCCCAGAGGGCCTCGAGCTTCGGGGGCAGTTTTGGAACGACGCTGAATACGCGCAGGGCCTGCATGGGGCCTCCTTCATATGCCGTGGGCAACCGGTCAGATTGGCAGGGTATAAAGGGCACAGAGAAAAAGCAAGCACCCGCGCCCGCGCCTGCCCCCAGGGCCCTCCTCGATTGACACGGCCCTGATTTCCAGAGAAAGGAAAACTCTTTGGCCAGTTGGAGCACAATTTAGGGAGCAGCCCCCATATGCAACAGATAGATGTGCATGTGCAATATCTGCATGAACTCTGGGCCGAGCACCGCCTGGAATACGCCACGCTGCAGTCCGCCGGGCTGGATCTCCGCGCCTGCATCGACATTGATAGGCTGGAGATTTCGGCCGGTGGCCGGGCGGCCATACCGGCGGGCATCGCCATAGAGATACGCACGCCCGGCATCGCGGGGTTCATCTTCTCACGCAGCGGGCTCGGCGCCCGGCAAGGCCTCACCGTGAGCCAGGGCGTGGGCGTCATCGATCCGGACTACCGGGGCCAGCTCATCGTCTCCCTGCTGAACACCTCCGGCGAGACCCGATTCGTGGAGCGCGGGCAGCGCATCGCGCAGCTCGTGCTCCTGCCCTGCTTCATGGCCAACTTGATTCGGGTCGATGCGCTGGGCGCCACGGAACGCGGCGCGGGCGGCTTCGGCCACACCGGAACGATCTAGCCTTATGTAAAAGGATTGCACCATGAGCATTGCTTACGACACTCTGGTCGCCAGGGACAAGAAAGTGCTGTGCCAGACCTACGGCCGCTACCCGCTGGCCATTGAACGGGCCGTCGGCTCGCGCTTGTTTGATGTCGACGGCCGCGAATATGTCGATCTTCTTTCCGGCATTGCCGTGGCCAACCTGGGCCACAGCCATCCAGAGCTGCTCCAGGTCATGCAGGAGCAGGCAGGCGAGCTCATCCACGTGAGCAACCTGTTCTACCAGCCGCGGCAGGTTGAGCTGGCCGAGAAGCTCCTCGGCACCTGCGCCTGCGACCGGGTCTTCTTCTGCAACTCCGGGGCGGAGGCCAACGAGGCGGCCATCAAGCTCGCCCGGCGCTACATGCGCACGGTGCGCTACAGGGACGCCCACGAGATCATCACGCTCACGGGCTCCTTTCACGGGCGCACCCTGGCCACGCTCACGGCCACAGGCCAGCAGGGACGCATCAAGGAAGGCTTCGACCCCCTGCCCGAGGGCTTCCGCTGCGTCCCCTTCGGCGACATCGAGGCCCTGAGGGCCTCGATCTCCGGCAAAACCGCCGCCGTGCTCATCGAGATGGTCCAGGGCGAGGGCGGCGTGCTGCCCCTGCCCGAGGCCTACGCCCGCCAGGTGCAGGACCTCTGCCATGAGGCCAACTGCCTGTTCATGGTCGACGAGATCCAGACCGGCCTGTGCCGCACCGGGCGCTTCTGGGCGCACCAGCATTTCGATCTTGCGCCGGATGTCTTCACCACGGCCAAGGGCCTGGCCAACGGCCTGCCCATGGGCGCCATGCTGGCCAAGGAGCACGTGGCCCGGGGCTTTGCGCCCGGCTCACACGCCACGACCTTTGGCGGCGGCGGCCTGCTCAGCGCCGTGGCCTCCAAGGTCGTGGACATCCTGCTGCGCGACGACCTGTCCGGACGCGCCCAAGACCTGGGCAACCTGGCCTGCGACTCCTTGCGCAGGGTCCAGGCTGCCTTGCCGGACAAGATAACGGCCGTGCGCGGCCTGGGACTGATGATCGGCATCGAGCTGGCCGAGTCCGGCGAGGCGGTCCACGCGGCGCTGCGCGAGCGCGGCTTCGTGTGCAACCTGGCCCACGGCAAGGTGTTGCGGCTGCTGCCGCCCCTGGTCATCAGCACGGACGATCTGCTTGCCTTTGCCGCGGCTCTGGAGGATATTCTGTCCCAGGCCAAGTAAGCGGGACCGGACAACCGGCGCAGAGGTGCACCGTGAGCGTCGCCGACACTGCCAACACGCAACTGGCGCAAGGCCCGGCTGGGCAACGCCCCCTGGGCGTTCCCAGCGAGCCGCGCCTGCCCGTGGGCAAGCCCCTGCGTTCTGTGCAGTCCCAGCCCCTGCCCCTCATCAGCCAGCCCGAGGGCCCAAGGCCGGTGCTGGATGAACAGGCCGTGCGCAGGCAGGTGGCCCAGGCCCGGGTGGAGATCACCGGCACGGGCGGCATTGTGGACACCATCGTCTGAAAATGGCGCACCGCAACAACACTGCAACACTCCAATGGAACAGCACCCGACATGACCCTGTCTTTGCTCAAAATCGAGTTTTCGCTGCCCCCTGTCGACTATGACGCCGCCGTGGTCTTTCTTTCCGGAGCCATCCAGCACGGCTGGGAGGAATCCCAGGCCGTGGACGGGACCACGCACTTCAGCACCTACATGGAGGACCATGCGGCCGGCCATGAGGTGGCCCGCCAGATCAAGGCGCTTTGGCCGGACTCCGGCATCCGCACCGAGGAACGCATGAGCGAGGACTGGGGCCATTCCTGGCGCGAATTCTTCACGCCCATCGAGTGCGGCGGACGTTTCGAGATCCTGCCGCCCTGGCTCTCGGACCAGTCCCAGGACAACCTGACGCCCATCATCATCGAGCCCAAGATGGCCTTCGGCACCGGGCACCACCCCACCACGGCCCTGTGCCTGTCCTGTCTGGCCGACCTCCACCGCGCCGGGAGCCTGACCGCGGACATGGATTTCCTGGACCTGGGCACGGGCTCGGGCATCCTGGGCATTGGCCTGGGCAAGCTCGGCCTGAGCGGTCTGGGCCTGGACATCGACCCCCAGGCCATCGCCTGCGCCCAAGAGAACGCCGTCATCAACAACGTTGCGGACCAGTTCCGCGTGGCCGTGGGCGGCATCAACAGCCTGCCGGACAGTCCCGCCTTCCAGGTCGTGGTGGCCAACATCCTTTCCAAGCCGCTCATCTTCATGGCTCCTGACATCGTGCGCCGCATCATCCCCGGCGGCTGCCTGGTCCTGTCCGGAATCCTGGTGGAGCAGGCCCAGGACGTGATCCGGGCCTATGTGCGCCTGGGGCTGCCGCAGCCGGAACTGCGCGCAAGCGGCGAATGGTGCGCCCTGCTCTGGACCGCCCTGCCGGACCTGGGAGGCCAGGGAGACTGATGGCCCGGAACGCCGCCACCATCCTGGGACTCTACCGCGCCCTCAGCGGGGCCCTGGGTCCGAGCCGCTGGTGGCCCGGCGAGACGCCCTTTGAGGTGGCCGTGGGGGCCATCCTGACCCAGAACACCAATTGGCAGAATGTCGAAAAAGCCATCGCCAACCTGAAGGCCGCGGGCGCGCTCTCGGCCAGGGCACTGCGCAGCCTGCCCCTGGAGCGGGTTGAGGAGCTCATCCGCCCTGCCGGCTATTTCCGCGTCAAGACCAGGAGGCTCATCGATTTTCTTGATTTCCTCGACCGGGAATGCGGACTGGTCATTGAGGACCTGGCCCGCCAGGAGCTGTGCGACCTGCGCCCCAAGCTCCTGGCCGTGCGCGGCATCGGCCCGGAGACTGCGGACTCCATCCTGCTGTACGCCCTGGCCAAGCCCACCTTCGTGGTCGACGCCTATACGGTGCGCATGTTCTCCAGACACGCCCTCATCCCGGAGGAGACGCACTACCACGAGGTGCAGGACATCGCCCAGGCCGCCCTGCCCTTCGAGGTCGCGGACTACAACGAGTTCCACGCCCTCATCGTGCGCGGCGCCAAGCAGTGGTGCCGCAAGACCAAGCCCTTGTGCGCCGTCTGTCCGGCCCGCACCCTGCTGCCCGACCCCGACAGGTTCCCGTCATGAGCAGAACCTTGCGCCTGGGCGCGGCCCTGACCCTGCTCCTCTGCCTCGCTCCGGTGGCCTTGGCCCAGCCAGCCCAGCTGGAAAAGGTGCTCCAGCGCGAGCACCAGAAGGCAGCAGAGCACAAGGGCGTGGTGCAGAAGCTGGCCGCCCGCGAAAAGGCCCTGTCCAGCCGCCTGACGGAGATCGAGGCGCGCATGAAGGCCGCCGAGGCCCGCATCAACGAGCAGGAGGCGGCCCTGGACGTCATCCGTGCCGAAGAGGCGCAGTTCGCCAAGCTCTACGACGCGGTGCGTGCCAAACGCGAACAGGCCGTGCGCGAACTGCGCAGGCTCCTGGACCTGCTCTGGCCCATCAACGCCCAGGGCATGCACGAAGGCGCGCGCTCTGCGGACAGTTGGGAAAACGCCGACCGCCGCTTCCAGTGGACCGGGGCGGTGTACGCCAAGGCCCGCGCCGCCCTGGAAGGCGTGCGCCGCCAGGAGCAGGAGCTGGCCGGGGTGCTGGCCCGCCAGCAGGAGTTGGAGGTCCAGGTGGACAAGCAGCTGGCGCTCATCAACGCGGACAAGGACGCCCTGCTGCGCGACCGTCTGGCCGTGAACTCGCGCATCAACCAGGTGAACACGCAGCGCCGTGACCTGGAGGGAGAGCTGCAATCCATCCTCAAGACCATCCAGCAGCTCAACTATCAGCTTTCCAGCCAGCGCAGCCGCAACTTCGGCTCCAACAAGGCCGCCCTGCCCTGGCCGGTGGCCGGCCGCGTGGTCACATCCTTCAATCCGGAAGGCCGCCCCGCGCGCCGGGGCCTTGGCATCGCCACCAGCGAGGGGGCCACTGTGCGCAGCGTCTTCTGGGGCAAGGTGGTACACAGCGACGTGCTGCGCGGCCTGGGCAAGGTGGTCATCATCCTGCACGGCAACGATTATTACAGCCTGTACGCCTACCTATCGGATGTCTCCGTGCAGCCGGGGCAGGATATCGAGAAGGACGAGCCCATCGGTCATGCCGGATACTATCCGGAAGCCCACGGCAATGGGGTCTATTTCGAATTGCGTTTACACCAGAAACCTATTAATCCCCAGCTGTGGCTTATGCCCGCCCAGTAGGCGCCAAATCACAAGGCGTCTGCGGCTTCACGGAGGAATTATGCGCACCGGCATCTGGTTTGTTTCTTTTGTTCTGCTTCTGACCTTGACCATCGCCCCCGCCCCCCTTGGGGCGGCGCCGGGCAAGGACGACCAATTCGAGGCGCTGCGCCGGTTCAGCCAGGTGGTGGACATGGTGGAGACCCACTATGTCAAGAAAGTCACCAAGGCCGAGCTCATCCAGAACTCCATCAAAGGCATGCTGGAGCAGCTTGACCCGCACTCGGCCTTCCTCCCAGCGGACGAGTTCAAGGAGCTCCAGGTCTCCTCCAGCGGCGCCTTCCAGGGCATCGGCATCGAGATCAGCTCCGAGAACGGGCGCCTGGTGGTGGTGTCCCCCATTGAGGACACCCCGGCCTTCAAGGCCGGCCTCAAGAGCGGCGACATCATCCTGGAGATTGACGGCGAGTCCACGCTGGAGCTGGGGCTCAACGAATCCGTCAAGAAGATCCGCGGCCCGCAGGGCACCAGCGTGACCTTGACCATCCTGCACAAGGGCGCGCAGCAGCCCAAGGACATCACCATCGCCCGCGGCACCATCCCCATCGTCAGCGTCAAGACGCAGGAGTTGGACAAGGGCTACCTTTTGTGCCGCATCACCCGCTTCAACGAGCACACCACCAAGGAGCTGCGGGACAAGCTGGCGGAATACACCAAGAAAAATCGCATCCAAGGCATCGTCCTGGACCTGCGCAACAATCCCGGGGGTCTGCTTGATCAGGCCGTGAGCGTATCCGACACCTTCCTGACCGACGGCCTCATCGTCTACATCCAGGGCAAGGACCCGCAGTCGCGCCGCGACTTCAACGGCCGCAAGGAGGCCGACGACGTGACCCAGGTGCCCCTGGTGACCCTCATCAACGCCGGATCCGCCTCGGCGGCGGAGATCGTCGCCGGCGCGCTGCAGGACCGCAAGCGCTCCCTCTTGATCGGCGAGAAGACCTTTGGCAAGGGCTCCGTGCAGACCGTTGTCTCCCTGCCGGACGGCTCGGGCATCAAGCTCACCACCGCCCTCTACTACACGCCCAACGGCCGCTCAATCCAGGCCGAGGGCATCGTGCCGGACCTGGAGATCCCCTTTGCGGCTCCGCCTTCCGAGGAGGACAAGACCCTCAAGGATCGCTTCACCTTCCGCGAAAAGGACTTCTCCCGACACCTGGAGAACGGAAGCGCCAAGAAGCTCAAGAAGGGCGGCAAGGTCCAGCCCGGAACGGACGAGGCCACCAGGAGCATGATCGAAAAGGACAACCAGATGCGCCTGGCCCTGGAAATGGTCAAGACGCTGCCCAAGCTCAGGGACATCCGCTAGCCGGGCCGAAAGACACATGTGCGCCAAGCAGACCGACAACGAGCGGGCCGGTTCATCCCGGCCCGCTTCTCTTTTTCCGCCGGCCCTCCGCGCCGCGGGCGTCTGGGTTGCCCTGGCGCTGGCGCTGGGAATTCTCATCGGCATCTTCGTGGCGCACCAATTCCCAGGCCGCGGCCCCCTTGCGCCCCCCCCAGCACAGGACAACGCCACCTACGAGGTGTACCGCGCGGGTGAACTGGAGAACCGCATCAAGCTTGTGGACAGCGCCGTTTTGCGCAGCGTGCAGGCCGTTCGGCCCGACGCCGAGCGCCTGCGGGTCCTGTCCGTGGAGACGCGCCGGGGCGAGGGCCGCGAGTACCTGCAGCAGACCATCGTCCTGCCCCTGGCCACGGAGGACAAGGCGGCCTTCACCAGGCACCTCGTAAAGAACATGGCCGCCCTTGTCCCGGGCGCGCGCCTTACGGAGACGCCACCTTTCCAGTGGGACATCCACATCGACGGCCTGCCAACGCACCGCCTGCTGCTGCCCGCTGAAACGGGAAGGCCGGCCAGACCTGAACCTCCACGGGCTATGCTGGGGCGTCTGGCCCTGGTCATCGACGACATGGGCGAGGACGTCGGCTTTGCCCAAGGCCTGGCCGCCCTCAACGTGCCAGTGGCCTTCTCCATCTGGCCCGACAGCGCCAGCCGCGAGGCCGTGCTCAAAATCGCCAAGGCCCACGGGCGTGAGGTCCTCATCCACCTGCCCATGCAGCCCAAGGGCTATCCCAGGATCGATCCGGGCAGACACCCCCTGCTCCTGGAGATGACTGCGGACCAGGTGCAGGCCGTTGTGCGCCGCGCCGCGGACAGGGTTCCGGGCGCCATAGGCGTGAACAACCACATGGGCTCGCAGTTCACGGAGAACGCCTTCGGCATGTACGCGGCCCTTGCGGCCATGAAGGACAAGGGGCTGTTCTTCCTCGACAGCCGTACCACGGCCGATACCGTGGGCGAGCGCGAGGCCCAGCGCCTCGGCCTGCGTTTCTACAAGCGCGACGTCTTTCTGGACAACGAACAGAACGTGGCCGCCATCCTGCACCAACTGCGCAAGGCCGAGGCCCTGGCGCGCACCAGGGGCCAGGCCATCGCCATCGGCCACCCGCACCCGGAGACCCTCCTGGCCATCAAGCAGTGGCTGAAGGACAGGGACGCGTCCGTGCAACTCACGGCCTTGACCTCCCTGACGGTGCGCTAGCGGTTTGCCGGGCCTGACGGCTTGCCAAAAGCCCTGCAATGGCTGTAGGCTGAAAAGAATCAGGCGGACTAAAGACCTGGCCGGTTCGGTCCGATTCTTGCTTTATGCAACGAAATGCGGCGCCATTGCGCCCCAGCTGTCATATATCTGGTGAGGAAGCGCAGACATGAGCAAAATTCTCGAACAAGATGAAGTCGATGCGCTGTTGCGCGGCCTTTCCGGCGGCGAGGTGGAGTCCACGCCAGATTTGCCGGAGGACGACTCTGGCATTGTTCCCTTTGACCTGACCAACCAGGACCGCATCATCCGGGGCCGCATGCCGGTCCTGGAAATCGTCAACGACCGCTTTGCCCGGCTGTGCACCAACGCCCTGGCCAACACCATGCGCAAGCGCGTGGACATCAACCCCATTTCCATCGACATGAGCAAGTTCGGGGACTTCATGCGCTCCCTGCCAGTGCCCACCAGCATCTCCATCTTCAAGATGGAGCCCCTGCGCGGCAATGCGCTGCTCGTGGTGGACTCGCGCCTGGTCTTCGCCCTTGTGGAGAATTTTTTCGGGGGAGCGGGCTCCCAGCCCAAGGTGGAGGGCCGCGACTTCACGCCCATCGAGCAGGCCATCGTGGACAAGGTGGTCAAGGTCTGCCTGGCCAACATGGAGGAGTCCTGGAAGCCCGTGCACGAGGTGCACATCGAGGTGGTTCGCTCCGAGGTCAACCCGCAGTTCGCGGCCATCGTGCCGCCCAGCGACGTGGTCATCGTCATCACCTTCGAGGTGGAGTTGGAGAACGCCATCGGCTCGCTCATCTGCTGCCTGCCCTACGCCACCATGGAGCCCATCCGCTCCAAGCTGCACGCCTCCTTCCAGTCCGAACGCCTGGAAGTGGACCATATCTGGATCAACCGCTTCAAGGAGCGCCTCTTCGAAACGCCCGTGGACATCCAGGTTCGCCTGGGCCGCTCGCGCATCACCGGCCGCCAGCTCCTGAACCTGGAAGTGGGCGACATCATGCTCCTGGACACCGATTCCGAGGACCTGCTGGAAGTCGACATCGAGGGCGTGCGCAAGTTCTTCTGCTCTCCCGGAAAGGTCAAGGGGAACAAGAGCTTCAAGATCATTCGCGACGAGCAGCTCCACTTCTAGCCCCACCCTTCCCCTGAACGCCAGCCTTGGCGTCTCTTGCGCTGTTGCCCCTTGACTTCGGAGCGTTTTCAGGTGCATTTGCCCTGCACGCGCGAAGCGGCAGCACTTGCGGCCCGCCCGCGCGACCATACCCTCCGGAGGACCAGACCAATGACCGAGCGCACCTTTTCCATCGTCAAGCCCGATGCCGTGGCCGCCAAGCAGACCGGCGCCATCATCCAGATGATCCTGGACGCTGGCCTGACCGTCAAAGCCATGAAGATGATCCGCCTGACCCGCGAGCAGGCCGAAGGCTTCTACGCCGTGCACAGCGCGCGCCCCTTTTTCAAGGATCTCGTGGAGTACATGATTTCCGGACCCGTGGTCGTCTCCTGCCTGGAAGGCGAGAACGCCATCGCCAAGTACCGCGACCTCATGGGCGCCACGGACCCGGCCAAGGCCGCAGAGGGCACCATCCGCAAGAACTTCGGCAAGAGCATCGAGGCCAACGCCTGCCACGGCTCCGACGGTGCGGACACCGCCAAGGCCGAGGTCGCGTACTTCTTCAGTTCCCTTGAAATCGTGGGGTAAGAGCATGAACAGGAGCGTCGGCTTCATCGGCGTGGGCAACATGGGCTCGGCCATCATCAAGGGCCTGGCCGCGCGGAAGCTCAAGGTCCACGGCTTCGACCTGGACTCGGCAAAGCTGAATTCCCTGGCCAAGGAGTTTGGGCTGAAGCCCGCCGCCTCGACCAAGGATCTCGTCAAGGCCTGCCGCTACGTGCTGCTTGCGGTCAAACCGCAGCATCTGGCCGCTGTTGTCGAGGAAATCGCTCCCGTGCTGACCAAGGGCCACTGCCTGCTGTCCATCGCCGCCGGCGTGACCCAGGAACGTCTGCGCACGCTCTCCGGCTCGCGCTGCCCGGTGGTGCGCGTCATGCCCAACACTCCGGCCCTGGTGGGCGCGGGCGTGTTCGCCCTGTGCTTTGACGACCCGGCCCTGGACGACGAGCGCCGCGACTTCGTGCGCGCCATGCACGCTCCGCTGGGCCAGGTGCACGAGCTGCCCGAGAAGCTCTTCGACGCCTTCACGAGCGTGGCCGGCTGCGGCCCGGCCTACGTGTTCTACGTCATGGACGCCATCGTTGAGGCCGGGGTGAACCTTGGGCTGCCCAGGGCGCAGAGCACGCAGATCGTCAAGGCCCTGTTCAGCGGCTCGGCCAAGCTGGCCGAGGAGTCGCCCCTGCATCTGTCCGAGCTGCGCGAGATGGTCTCCTCCCCCGCAGGCTCCACCATCCGGGCCATCATCCACATGGAGCGCACGGCCGTGCGCGGCAGCATCATCGACGCCGTGAACGAGGCCAACGAGCGCAACGTGGAGCTCGGCTAAGGCCCCTTTCCTCAAACTCTACCAAGCGACCAATTAAAAGGCCGTCAGGAGCTCTCCTGGCGGCCTTTTTAATTGCCCGGGGCTGCCCCCCCCGTCCCGGCCTTACGGCGCTACGAGCACCTTCACGGCCTGGAGCGCGAAAAGGCCCAGGAAGGCAGCAAACGCCATGAGTCTAAATAATTTCTTGAGTTTTTCTACACTCCAGTCCTGGCCCTTCGGCCCAAGTTCGGGCTTGCATTTAGCTTCGCCGAAGTACACCGCCGCCCCGCCCATGCTCCCGTCCAGGAGCCAGGCGCAGGCGCTCATGGGCCAGCCGGCGTTGGGGCTGTCCATGGTCGCGGCTTCCGACGGGATGTGCCGCGCCGCTTCGCGCCAGGGCAGGCGCATGAAAGCGCCGGCCAGCAGCAGGAACAGGGCCGTCAGGCGTGCCGGCACCCAGGCCAGGAGGTCGTCGGCCTTGGCCGCGGCCCAGCCCAGGTCGCGGAAGCGCTCCGTGCGGTAGCCCCACATGGAGTCCATGGTGCTCACGGCCTTGTAGGCCCACATGAGCGCCGGGCCGCCAAGCACGAGGTAGAACAGCGGGGCCACGAACCCGTCGCACAGGTTTTCGCTCAGGGTCTCGGCCAGGGTCCGGCGCAGCCCGGCCTCGTCCAAGGCCGAGGTGTCGCGGCTCACAAGCCCGCCCACGGCCTCCCGCGCCTCCTCAAGCTCTCCGCCCTCAAGGAGCTCCAAGGCGTCGCGGCCCTCATCCATGAGCTCGCCCAGGGCCAGGCCGGCATAGGCGAAGTACAGGGAGGCCAGCATGCCCACGAAGCGCAGGCCGGTGAAGAACTCCACCACGGCCCAGGCCGCCGCGGCCGTGATCAGGACGCACAGGACGCCGGAGGCTCTCAGCCCCAGCACCCATTCCCGGGCGTGGCCCTCCAGCCAGTCCAGCCAGCGGCCGATGAGGCGCACCGGGTGCGGCAGACGCCGGGGGTCGCCCATGAGCAGGTCCAGCACCGTGGCCAGGACAGGGAGGCTGAAGAGGATCGTGACCAGGGTCTTCATGGCGGGCTCCTGGCAAAAAACGAAACGGGGCGGGAACAGCCGTGCGGCCATTCCCGCCCCGTGCTGAGTGGCTAGCTCTCGAAGTAGGAGCGCAGGACCGAGCTGCGCACCGGGTGGCGCATCTTGCGCAGGGCCTTGGCCTCGATCTGGCGGATGCGCTCGCGGGTGACGTTGAAGAGCTTGCCCACCTCCTCAAGGGTGTGGTCGCTCTTTTCGCCGATGCCGAAGCGCTTGCGCAGCACCTGCTCCTCACGCGGGGTCAGCTCGGACAGGACCTTGGTGATCTGCTCGGAGAGCTTGGTGCTGACAACCTCCTCGGACGGAGCCGTGGCCTTCTTGTCCTCGATGAAGTCGCCGAGGTTGGAATCCTCCTCGTCGCCGATGGGGGTTTCCAGGGAGATGGGCTCCTTGGCGATCTTGAGCACCTTTTTGACCTTCTCCACGGGATAGTCCATGCGCTCGGCGATCTCCTCCGGGGACGGGTCGCGGCCGAGCTCCTGCACCAGATAGCGCGAGGTGCGGATGAGCTTGTTGATGGTCTCGATCATGTGCACCGGGATGCGTATGGTGCGCGCCTGGTCCGCAATGGCCCGGGTGATGGCCTGGCGTATCCACCAGGTGGCGTAAGTGCTGAACTTGTAGCCGCGCTGGTACTCGAACTTGTCCACGGCCTTCATGAGGCCGATGTTGCCCTCCTGGATGAGGTCCAGGAACTGCAGGCCGCGGTTGGTGTACTTCTTGGCGATGGACACCACCAGGCGCAGGTTGGCGCGGATAAGCTCCTGCTTGGCGCGCATGGCGGCCAGGTTGCCGCGCTTGATGCGCCAGAGCACCTCCTCCAGGTCGTCCACGTTGTGGCAGCACTTGTCCTGCAGGCGGGTGATGATCTCCATCTTGCCCGAGAGCATCTCCTTGAAGGAGAAGAACTCCTCCACGGTCATGCCCAGCAGGTCCGAGGCGTTGAGCGGGTTCATCTCGCGGTCGTCCACGGCCTTGAAGATGCGCACGATCTCGTCGCGGTTCTTGCCCACGGAGAGCATGTAGGCGTGCAGGTCGCGCTGGCAGTTGTGCATCTGCCGCACGTAGTCGGAAACCGTGTCGATGATGCGGTCGATGAGGGTCTTCTCAATCTTGATGTCCCGCAGGCGGGTGACGACCTCTTCCTTGTAGCAGATGATCTCGTTCTGCACGCCGAAGACGCGGCGGTCCAGCTGGGCGCAGTAGTCGAGCTTCTCGTAGATCTTTTTCTTCTTCTTGAACAAGGCCTTGACCTCGTCGAGGAGGAAGATGACGCGCTGGCGCTGGTTCATCTCGTCCTCGGAGGGGTCGTCCTCCTCAATGGTCTTGACCACGTCCTTGAGCTTGATGCGGGTGTTCTTCAGATCCTCGCCCACCTGCACCAGCTCCTCGATGGCCACCGGGACCTCCACCAGGGCGTAGAGGACCTCCAGCTCGCCGTTTTCGATCTTCTTGGCGATGACCACCTCGCCCTCGCGGTCGAGCAGGGGCACGGCGCCCATTTCGCGCAGGTACATGCGCACCGGGTCGGTGCTGCGCGAGGAATAGTCCGCGGCGTCGTCGCCGTCGGTGGGCACGAGGTCCAGCTCCTCGTCGGTGTCCGTGGTCTCGGCCGTGAGCTTCTTGCCGTTCTCCTCCGAATCCACGATGACGATGTTCATCTGGTCGAAGATGCTCATGACCTCTTCAAGCTGGTCGGGAGTGGTCATTTCCGTGGGCAGGGTCTTGCCAACCTCTTCAAAGGTCAGAAATCCGTTCTTCTTGCCTTTGGCAATGAGAAGCTTGATCTGTTGGATTTCTTTCAAATTATTCATTCTTCCTCCCTGCTGGGGGCATTCAAAGCCGAAAGGGCCGCCATAATATTCCTGACCTCTGCGGCATCGCCTAAGCCATGTGCCGCACCAAGTTTCTGCATCAGATCCTTGCGCATCATTTCCATGCGCTGCTTGTCGATCCAGGTGCACAGGCTCTCCCAGTGCTCAGCCAGATCCTCACCGGAAAACATGTGCGGGGCATCCAGGGTGCTTCGCCAAAAGGCCCTGTCTTCCTCATTCAAGTCTTGAAACACATCCTCGAACTTTTGCAGAAAAAGCTTCTGCCAGAAGGACTTCGCCCATTGCGTGGTCAGAAAATTGTGCAATCCCCGCTTGGCGAGATGGGGAATATAATCCGGATACAAAATGGAAAAGGCAATGAACTTCTTGTCGGACACATCGTCCATGCCCACAGACCGGCGCGCCCGGACGCCCTGGGCGGGCCGCGCGGGCTCCTGGCGCAGGGCCGCTCCGCCCGCCGGGCCGCCGTAGCGCCGCAAATCGGCCTCGGACAGGCCCAGGCCGTCCGCAATGCGCGGCAGGTAGTACGCCCGCAATGCATTATCGGACAATCGGGCCAAAAACCCGCTGGCCCAGCCCACGATTTCTCTGGGCGCAAAGCCCTCTCGAACCGTGTCCAGGCAGTAGTCCAAGCCGTCCGCGGCCTTGTCAAAGCAGGCGTCCAGCCCCGCGCGCCCCTGCTTGTGCAGCAGGCTGTCCACATCCTCGCCATCTGGCATGAGCAGCACCCGGCAGGCCACGCCCAGGTGCAGGATCATCTCCGAACTGCGCAGCGCAGCCTTGCGCCCTGCCCCATCGCCGTCAAAGATCAGGTCGATGCGCGAGCAGAACCCGGCCAGCCGCTTCACCTGGTCCGGGGTCAGGGCCGTGCCCAGAACGCCGCAGCAGTCCTCATAGCCGAACTGGGCCAGGGAAAGAACGTCCATGTATCCTTCGGTCAGGATGGCCCTCTTGCTGCGGGTCATGGCCTGTCTGGCCTGATGCAGCCCGTAGAGGTGTTCGCCCTTTTTGTAGATGGGCGTATCGCTGCTGTTCAGGTACTTGGGTTCCCCCTCTGTAATTATTCTTCCGCCAAAGGCAATGACCTGACCCGACATATTCTGTATGGGAAAGATCAGTCTTCCACGGAACCTGTCGTAGATATTCCCTTTTTCATTTTTCGACAAGAGGCCTGCCTGCACCCCCTGTTCCTGGGAAAACCCCTTGGCCTTCAGGTGGTTCAGCAGGCCGTGCCAATCCTCCGGGCTTGCCCCCAGGCCAAAGGCCGCCACGATCTCCGGGATCGTGCCGCGCCGGCGGATATAGGCCCTGGCAGCGTCGCCCGCGGCCTGGCCCAGGTTGCGCCGAAAATATTCCTGGGCCTCGGCGTGCATGTCCAGGCAAAGCCGCTTCAGCTTCTGGCGCTCGTCATACTCCGGGTCCGGCCGGAACTCCTTCAGCTCGATGCCGGCCTCGGCAGCCAGCTGCTCCAGGGCTTCCTTGAACTCCACCCCATTGATCTTCATGTAGAAGTCCAGGACGTCCCCGCCAGCCTGGCAGCCGAAGCAATAGTAAAACCCCTCGGCCTCATTGACGCTGAAGGACCCTGTCTTTTCCTGGTGGAAGGGACACAGGCCCATGTGGCGGCCGGACACGGAGCGCAGGGGCACGTAGCGCCGCACGACGTCGACGATGTTGACCCGCTGCTTCAGCGTCTGGATGACCTGGTTGTCCATTGCTTCCTTGCCGGAATGTCCCGGCTATTTGAGCGTCACCTCGGTCATGCCGTCTCCGCCCCGGTCCTCATTGGCCAGGGTGAAGGAGGCAACCGAGGGCGCGGCGCGCAGAAAGGCGTGGATCTCCTTGCGCAGGGCGCCCGTGCCCCGGCCGTGGATGACCTCCAGGGTATTGGCCCCGCGCAGGAGCGAGGCGTCGAGAAATTTCTCCAGCTCAGCCAGGGCCTCGTCGGCGCGCAGGCCGCGCAGATCCAGGCGCGGGGAAAAGCCAAGCTCGGCCTCGGCGCCCTGGCTGGCCTTGGGCTGCTGGCGCGGAGCGCGTCCGTCCAGGGTGAGCTCGCCAAAGGCCACCCACATGGCCACGCCGGCAAAGTCCACCTTCACCTGTCCGCGACGCTCGTCCTTCTCCAAAACCTGGCCGGTCTTGTTCCAGGCCCGGTAGGCCACGCGCTGGCCCTGGCGCAGCTCCGCGAAGTCCAGGGCCGATGGAGCGGCAATGGCCTCGGGCGCGGCCGCAGGCTCCAGGCGCTCGCGGACCTCCGCCAGCTTCTTGAGGGCCTGCTTGCGGCCCAGGCGCTCGCTCTTCCAGTCGCGCAGCACGCCCTGGGCCAGCTCGCGCACCTCGGAGAGCACCTTCACGCGCTCCTTCTCGAAGCGGGCCTCCAGGCTATCGCGCTTCTTGCGCAGGGCCTTGCGCTCCTCGTCCAGGGCGTCGTTCTCCTGCTCCCGGCGCACGGCCAGGGAGTTCAGGCGGTCAAGCACGGCGCTGGTGTCCGTGCCGTCGAGCAGCAGATACTGCTCTGCCCGGGACAGGATGCTGCGCGGCAGGCCATGCTCGCGGGCCACGTCAAGGGCTATGCTCGCGCCCACCTGATCGTAGGCCAGGCGGTACAGCGGCCGCTTGGTCTTGGGGTCAAAGAGCACGCTGGCCGCGCGCACGCGGTCCGTGGCCAGGGCATAGGCCTTGAGGGCCGGGAAGTGGGTGGCCGCAATGGCGCAGGCCCCGTGCTCCAGCAGCCCGTCGATGACCGCCTGGGCCAGGGCGGCGCCCTGGGTAGGGTCCGTGCCCGCGCCGAATTCGTCCAGCAGGAACAGGGAATCCGGGCCGACGCGGTCCCAGACCCGCGCAAGATACTGGATCTGCGCCGTGAAGGTGCTCACGTGCTCCTCCAGGCTCTGCTCGTCGCCCAGCACCACGTAGATGTCCGTCCAGAGCGGCAGGGAGCTGCCCTCGGCCACGGGCACGGGCAGGCCGGAGAAGGCCATGAGGGCGATGAGGCCCATGGTCTTGAGGCACACGGTCTTGCCGCCGGCGTTGCCGCCGCTGACGATGAGCGCCAGCTGCCCCTCGCGGAGCTTGATGTCCAGGGGCTGCGTGGCTCCGCCCTGCAGGGCCAGAAGCGGGTGCCGGGCCTGGATGAGCCGTGCGGGCAGACCCGGGCCGACGTCCAGGGGGCGGGCCTGCACGGCGTCCGCCAGGCGGGCCTTGGCCATGAGCAGGTCTAGCTGCACCAGGCCCTGGTAGCTGGCCTCGATGCCCTCGCGCTCCTGGCGCACCAGCCCGGTGATGTACTCCAGGACCTTGCGCTCCTCGGTGCGCTCCTCGCGCTTGAGCTCCTGAAGGGAGTTGTTGATCTCCACCAGGAACATGGGCTCGAAATAGCAGGTCTCCCCGGTCTGGGAATAGTCGTGGATGATTCCGGGAAAGCGGTTCTTGAAATTCACCCTGAGGGGCAGCACGTAGCGGTCCGAGGAGATGGTGACGAAATCGTCCTGCAGATACTGGGCGATGTTCTCCGAAAGCACGAAGTCCTTCACGCGCTTGGTGCATTTCTGGTGGATGGAGCGGATCTCCTGGCGCACGGAGAACAGGCCGGGGGAGCTCTCGTCGCGCAGGCGCCCGTCCTGGTCCAGGCAGCGCTTCAGGGCCGACCAGGTGGACGCCGGCCACGGCGCGCCGCTCACGGCGCGGCCCAGCTCGTCCCAGCCCCTCTCGGCATAGGGCTCCAGCAAATCGCGGGCGCCCCTGGCCTGCTCCAGGGTGGCGCTGAGGGCGCAGAGGGCGTCCAGGTCAAGGACCCGGTGCGCAATGTCCAGCACAGGAAAGAACCCGCCGAAATCCGGAAAGGCGGCCAGCCGGAAGCCAGACTCGCGCACCCACAGCAGGGCTTGCTCAAGGAGGGTGAGCTGGAGGCGCACCGAGAGGGCGTCGGTGAAGGGGCGGACCTGCAGACAGGCCGAAGCGCCAGGCTCGGAGACAGCAAATCCCGACAGTTCCTTAAGGATCTTCGGGAACTCCAGCAGATGCAGGGTTCTCGGTTCCATGAACTGCCGTTGGTTATGAGGACAATATGGAGCGGACAGCCTCGCTGGCCTTCTTGCCGTCGAAGCGCCCCTTGTAGCCAAGGGTCAAGGCCTGCATGACCCTGCCCATGTCCTTGGGCCCGTTTGCGCCCGTCTCCAGCACGAGGCTTGCGATGATCTCGCCAAGCTCGGCTTCCGTGAGCGGCTGCGGCATGTAGCCCAGAAGGACTTCCAACTCGCCGGCCTCCACCGCGGAGAGATCGGCGCGGCCATGCTTGTCATACTGCTCGATGGATTCCCTGCGCTGCTTGACTTGGCGCGAGAGCAGATCAAGGTAGTCGTCGTCGGTGAGCGGGCGCATGGTCTCGACCGCACGGTTCTTGGCGGCTGTCTTGAGGTGCCTCAAGACAGCCAGCCGAACCGCGTCTTTGGCCTTGTAGGCCTGAATGTAGTCGGACTCGATGCGTCCCTGGATGGTCATCCGTCGATCCTGGACTTGCGCATCTTCTTCAGCAGGCGCTTCTTGGCGGCCGCCTTCTTCTTTTTTTCCTGGACGCTGGGCTTCTCGTAGTGCTGACGCTTCTTCAGCTCGGAGAGGACGCCCGCCTTCTCGACCTGCTTCTTGAAACGACGCAGGGAGATCTCAAAGTTATCACTTTCATCCAACAAAATACCGGGCAATTAAATCACCTCCCCTCACAGAAATCTGCTCAAACAAAGAAAGACTGCCTAACCCATGCGCCTGTGGATTGCAAGCGGGGCAGACAGAATAAAAAACGGGCCCACCAGGTATACTCCGGATGGGCCCGTTCTGGCCTTGATCAAGCGTTGACTAGTGTCCCGTGTGGGAATCGCCGCAGCTGTCCCACCAGGATTTAATCACGCAGTAGCCCATGCCGATGCTGATGACGATCAGCACCATGTAGAGCACGCCGAAGAAGATGGCGTGGTCCGCCTGGAACCAGGGCAGATCCTGCGGCAGGGGGCTATGAACGGTTTCGCCATGCAGCATTGCAAGCCTCCAGATTTACTTTACGGCGTCCTTGAGGAGCTTGCCAGGACGGAACTTCACAACCTTGGTAGCCGGAATCTTGATTTCCTTGCCGGTGCGGGGGTTGCGGCCCACGCGCGCCTTGCGCTTCTCAACCTGGAAGGTACCGAAGCCAGTCAGGGTGAGCTTGCCTTCCTTCACCAGGACGTCCTCGACGGCTCCGATGAAAGCGTTCAGGGCGCGCTCAGCATTGGCCTTGGTCAGGTTGGCCTTTTCTGCGATTTTGACAACCAGCTCAGCCTTGGTCATGTGTCCTTCCTCCTCATTGATGAATCACTGTTTGATACTCGGCCAACCCGAGCTTGCGACGAAATTCTGTAGTGCGCTTATCGCAAGCTGTCTGATTTGAGCCGTCTCCAGCCAGTAATCGCCTGGTGGCGTTTGAGTCCGGCCAAAGCCTGCCCAGCCACCTTGCTATGCAACTGAACACCGATAAACACCAAAGCAAAACCCAAGTCAAGAGCCAAAATGGATTTTCAACGAATTTGCCAAGGCCTGAAACCGTTCCGGCGCAAGCGTCTCCGGCCTTTGGGAGGGCTGCACGCCCAGGGCCAGGAGGATGTCCTCGCCGCCGGCAATCCCTTTTGATTTCAGTATGGTAGCCAGCTGCTTGCGCCGCTGCTGGAAGCACATCCTGATGGTGGCGGACAGGGCCTTGGCCGTCTCCGGCACAATCTGCTGCGGGTGCAAAATAAAGCGCATCACCGCTGAGGTAACCTTGGGTTGAGGCTGAAAAACCTGGGGCGGAACCTTGAAGAGCAGCTCCACCTGCGCGTGGCTCTGCACCCAGACGCTCAGCCCGCCATAGTCCTTGCCGCCGTGCGCGGCCTTGAGCCTTTGCCCGACCTCCAGCTGGACCATGAACACCGCCGCCGCGAAGGACGCCCGGCTCACCAGGTCCCAGATGAGGGGCGAAGCGATGTTGTAGGGCAGATTGCCGACGATCTTCCAGCCGGCCCCGGGCATCAGGGATTCCCACGGAAAGTCCAGGGCGTCGCCCTGCACCAGTTCGATGGCCGGGCAGTCTGCGGCCAGGGCTGCGGCCAGGTCGTTGTCCTTCTCCAGAACCACAAAGCGCCCGGGCTTGCGCTCCAGGATGTGCCTCGTGAGCGCTCCGCGCCCGGGGCCGATCTCCAGGACGTTGTCGCCGGGCTGGATGTCCAGGCTGGCGACGATCTTGCGCGCGATGTTGGCGTCGGTAAGGAAGTTCTGCCCCAGGCTGCGCTTGGCGGGCGCATAGCCCGCGCCCTGCCCGCGCCCCTTCAGGGCCATGTGCGTGTTCCTGTCATGCTTGGAGCCTAGCAACAGCCCGGAGTGTTGACAACTGCTTTAAGGAGTCAGTAGAAGCTCAGATCATTTGAGTAAGGAGCTCTGCGCATGGACCTTCGCAAATACATCCGTGACGTCCTCGACTTCAAGCCCGGCATCACCTTTTTCGACATCACCCCGCTTCTGGCCGACCCCAAGGCCTTCAACTACGCCATCGACGCCCTGGCCGAGCGCTACAAGGATTCCGGGGCCAACAAGATCGTGGCGGCCGAGGCCCGCGGCTTCATCTTCGGCGCGCCCCTGGCCTACAAGATGAACATCGGCTTCATCCCCGTGCGCAAGCCCGGCAAGCTGCCCTACAAGACCACCTCCGTCACCTATGACCTGGAATACGGCACGGACACGCTGTGCATGCATGTGGACGCCGTGGCGGCGGGTGATCAGGTCTTGATCATCGACGACCTGCTGGCCACAGGGGGCACCACCGGAGGCATGATCCAGCTGGTGAAGAACGCCGGCGGCATCGTTGCCGGCATCGGCTTTCTCCTGGAGCTGGGCTTTCTGGACGGGCCGAGCAAGCTCGAGGGCATCCCCCACCAGTACATCCTGAAGCTCTAGGGCGGTCCCGTTATGGCGAACATCGGCATCATCGGCGGCAGCGGGCTGGACAACCCCAGCATCCTGCACGACCCCAGGGACATTCAGGTCAGCACCAGCTACGGCTCCACCACCTCTCCGGTGCGCGCGGGCACCATCGGCAGGCACAACGTCTACCTCCTGGCCCGGCATGGACGCGAGCACACGGTCCCGCCCTCCCAGGTCAACTACCGCGCCAAGATCGAGACCTTGAAGAACCTGGAGTGCGACTTCATCCTGACTACCACGGCCGTTGGCTCCCTGCGCGAGGAGATCGGGCGCGGGGACCTCGTGATCCTGGACCAGTTCATCGACTTCACGCGCCACCGCAGCATCACCTTCCACGAGTCCTTCACCCCCCACGCCCCAGTGCACACCCCCATGGCCGACCCCTTTTCCGAGCAGTTGCGCGGCCTGCTCAACGAGTCCTGCGCCGAGCTCGGCATCCGCCACCACAGGGAGGGCACGGTCATCACCATTGAGGGCCCGCGCTTCTCCACCCGCGCAGAATCGCGCATGTTCCGGCTCTGGGGCGCGGATGTCATCAACATGAGCATCGCCCCGGAGGTCATCCTGGCCAACGAGGTAGGCATCCCCTACGCTTCGGTGGCCATGAGCACTGACTACGACTGCTGGAAGACCGACGAGGCACCTGTCACCTGGGACGAGATCCTGCACATCTTCCGGCAGAACGCCCAGAAGGTTACGGACGTGCTCATCCGGACCATCGGCAAGATCGCCTGAGGCCGGCCCCCGGACGATTTTGCAGCCGGTTCGAGCTTGACAAGCAGGGGCTTCCGTGCATAAACAGCCTCTCTATTTTTTACGCTGACAACCTGACAGCGGCACGCCGCGCCAGGCAAGGAGGAAGAATCTCATGGCTGAAGACAAAAAGAAGGCGAGCGTCTTTGACGGCGCCGTCATGACCGCTGACGGACTGTCCTTCAAGGGCGTCATCATGACCCCGGTGGTGGAGAACTGCACCGGCTGTGAACGCATCACCCAGTTTGAAGAGGTGTCCTACTGCCCCACCTACGCCCGACCGGCCACGAAGTGGACGCGCGGCATCTGCAACTTCGCCACCCACATCAAGGCCACGGTGGACAAGGAAGGCAAGATCAAGGTCAATCCCCTCAAGGCGTCCAAGCGCGCCGCCAGGGGCCGCTAGCCCGAAGACACGACAAGGCGGGGGCGACCCCGCCTTTTTGTTTCCTCATCCAGGCGAAAAACCTCATCCGTCACTACGGAGCCCACAATGCTTGCCGAGATTCACCGGCACATCGAAGCCCAGTCCCAGACCGTCATCGACCTGCAGCGCGCCCTGGTGGGCATCCCGGCCCTCGGCCCCATGAACGGCGGGCCGGGCGAAAAGGACAAGACCGAATTCCTCAAGGGCTACCTTAAGGAAATGGGCTTTTCCACGGTGCGTGAGCTGCGCGCGCCGGACCCGGCCGTGCCCTGCGGCTACCGCCCCAACCTGGCGGCCATTGTGCCGGGCCGAAACAGCGCCAAGACCCTCTGGATCATCTCGCACACGGACATCGTGCCCCCCGGCGACCTGGAACTCTGGGACAGCGACCCCTATGCGCTCAAGGTGGACGGCGACATCATCATCGGGCGCGGCGTGGAGGACAACCATCAGGGCATCGTCTGCTCGCTGCTGGTGGCCAAGGCCCTCCTCGACCAGGGCCTGACCCCGCCCATGAACTACGGCGTGCTCCTGGTGGCCGACGAGGAAACCGGCAGCAAATACGGGCTGGATTATGTGGTCAGGCACCATGCCGAGCTTTTCGGCCCGGAGGACCTGTTCCTGGTGCCGGACTTCGGCGAGCCAAAGTCGGAGATGATCGACATCGCCGAGAAGAGCATGCTCTGGCTCAAGGTGGTCGTTGAGGGCAAGCAGTGCCACGCCTCCACGCCCGAGGCAGGCATCAACAGCCTGCTGGCCGCCTCGGCCCTCATTGTGCAGATACCGAAGCTGCACCAGGTCTTCGACCGCCAGGACCCCCTGTTCAACCCGCCTCACTCCACGTTCCAGCCCACCAAGAAAGAGGCCAACGTGGAGAACATCAACACCATCCCCGGCCGCGACGTGTTCTACGTGGACTGCCGGGTCATGCCCGGCTACGACCTGGGCGAGGTGCTGGGCGCCATCAAGGGCTATGGCAGCCAGGTGGAGCGCGAGCACGGCGTGCGCATCAGCTACGAGTTCGTCCAGCGCGAGCAGGCCGCCCCGCCCACTCCGGCGGACAGCGAGGTCGTCACCAGGCTCGTGCGCAGCGTGCGGTCCGTGTTCGGCAACCAGCCGAGGCTCATGGGCATCGGCGGCGGCACCGTGGCCGCCTACCTGCGCCGGGCCGGCCACAAGGCCGCCGTTTGGGGCACCCTCATGCACAACGCCCACCAGCCCAACGAGCGCTCCTCCATCGGCAACAGCATCAAGGACGCCAAGGTCATGGCGGCCATGCTCTTCGACTAGCGCATCCGAGGCCTTCATGCGACGCAGGCCAGAGCAGCCGGACATCCTTGACCTCGTCATCGTCGGGGCCGGGCACGCCGGGTGCGAGGCGGCCATGGCCGCCGCGCGCCTGGGCCTGACCACGGTGCTGCTCACGGTGAACATCGACCGCATCGGGCATTTGTCCTGCAACCCGGCCATCGGCGGCCTGGCCAAGGGCCACATGGTGCGGGAAATCGACGCCCTGGGCGGCCGGATGGGCCTCTGGGCCGATGCGGCGGGCATCCAGTTCCGCCAGCTGAACATGAGCAAGGGCCCGGCCGTGCGCTCCACCCGCGCCCAGATCGACCGGGCCGAATACCTGCGCGTGGTCCAGCGCGACCTCTTCGCCCAAGATAACCTGTGGATCCACCAGGACATGGCCGAGGGCCTGCTCACGGAGCAGGGCCGCGCAGCGGGCGTGCGCACGCGCCTGGGCCAGGAGTTCCGCGCACGCAGCGTGCTGCTCACCACAGGCACCTTCCTCTCCGGCCTCCTCCACATCGGCCTGACCCATTTCCCCGGAGGCCGCCTGGGCGATCCCGCATCCACGGGCCTTTCGCCCTGCCTGCGCGGCCTGGGCTTCGAGCTGGGACGCCTCAAGACCGGCACCCCGCCGCGCCTGCTCAAGTCGAGCATCGACTTTTCGGTGATGGAGGAACAGCGGGGCGACGACCCGCCCAGGCCCTTCAGCTTCATGAACCGCGCCGTGCCCCTGCCCCAGGTGCCCTGCCACCTGACCTACACCAACGCCGCCACGCACGCGGCCATCCGCAGCGGGTTCGGGCGCTCCCCGCTCTATTCCGGCGTCATCCAGGGAACAGGGGCGCGCTACTGCCCCTCGGTGGAGGACAAGGTGGCCCGCTTCCCGGACAAGGAGCGGCACCAGATCTTCATCGAGCCCGAGGGCCTGGACAGCCCGGAGGTCTACCCCAACGGCATCTCCACCAGCCTGCCCCTGGACATCCAGAAGCTTCTCCTGACCACGGTGCCCGGCCTGGAGCAGGCCCTCATCGTGCGGCCCGGCTACGCCATAGAATACGACTATGCGCCGCCCACGCAGCTTTTGCCCACCCTGGAGTCCAAGCCCGTGCCGGGACTGTATCTGGCCGGCCAGATCAACGGCACCTCGGGCTATGAGGAGGCCGCCGCCCAGGGCCTCTGGGCCGCCCTGAACGTCTTCTGCGCCCTGCGCGGCCGGCCGCCGTTCCTTCTGCGCCGCGACGAGGCCTACATGGCCGTGCTGGTGAATGACCTGGTGACGCGCGGCACCAGCGAGCCGTACCGCATGTTCACCTCCCGCGCCGAACACCGGCTGCTCCTGCGCGAGGGCAACGCCGACCAGCGCCTGACGGCCATTGGCCGGGAGCTGGGCCTGGTGGACGGGCTCCGGTTCGACCAGTTCCAGGCCAGGCAGCAGAGCCTTGCGTCCGTTCTCGAGGCCTTTGACGGCATCCGCCTGCGTCCCGACGCCCCCACCCGCGAGATCCTCACCCGCCTGGGTGCGGCCATCCCCGGCAAGTCCGTGACCCTGGCCGCCCTGCTGCGCCAGCCCCAGCTGCGCATCGCAGACCTGGCCGTGTTCTGGCCGGACATGCGCCAGGTGGACCCGGTGGTGCTGGAAGAGGCCGAGACGCGCATCCGCTACGCCAGCTACCTGGAGCGCGAGGCCGAGCTCGTGGAGCGCAGCCGCGGACTGGAAGGCACGCAGTTGCCGCCGGACATGGACTATGCCCTGGTCTTTGGCCTGACGCGCGAAGCCCGGGAGAAATTCGCCCGCGTCCGCCCGGCCACCCTCGGCCAGGCAGGCCGAATCCCCGGCATCACCCCGGCGGCCGTAACCTGCCTGGAGATCCAGCTGCGCAAGCTCGGCCTGCTTTCCCGGGCATGCCCTCCGGGCCTGCAGCCTTGACATTGCTTCTTCCGCGAAATATCTTAAATTCTTGCACGACATTCAGTGCCTGACCAAGGCCGCCCTTTCCCCAGGAGCACATACATTGGACGAAGGCTCAACAGGCAATATTCTCACGGCAATCCGCAACCTCTTCCGAAAATCCGACACGCCCCTTGAGGAATGCCTACGGGAGGCCCTGGAAGAGGGCGACATCCCCCTTGACGACATCCGCATCCTGAACAACGTTTTGGAGCTGGAGAACAAGCACGCCAGCGAGGTCATGGTGCCCAGGCCGGACATGGTCTGCATCGAGCTTGACGACACCCTGGCGCAGGCCGCGGAACTCATCGTCCAGCACGGGCATTCGCGCATCCCTGTCTACCGCGAGAACCGCGACCACATCGTGGGCGTGCTGCACGCCAAGGACATCGTCGGCCCGCTTTTGCTGCCGCAGAGCGGCCACCCTGCCCTGTCGAGCCTCATCCGGCCCACCTACTACGTGCCGGAGACCACCAACCTGAAGGTCATCCTGCACGACATGCAGTCCCGCAAGAGCCACCTGGCCATCGTCACCGACGAGTACGGCGGCACGGCGGGCATGCTGACCCTGGAGAACGTGCTGGAGGAGATCGTGGGCGAGATCGGCGACGAGCACGACGCCCTGCGGCCCGAGGACGTGCAGGTGCTGCCCGACGGCAGCCAGCTCGTCTCCGGGCGGCTGACCCTGGACGAGATCAATGAGCGCTTCGGCCTGGAGCTGGCCTCGGAGCAGGTGGAGACCATCGGCGGCCACATCTGCGAGATCGCGGGGAGCATTCCGGCCCAGGGATACTCCATTGTCCTCGGCCCGTGGCGCTTCCTGGTGCATGAGGCCGACCCCAAGCACATCGAGACCCTGCGCGTGGAGCGCGCGGAATAGGACCGCCATGCGACCGCGCTATCTCTTCATCCTGGCCACGGCGGTGGGCACCTGGCTGGGCCATGCTAACCCGCTGGTGCAGTTGCCCCTGGCGGCCCTGCTCCTTCCCGCCGGGCTGATGGTCCTGGGCCAGGCCGCAACCGTCCCGGGCGTGGCCTTCCGCCAGGCCTGGCTGGCGGGCTCCCTGGCCGCCCTGGGCTGCCTCTACTGGGTATACTGGCCCGTGCAGCACTTCGGCGGGGTCCACTGGCTCCTGGCCGCGCCCGTGCCGGTGCTGCTCAGCCTGGCCATGGGCGCGTATTTCGGCCTCTTCGGCTTGGCCGCGCACTATTCCGCCCGCCGCCTGAGCCCCTTGCAAAGCCTGATCTTCCTCGGCCTGTGCTGGTCGCTCATGGAAATGGCCGTGGCCACCTTTTTTTCCGGATTCCCCTGGCTGACCTTGAGCGCCGCCTTCGTGCCCTGGACCATCGTTGTGCTGCCCGCGGCCGACATCGGGGCCTACGGCCTGTCCGGGGTGCTAGCGGTCATCGCCTGCGGGGCCGTGCACAGCCGCGGCTCCCGCTCCTGCGCCGTTGCGAGCGCCTCCGCGGTTGTTCTTGTCCTGGGCCTGGGGCTCCTGCATCTGCGCGCCTACGCCGAGGACAGCCCGCCGCGCACCGTGGCCGTGGTCCAGGGCAACATCGACCAGAGCCTCAAGTGGGACCCCGCCTACCAGCAGACCACGGTCTCCACCTACGTGGATCTGAGCCGCAAGGTCCTGGCCACGGCCCGGCCGGAGCTCATCGTCTGGCCCGAGACCTCCATGCCCTTCTATTTCCAGGACGATTCCCCGCTGCGCAAGCCCGTGCTGGACTTCGTCAGCAGCACCAACGCCACCCTGCTTCTCGGCGCCCCGGCCTACTCGCGCCAGTTGGGCGACGCCTTCACCCTGTTCAACCGCGCCTTCCTGCTGGGCGGCGCTGGCGTGGCCCCGGACTGGTACGACAAGGAGCACCTGGTGCCCTTTGGCGAATACATGCCCCTGCCGAGCTGGCTGCCCCTGGAGAAGCTCGTCAACGGCGTGGGCGACTTCGTGCCCGGGCGCGACCAGAAGGCCATCCGCAGCGGCGACCTGGCCCTGGGGGTGCTGATCTGCTATGAGGCCATCTTCCCTGGCCTGGCCCAGGAGCGCGTGTCCCAGGGCGCGAACATCATCGTCATCCTTAGCAACGACGCATGGTTCGGTGCCACCTCCGCGCCCATGCAGCACCTGAACCTCACCGCCCTCCGGGCCATTGAGCAGGGACGCTGGATCGTGCGCAGCACCAACACCGGCATCTCGGCCTTCATCGACCCCCTGGGCCGCGTGCAGCGCGCCGGACCGCAGTTCGAGGCCCTGGCCGCGGCCGGGCGGGTCTATCCCAGGACGCGGACCACCCTGTTCCACACACTCTATGGCCCGCTGCTCCTTGGCGCGGGCGTGCTGGCCGCCCTGTTCGCGGCCCTGTTCATCCTGGGCGGCAGATCAGCCCGCCCCGGCAACCAGATCTGACCAACGAGACAACCATCCCATGCTGCAATACGCCGACCTGAACACCCACGGCCAGGCCCTGCTGGCACAGTTCGAAACCCTCTGGGGGCGCCTTTGACTATGCCGAGACCAAGGAGCGCCTGCGCGAGATAGAAAGCGAGCTTTCCAAGCCCGGCGCCTGGGACAGGCCCGAACTCCTGACCCCCGCGCTGCGGGAGAAAAGCGCCCTGGAGTTCCGGCTCGGCATGTACGACGGCCTGACCCAGGCCAAGGCCGACGTGGACGTCTGGCTGGAGCTCGCCCAGGAGGATCAGGGCCAGGACGCCATGGAGGCCCTGCGCGAGCATCTGGGCATCTTCCAGGCCAGGCTCGACGAGACGGAGCTGTGCATCCTGCTCTCCGGCCCGGACGACGACACCGCGGCCATCCTGGAGATACACCCCGGGGCCGGCGGCGTGGACGCCCAGGACTGGGCCGAGATGCTTCTGCGCATGTACCTGCGCTGGACCGAGGCCAGGGGCTTCCAGTCCCTGGAGATGGACCGGCTCTACGGCGAGGAGGCGGGCATCAAGAGCGTCACCCTGCAGATCACCGGGCCTTACGCGTACGGCCTGCTCAAGGGCGAGGCGGGCATCCACCGCCTGATCCGCATCTCGCCCTTCGACGCCTCGGGCCGCAGGCACACGGCCTTTGCCTCGGTGGATGTGTATCCGGACATCGATACGAACATCGAGATCGACGTCAAGGAGGAGGACCTGCGCATCGACGTGTTCCGCGCCAGCGGCCCTGGCGGCCAGCACGTGAACCGCACCAATTCCGCGGTGCGCATCACCCACAACCCCTCCGGCATCGTGGTCCAGTGCCAGAACGAGAAGTCCCAGCTCAAGAACAAGCAGCTGGCCATGAAGATCCTCAAGGCCCGGCTCTACGAGCGTGAGCTGAAGGAGCTTGAGGCCACCAAAAAGGCCGACTACGCCAGCAAGGACGCCATCGCCTTTGGCAGCCAGATCCGCACCTACACCCTGCAGCCATACCGCCTGGTCAAGGACCACCGCTCCGGGTTTGAGAGCAGCAGTGTGGAGGCCGTGCTCGACGGGCGGCTCGATGAATTCCTGCGCGCAACCCTGCTCCACTGCCATGCCGAAAAGAAATCCGCGCAATCCTGAAGCCGCGCCGCTGCTGGACGAGCTCCGCAGCATCGAGGCCTGTTCCCCGGAGGAACCTGTGAACGACGCCGCTTCAATATGCCTGCTGCGGGTGGTGGCAGGCCTGGACGGCCCCACCTGGATGGGCCTGAGCGCTGATCATGGCCTGGAGCACTGGTGCGCGGTTCCGCTCAGCGCACCCCCGCCCAGGGCCGAGGTGCTGGCCCAGGCCCTGGCCCAGGTGGCGGCGAGTTCCGCCGCCGCGGACCTGCGCACCACCCTGCGCACGGAGATCGACCGCTCACGCACCTGCCGCGTGCCCCTTGCCCTGGCCCTCATCCAGCCCGACGCAGCCCCGCCCGAAGGCCAAAGGACCAGCTCTTCCGCGCGGCACACACTGCTGGAGCTGGCCCTGGGCCTCAAGCGCAGCTTCGACCATGCGTCCCACCTGGAGGGCGAGCGTCTGGCGCTCATCTTCTCCGGAGCGTCCTTGGCCGAGGCCGAACGCATGGTCGGGACCATTCTGCGGCGCATCCGCTCCCAGGCCGATCCAGGCGGCTCCAGCGCCGACGGCTCGCTGCTCTGTTCCGCCGGCCTTGCCGGCTACGGCGGCAGCGTCGAGTTCACCCCGGAGGACCTGCTCAGGCGCGCCGGGCAGGCCCTGGACAATGCCCGCGACCTGGGCGGCAACCGCCTTGAGGTCGCCCCCTCGGCGGACGAAGGCATGGCCCCGAGGGACACCCTGGTGCGCGCGAGCGAAAAGCATTTCCTCTTCACCGGTAATAAGACGGGGGGCATATGAGCGCCGTCAACCCAGGCAGCACTGTCAGCCTGTGCATCATGAGCGGCAAGGGCGGGGTGGGCAAGACCAACCTGGCCCTGAACCTGGGCCTCACGCTGCGCGACATGGGGCACCGCCTTCTGCTCATGGACTGCGACCTGGGCCTGGGCAACCTGGACGTGCTCCTGGGCCTGACCCCGGAGAAGAACCTGCAGGACATCCTGGGCGGCGAGGTCAAGCCCGAGGATGTGGTCCTTGCCGTGGAGGACGGCCTGGACATTCTGCCGGCCGCCAGCGGGGTTCCGGAGCTGGTGGAGATGGACCAGAACCAGCGCGACAGCCTCTTCGAGCAGCTGGCCGGGCTGGTGGCGGGCTACGACTTCCTGCTCATGGACCTGGGCGCCGGCATCAGCTCCACGGTGCTCGCCCTGGCGCGCATGGCGCAGATGCGCATCGTGCTGGTGACCCCGGAGCCCACGTCGCTCACCGACGGCTACGCCATCATCAAGGTCCTGAACGCCAAGTTCGGCGTGCGGGACTTCTGCGTGGTGGTGAACCAGGCCTCAGCCGAGGAATCCCGCGAAACATTCCAACGCCTGAACATGGCCTGCAAGAATTTTCTCGGTTTCGAGCTGCTGCACCTTGGGCACGTGCGTCTGGACCGCACCCTCACCCAGGCTGTGATCCACCAGACCCCGCTGGCCAGGTTTGCTCCGGAATGCCCGGCCAGCGTCGACATACGCGTTCTGGCCGGGCGCATCGCCCGCTACCGGAGCGAGAACCTGGAGACCATCGCCGCCCGCCGGGCGCTCAAAGAATTTCTTCCCGGCGCAACCGCACGAAACACTTGACGGAATGGCTGGATTTTCGGCATACGAAAAGTATACGTGAGGAGTCCTGCGCAATCGGCGCTTGAAAAGGACCACCCAACAGGCCAACAAACGGAGCGGACATGAACAAGAGCGAGCTCATCAAGGCGCTAGCGGAAAAGAAAAACCTGCATGTCGACGACGCCACCAAGATTGTTGGAGCTTTCTTCGACTCCATCAAGGACGCCCTTGTGGCCGGCGACAGGGTGGAGGTTCGCGGCTTTGGCAGCTTCAAGGTCAAGGACTACAACGGCTACACCGGCCGCAACCCCAAGACGGGCACCGTGGTCCAGGTGCAGTCCAAGCGCCTGCCCTTCTTCCGTCCGGGAAAAGAACTGAAGGAATTCATCAACGACTGACATGCGGCGCATCATACCATTTCTCCTGTTTGCGGTTCTGGCCTTCACCACTGACAGCTTCGCGGATGCGTCCAAGCTCACCCTGGTGTTCAGCGGCAATACCGAGGGCGAGGCGCGCCCCTGCCCCACCTGAGGAGGGAAAACCGTAGGCGGACTGGCCCGGCGGGCCACGTATCAGAAAGCGCTTCGCCAAAGCGCCACAAGGGAGGTTCCGGTGCTCATCCTGGCCGGAGCCTATGAATTCGCGCAATTCCAAGCCCAGAAACCGCCCACGCCCAAGCGCCTGGAGTTCATGGCCAAGGCCTTTGAGCTCCTGCGCAATGACCTGGTCTTTGCGGCGCCCTATGAGCGCGAGGTCATGTCCAGAGCCGGGGTTTCGCCCAGACAGGGCTGGCACGGATCCCGCCGCCTGGAGCTGCATATCCTCGGCCCGGACGCGGCGCACAGGATCGGCGTCATCCTCCTGCCCCCCCTGCCCGCACCAGCCACGGACCTGCCCCTGGCCCTGGTGCGCCAGCTTGCCGACGCCGTGCGCAAGCTGCGCGCCAGCGCAAGGCTGGTGGTGGCCATGAGCCCCTGGGGCTACATGGGCGAGCAGGAGCTGCTCAAGAACGGCGGCCCCTTGCCGGATGTGCTGCTGGGCTCTGGCCCGGGCATCGGCCTGACGGGCAACATCGCCGCAGGCGGCAAGACGCTCTGGATCCGCTCCTTTTCCCAGGGCAAGTCCATGAGCCGGCTGGACATTCTGGCCTGGCCGGACCACGGGGACCCGAATTTCAAATGGACGGAGGAGAAAAATGTTCGTATGACCCTTGTGGGGTTGACGGATCAATATCAGGAAGATCCGCAGGTGCTTTCGCTCATGCAGAGCCTGGGCACGGACTAGCCTGGCCGCATCGGAACGGTCAGAGGAGGGAGAGATGCAGTTGCGCGGAGCGTTTACCGCACTGGTGACGCCGTTCAAGAACGGCGCCGTGGATGAGGAGGCCTACAGGGCCTTCATCGAATGGCAGATCGAACAGGGGATCAACGGCGTTGTGCCCTGCGGCACCACCGGCGAGGCAGCCACCCTGTCCCACGAGGAGCAGGGCCAGGTCATCCGCATCTGCGTCGATCAGGTCAAGGGGCGTGTTCCGGTCATCGCCGGGGCCGGCTCCAACAACACCAGGGAAGCCATCGGGCTCACCGCCCTGGCCAAGAAGGCCGGAGCCGACGCCGCGCTCATCATCACGCCCTACTACAACAAACCCACGCCCGACGGCCTGGTGGCGCATTTCAAGGCCATCGCCGCCGAGGCTTCCATGCCCTACATCTTGTACAATGTCCCTGGACGCACCGGCCAGAACGTGCTGCCCAAGACCATCGCCCGCGTGGTCCGCGAGGTCCCAGAGGTCATCGGCTGCAAGGAGGCCACCGGCAACATCACGCAGGGCTCGGAGCTCGTGGAGCTCATGGGCAAGGACTTCCTCGTCCTGTCCGGCGACGACTTCACGGTGCTACCCCTCCTGGCCGTGGGCGGTTGCGGCACCATCTCCGTCACCTCCAACGTCATGCCCGCCAAGATGTCCGGCATGATCGACGCCTTCTTCAAGCGCGACAACGCCCGCGCCCTGGCCCTGCACTTGGAGATGAACCCCGTGCACCGGGCCATGTTCCTTGAGACCAACCCCATCCCGGTGAAGACGGCCTTGTCGCTCATGGGCAAAATGGGGCTGGAGTTCCGGCTGCCCATGGTGCCGCTGGAGGCCGCCAGCCTGGCCAAGCTGAAGGAAGCCCTGGCCAAGAGCGGACTGATCTAGCACCCGGACGCGCCTGCGCCATACGACGCCCCGGCAACCGCATGGTCGCCGGGGCGTTTTTTTCGTCTTTCCCTTAGGGCAATAAAAAAGGCGGGCCCCCCGAAGGGGCCCGCCAAAGGAATCGTTTCAAGCGGCTGGAACTAGGCGAAGGCCTTTTCCATGGGCGGAACGACCTGCTTCTTGCGGCTCATGCAGCCATCGACCCACATGGAGTTCAGCGCGCCGCCGACCTTGCCGCCGAAGGCCTTCTCGACCAGGGAGGCGTCGGAGGAGACCACGAGGATCTCGGAGCCTTCCTTCATGATGTCGGTCAGGAGCAGCATGACGGTGTGGCGGCCGTCGGCCTGGAGCTTCTTGCACTCCTCCACCAAAGCGGGCTTGATCTTGTCCAGCAGGGCCAGGTCCAGAACCTCGACCTGGCCGATGCCGACCTTCTTGCCGCCCATGTTGAAGTCCTTGTAGTCGCGGTTCATCAGGTCAACGGCGGGGATGCCGTCAACGGAACCCTTGATCTTCAGCATGTCCATGCCCAGGGCCTTGTAGTCGGCCACGCCGGCGATCTTGGCCAGGCCTTCGACGGCCTTCTTGTCGGCGTCGGTGCAGGTGGGGGACTTGAAGAGCACGGTGTCGTTCAGGATGGCGAGCATCACGGCGCCGGCGATGTTCTTCGGAATCTCGATGCCGTAGAACTCGTACATGGCCTTGATCACGGTGCCGGTGCAGCCCACGGGCCAAACCCACATCTCCAGGGGATTGGAGGTGGTGACGTCGCCCAGCTTGTGGTGGTCGACCACGAGCACGACCTTGCCCTTGTCCAGGTTGTCCAGGGCCTGGGACAGCTCGGTGGTGTCCACCAGGGCGATGTCCTTGCCGGTGGCGTCGGTCTCGATGGCCGGGGCGGCCAGACCGAAGGTCTTGAGCACGAAATCAGTGTCCGGGGTAACGGGACCCTGGGCCACGGCAGTGGCTTCCATGCCGCGCTTGCTCAGCAGGTCGGCAACGGCGATGGCAGCGGTGATGGTATCGCAATCGGGATTTTTGTGACCAGCAACGATAATAGCCATGAAAGTCCTCCTAAAAATTTTGGATTGCTAAGGATTGTCCTTTGTGTTCGGACGATTGTTCCATTTATCACAAAGATTATGCCTTGCCAAGTCAGAAGATGCCTGCCAGCCGGAAAAATCCGAGGGCCACCGCGCTCACCCCCACCGACAGGTACAGGCTGCGCAGCCGCAGGGAGAGCAGCCCGCCTATGCTGGCGGCGATGAGGAACTGATTCCAGGTGAGCTCCAGACCTTCCAAAAATCCGGCATACTGGTTGAGGGCAAAGCGCAGGAGCACGGCCAGTACCCCGGCACCGAGCACAAAAAACACCCAGGAGACCACGAGCTTGCCCAGCAGCGTGCGCAGGATGAGCCTGCCCGGCACGCCGGGATCCACGGGCCTGCGCAGCCAGTGCAGCACCGAGCTGTAGGAGCGGTTCAGGCTGTCGCGCAGATTGCGGTCCAGCCGTGCGCCAAGCCAGGCCATGGGCAGGCCGCAGACAACGGCGCCAAAGACCAGGGGCGGGGAATCCAGCCCGAAATACGTGGCCAGGGCCAGGCCGGTAAAGGCGGCCGCTGTCATGTGCGGCGGGATGAAGGTGCCGACAGGAAGGAAGTCGAGCCAGAGCAGCTCGTAGAAAATGGCTATATACAGGCAGGAGGTGAGGTTCCCGAAGAGCAGGCCCCAGAACAGGCCGATGACCAGGGGGCGCTCAAGGAGCCCGAGGCTTACCGAAAAGCGGCAGAGCGAGAACAGGGCAAAAAAAAACCGACCGCGGCGAACCACATGGGACCGGTCAAAGGCATGTCGATCATGTGAACCTCACAGGCACAGGGTCATTGGGCACGCAGCGGAAATCCAGCTCCACGCCCTTTCCTTGCAGGTAGCGCAGGCAGGACTCGTCGTCCGCGCCCAGGGACACGCTGGGCGAAAGCTGGCGCTTCCCGGTTCCATAGTGCAGGTTGCCCACGTTGAGCGTCTCCAGGCGCAGGCCCTTGTCCACGGCCCGGCGCACGTCCAGGCAGCAGGAAAAGAGCAGCAGGGTGGCGTCGCGGCCAGGCCCGTTCAGGCGCGAATCCCCGGCCAGCTGGTCGATGAGCAGAAATGCGCTGTCCACGGCCCTGGGTATGGCCAGGGCCATGATCTCCTGCTGCAGCTCGTCCCTGGCCAAGTCGTCGTTGCCGACGATGATGCTGCGCGCCCCGATGTAGGGAACCCATGCCTCCACCACCTGGCCGTGGATGAGCCTGTTGTCCACGCGTACCCAGAACATGCCTCAGCTCCCGGCGGCCTTCTTGCGCAACATTTCCCCCGGCACCACGATGCCCTGCTGCCCGGCCGCCTTGGCCTGTCCCGCCAGCTCCGAAAGGCTCTGGGTACGGTTCTGCAAGACCTTGAGCAGCATGGGCAGGTTCACCCCGGCCACCACCTCAAGGTTTCCGGTCTTGAGCAGGGACAGGCTCAAGGTCGTGGGCGTTCCGCCAAACAGATCCGTCAGCACGATGACCCCCAGGCCGGTCTCCAGGCTGGCCAGCCCCGCCTTCAGGGCCACCACGACCTCGTCCACGCCGTTTGTGACCTGCACGCTCACGGCGGCAAGCCCCTGCTGCCGGCCCAGGATCATCTGCGCCGCATCCAGCAGGGCCGAGCCGAACTCCCCGTGGGTGACCACAAGGACGCCGACCTGCTGCGGAGCGGGTTGTGTTTCCGTGTTCTCCGTCATGTCCTCGCCTGCCAGGCACGGCTGACGGCCGCGCCAGGTTGTGGCACCGCCCGCTCAGCCGAGATCATAGTGCCGATGTTCAAGAGTCACGGAATAGCCGCTGTCGCGCAGGGTGGCAAGCAGTTGCTCGGCCATGGCCACGGACCTGTGGCGCCCACCGGTGCAGCCCACCGCGAGCGCAATGCGGTAGCGTCCCTCGGACGCATAGAGTGGGAGCAGATAAAGCAAGAAATTTAGAAGCTTGCGCTGAAAAGTCAAGCCCGGATCGGCTTTGAAGACATAGTCGGCCACGGCCTGATCCTTGCCGGACAAGGGCCGCAGTTCGGGCACGAAATAGGGATTGGGCAAAAACCGGAGGTCAAAGACCAGATCCGCCTCGGCGGGGGCTCCGTACTTGAAGCCGAAGGAGATGACGTGCACGCGCATGCCCTGGCTCTTGTGCTCGGGCGTGGCGAAGCGTTCCAGGACCATGCGCCGCAGATCATGTATGGAATACTCGCTGGTGTCGATGACCAGTTCGGCGTCCTTGCGCAGGGGCGCAAGCATGGCCCGCTCCCTGGTCAGCGCCTGCTCAAGGCCGAGGCTGGCGCTCTCCAGCGGATGCGGGCGGCGCGTGGTGGCATAGCGGCGCACCAGGGAGGAGTCCTTGGCCTCCACAAAGAGGACGCGCACATGAATGCCCATGCCCGCCAACTCCTGCACAGCGTCATTCCACTGGTCCAGGAAGTCGTGCTGGCGCAGGTCCATGCCCAGGGCCAGGCCCCGGTGCCGGGAGTCCTTGCCCAGGAACAGGGTCACCAGCTTGACCAGCATGGCGGCGGGCAGGCCGTCCACGCAGAAGTAGCCGAGATCCTCAAAGACGTTGAGGGCAGTGCTTTTCCCGGAACCGGACAGGCCGGTCACCACCACCACGGAGAATCCTTCGGGCACGTTCATGGCCTTGACCTCCGCCTAGAACGACTGGAGCAGCGCGTAGAGCGCGTCGCGGTCTTCGGCGTCAAAGAAATCCTTGCGGAAGGACTCGTCTTTCAACAGCCGGGAGATGTGTGCCAGGATGCGCAAATGGATGCCCGTCATCTGCTCTGGAGCAAGGACGAGGAAGAATATGGTGCAGGGTTTGAAGTCCAGGGAGTCGAACTCAACGCCCTTGCGGCTTCTGCCCACGCACAGGATGACGCGCGTGAGGGAGGCGAGCTTGCCGTGCGGGATGGCAACGCCCTCGCCAATGCCCGTGGTGCCCAGGCCCTCGCGGTCCAGAAGGACGGCAAGGGCCTGGGCGGCGTCCACATTGGGATGACAAGCGGCCAGGGCCTCGGTCATCTCCCGCAGCACCTCGGACTTGCTCGTGGAGTAGAGGTCCGGAAGCACCAGCTCCTTGTCGATGTACTCGTCGAGACGCATCGCTAGTTTCCAGGGTCGATGAGGCCGAAGTCGCCGTTCTTGGCGCGATACAGCACGTTCACCCGCTCGGTCTCGGCGTTTCGGAAGACCAGGAATTCGTACTTGAGGGATTCCAGCTGCATTGCGGCCTCGTCAATGTTCATGGGCTTGGGCTCGAAATGATCGGAGTCCTTGATGGTCGGGGCTCCGCCGCCGGGCTCCTCGGAGAGGCTGATGACGTCCATGCGCGCGGCGCGCGGGGTGCCGGCGCGGCGGCGCTCCTTGTGGCGTTCGCGCATGCGCTTGAGCTGGCTCTCCAGCTTCTCCAGCACCAGATCGATGGTGGAGTACATGTCCTCGGACTCTTCGTAGGCCGAAATGTGCATGTTGTCGGCGGAAAGTATGACCTCGGCCTGATGGCGAAACTTCTCCACGGACAGGTTGATCTGCAAATCTGTTTCCACGGTGTCGCCGATGAACTTGCCCATCTTCTCAAAACGGGAAGCGGCATATTCCTTCAAGTGGTCAGAGGGATCGAAATTCTTGAAGGCGTAACTGATGTTCATGCGAAACCTCCTGGGATGTGGCGGGCGACGCCGGTTTAGAAGACCTGCTTGCGCTTGGAGGAGGACTCGATGTTCATGGCGGTGCGGTATTTGGCCACAGTGCGCCGCGCGATGTTCACCTCCAGCTTCTGCTTGAGGATCTCGCCGATCTGCTCATCGCTCATGGGGTGCTTGGGATTTTCCCCGCTGATGAGCTGCTTGATGAGCGCCTTGACGGACTCCGACCCGACCTGGGTGCCGTCGTCCAGGTCCAGGGCGCTGTTGAAGAAGAACTTGAGTTCAAAGATGCCATGCGGGGTCGCCACATACTTGCTTGTGGTGATGCGGCTGACCGTAGACTCATGCATGCTGATGTCCTCGGCCACCTCCTTGAGGATCAGCGGCTTCAAGCGGCTCACGCCGTGCTCGAAAAACTCTCGCTGGAAACGCACAATGCTCTCCATGACCTTGTACAGGGTCCGCTGGCGCTGGTACAGGCTCTTCATGAGCCACTCCGCGGAGCGGATCTTGCTCTGGAAATAGTCCTTCTCGGCCGATGTCTTGGCCTTTACGTTTTCAACATAATACGAATTCAGCTGAAGTCGAGGAAAACCATCCTCGTTCAACACGATGACGAAGTCCCCCCCGAGCATGTAGACGAACACGTCCGGGCTCACGTACTGGGGTTCGCCGCTGAAGAAGGTCGCCCCGGGCATGGGCTCCAGGGTCTGCATGAGATCAAGGTATTCCTTGAGCTCATCCATGCTGATCTTGAACTTCTTGGTCAAGGGCTTGTAGCGGTGCTGCTCCAGGTCCTCCAGGTGCTCGCGCACCAGGGACAGCAGGATGGGGTCGTCCAGGCCCAGGACCTCCATCTGCACCAGGAGGCACTCCTTCACGGTGCGGGCCGCGACCCCCACGGGGTCCAGGCGCTGGATGCGCTGGATCACGGCCTCGATGGCCTCAGGGGAGACATCCGGCAGCAGGACCTGGAGCTCCTCCACCGAGGCCTGCAAATAGCCCCGCGAGTCCAGGTTGCCGATGATCATCTCGCCGATCTCCAGCTCAGCCTCGGAGAAGCGCGACAGTCGCATCTGCCAGGAGAGGTGCCCGTCCAGGCTGGGGCGGGAGGTCAGCCGGGCCTCGAGGGAGAGGCCCTCTTCCGGCACCTCCAGCTCTCGGCCCAGGGACTGCTTGGTGACGCTGGAAAACTCGCCGAGGTAGTTCTCCCAGTCGGCATTGCGCATGAGCTCTTCGCTGGCCCGGCTCTCGACGTCGGCATGGGCGGGCTCGTAATCGTCCAGGCTGTCCCTGGCCGGGGCCGTGTCCTCCACCTCCGCATCAAGCTCGTCAAGGAATGGATTCTCCATCAACTCCTGCTGGATGGACTCCACAAGCTCCAGCCGCGAGAGCTGCAGGAGCTTGATGGCTTGCTGCAGCTGAGGCGTCATGACCAGCTGCTGCGACAGCTTGAGTTGTTGGCGAAGCTCCAAACCCATATGCGAAACCGATGCCTCCGGATTCACTGCGCCTGTGGCGCAAAAAAATTAGACCCGCACACGCTTCTTCGTGCATAACCATCGTGCCACAGGCGCATCTGGTTCGCAAGAAAAACTGTTAACTCCATGGAGATACAAACTTTTTTATAACGGGCTGAGCCGCATGAAAAAAGTGTACCAACCTTCACGGCTTGTGTAAATCCACAATTCTGCGGGCTTGAAGAAGCTTGATGGCGGATCCCCATGAAATATCACGAGAATCATACGGAAATGCTTGGAGCTAGAGACTGAAAGACTCGCCCAGGTAGAGCTTGCGCGCCTTGCTGCTCTGCACGATCTCCGCCGGGCTGCCCTCAAGGATGACCTGCCCCTCGTACACGAGGTAGGCGCGGTCGCAGATGTTCAGGGTCTCGCGCACGTTGTGGTCGGAGATGAGGATGCCGATGCCCATCTTGGTGAGCACGGCGATGATCTCCTGGATGTCGATGACGGCGATGGGGTCGATGCCGGCAAAGGGCTCGTCCAGCAGGATGAATTTGGGGTTGAGGATGAGGGCGCGCGCAATCTCCAGCCGCCGGCGCTCGCCGCCGGAGAGGAACATGGCCGGCTGGTGCGCCAGCTTGGTGATGTTGAACATCTCCATGAGCTCCAAAGCCCTGGCCTCGCGCTCGCTGCGGCTCATGGGCATGTGCTCCAGGATCACGTCCAGGTTCTTGCGCACCGAAAGCTTCTTGAAGATGGAGCTTTCCTGCGGCAGATAGGAAAGCCCCCTGCGGGCGCGCTCGTGCAGGGGCAGCTCGGTCACGTCAACGCCGTCCAGCAGCACGTTGCCCGTGGTGGGGTTCACCACGCCCACGAGCATGTAGAAGGTCGTGGTCTTGCCCGCGCCGTTTGGGCCCAGCAGGCCCACCACCTCGCGGTCACGCAGGCGCACGTTGATGTGGCGCACCACCTCGCGCTCGCCGTAGCGCTTGGACAAATTGGTGGCGACAAGTTCAGCCATCTACTTCTTCTCCCCCTTGGGCGACTGGAAGATGGCCTCAACGCGGCGCTGGGTGCCGCTCAGGACCTCGCTGCGGTTCTCCCGGATGAAGAACTTGATGACATCTCCGCGCACGGTGTTCTGACCCTCGCGCAGGATGGGATTGTTGTCCATGCGGATGACCCCCTCCTGGACGAAATAGGTGAGCTGTCCGCAGGCGCCCTCGTTCTTGTTGGCCACCAGGCGCACATTGCCATCGGCCACGATGCGCTCGATCTTGTCGCCGAAATCCCCAATCCCGCCCGGCTCCTGCTTCTGCTCCTTGCCCTTCTTCTTGTCCGTGAAATAGGCCGTGATGCGCTCCGCCCAGATGGCCATGTCCGTGTGCGTCCCATGCACGTTGCCCTGGAACATGACGGAATTCTCCACCTGGTTGTAGACCATCTTGTCCGAGGTGATGCGCACGGGGTCCTGCTTGGAGAGGGTGGGCTGGTTGCCCAGAAGGGCCGGGCCTTCCTTGACCTCGCCCTTCATCTCCGAGGCGGGCAAAGACTTGGCCTCGGCCTTGGCCGGGACCTGGGCGGGCGCAACGGCCTTGAACTCCGTGGCCTTGGCCGGGGCGGCGGCAGGAGAAACGGCTTGCGCCGCGGCCTGGCGCGCTGGCGCGGGCGCAGCAGGGGCAGGCAGGGCCTTGACCATGCCTTCGGGCACGTAGCCCACGGCGGCGGCCTCGGAACTGGTGGAATCGTTCATGCGGAACACGGCGATGAAGCCGTAGCGCGGATAACCGGTCTGCACCCGCTCGCCAGGGGCAAGCACGGCCACCACCGGAGACTTGAGGGAACGCTCCTTGAAGACTTCGGTGCGGGCCTCCACCTGGCTCAACTGACGGACCTCCGGGGTAACGGGCGCCGCCGGGGCAGCGGCGCGCGCGGGAGCGGGCGCGGCAGTCTTGGACGGAACCGCCGCAACGGGCTTCATGAGGCGCACGTCGGAAAAACCCATGGCCTTGGCCTCGTCGCGCTCGGAGGCGTCCACCTCGAAAATCGCCCCCCAGCCGGAGGGCCGCACAAAGTCCACCTTGACCCGCTCTCCGGGCTTCAAGGCGCGCACCACCGGGGCCTGGGTGCTGCGGGTCTGGCGCACGTTGACGGGGGTCTCCACCACGCGCACCTCGCCCCAGGACTGGGCCAGGGCCGAAGCGGCGGCCAGGACGACCAGGGCCAGACCCAGCATCAGGGCGACAGTTGGCCGGAGCGCAGGTCGCTCGTGCCTCACTTCACTTTCTCCTTCCTCAGCGAACCCAGGGCCGCGGGGGTCAGCTCCGCGGTGACGCCTCCGGCGGCGGTCAGCTCCCGGGTATCCAGGTTGATCTCCACCGTGGTTGCGTTCATGGAAAAGTCTGGCCTGGTGACGCCCACCCGGCCCTTGAGGTAGATCTTCTTCATGGCCCCGATGTAGTCGAACACGTCGGAGGTCAGGACAAATTCGCCGAAACGGCCCGTGATGTTGTCGCGCAGGGTCATGGTGTTGCCCTGCTGGTTCACTTCGCCCGTGTCGGACTTGACGAAGACCTCCTGGCGGTCCGCCCCGACATAGGCGGAAAGCTGGGGCCGCAGCACCTGCACGATGCGCTGGTCCACGCTGTACTGCGCGCTCTTGGCCCGCACGCGCCAGAGCACCTTGCCATCCGCGCCCTGCACGAACTCCAGGTCCTCGGCCAGGACATCCGGCTCAGCGGTCTTGGCCACAGGCCTCTCCGCCGCGCCATTGCGCACGTCCCGCCTCTCGTTGACCACCAGACCGATGGCCAGGCCGAGAACGAAGATCAGCACCAGGTACAACAGAGGCTTGCGCATTCATCCACTCCACTTCTCCCAGGCCGCCTCGTATTGTCCACGGCAGTCCAGAAGGAACATGATGGCCTCTCGGACAGCGCCCTGACCGCCATGCAACCTGGTCACCCATTTCGCCAGCCGCAGTATCTCCGGCTGGGCGTTGCCCACGGCCATGGGCAACCCCACGGCCTGCATCACGCCCGCGTCGACCCAGTCGTCTCCCAGGAAGGCGATCTGGGAGCGCTCGCAACCCAGCCGTCCGCGGATCTCCTCCATCAGGGGCACCTTGTCCACATGTCCGGCGTGGTACTCCTCGATGCCCAGCTCGCGCACCCGCTTCTCCACGGCCCCATGCTTCAGGCCGGTGATGACCGCGATGGCAAGCCCCAGGGATTGTGCAATCTTTATTCCAAGACCGTCCTGGACGTGGAAACGCTTGCTGACGTTGCCCTGGTGGTCATAATGGAGGCCGCCGTCCGTGAGCACGCCGTCAACATCCAGGATCAAGAGTTTGACATCCCGGCCCAGGGCCAGGACAGCGGGGTCGATCGCGAACTCAGCCGGCATCGGGCACACTCCATATGGCCATGAGCCGCCGGAGCAGGCCTTCCACCTGGGACAGCGGCAGGCTGTTGGGCCCGTCGCACAGGGCGCGGTCCGGGTCCGGGTGGACCTCCAAAAACACGCCGCTGGCCCCGGCGGCAACGGCCGCAGCGGCAAGCACCGGCACGAACTCGCGCTGGCCGCCGGATGATCCGCCCTGCCCTCCGGGCAGCTGCACCGAGTGCGTGGCGTCGAAGACCACGGGCGCGCCCAGACCGCGCATGAGGGACAGGGAGCGCATGTCGACCACGAGGTTGTTGTAGCCGAAGCACGAGCCGCGCTCCGTGAGCCAGAAGCGCCCGTTGCCCGTGCTGCGCAGCTTGTCGGCCACGTTCTTCATGTCCAGCGGGGCGAGAAACTGCCCCTTTTTGACGTTGACGATGCGCCCGGTCTCGGCCGCGGCCACCAGCAGATCCGTCTGGCGGCAGAGGAAGGCAGGGATCTGGAGCACGTCGGCCACCTGGGCCACGCGCTCGGCCTGCTCCGGCAGATGGATGTCCGTGACCACGGGCAGGCCCGTGGCTTCCCGCACCTCGGCCAGCCAGGAGAGGCCCATGTCCAGGCCAGGACCCCGGAAGCTCGAGGCGGAGGTGCGGTTGGCCTTGTCGTAGGAGCTCTTGAAGACCATGGTCAGCTCCAGGCGCTGGGCGATGGCGGCCAGTTCGCGCGCCACGTCCAGGGCCAGCTGCCGGCTCTCCAGCACACACGGGCCGGCCAGGACAAAGGGCCCGGTCAGGCTTTTGGCGTAGAGCGCTGCGGAATCAACGGCCATGCTACTTGCCCTTGGCCCGCTCCGCCGCCGCGCGGATGAACTCGCGGAACAACGGGTGGGGCCGCATGGGATTGGACTTGAACTCCGGGTGGAACTGGCAGCCCAGGAACCACGGATGCCCGGGCAGCTCAACCATCTCCACCAGCTCCTCGTCGGGCGAGGTGCCCGAAAGCACCAGGCCGGCCTGCTGCAGGGCGTCGGAATACTTGTTGTTGAACTCGTAGCGGTGGCGGTGGCGCTCCTCGATCCGGCCCTCGCCATAGGCCTCCATGGCCTTGGTGTCCTTGACGATCTTGCAGGGATAGGAGCCCAGGCGCATGGTGCCGCCCTTGTTGGAGGCCTCGTCGCGCTTCTCGACCTTCTTGGTGCGGAAGTCGTACCACTCGGTCATGAGATAGATCACCGGGGCCGGGGTGAACTCGTCGAACTCCTGGGAATTGGCCTTCTCCAGGCCCAGGACGTTGCGAGCGTACTCGATGACCGCGCACTGCATGCCCAGGCAGATGCCGAAAAACGGCACCTTGTTCTCGCGGGCGTACCTGATGGCGGTGATCTTGCCTTCGATGCCGCGCGAGCCAAAGCCTCCGGGCACCAGCACGCCGTCCAGGTTCTTGAGGCGCTTCTCCACGTTCTTGGCCGTGATCTCCTCGGAGTTGACGTATTCCAGGACCACCTCGACCTCGTTGAACACGCCGCCGTGGATCAGGGCCTCGTGCAGGCTCTTGTAGGCCTCCTTCAGGTCCACGTATTTCCCGATGATGCCGATCCTCACCTGCCCCTTGGGGTTCTTGATGCGCCGGTTCAGCTCCTTCCAGGGGTCCAACTCGGCGTTCTTGGCCGGCAGCTTGAGCAGGATAGCGATCTTCTGGTCCACGCCCTCGCGGTAGAATTCCAGCGGCACCTCATAGATGCTCTGCACGTCCACGGCGGAGAACACGGCGTCGCGGTCCACGTCGCAGAACAGGGCGATCTTGGCGCGCAGGTCGGCGGGCAGGGGCACCTCGGAGCGGCAGAGGATGATGTCCGGCTGGATGCCGATGCTTCTGAGCTCCTTGACGCTGTGCTGCGTGGGCTTGGTCTTGAGCTCGCCCGCGGCGCGCATGTAGGGCACCAGGGTCAGGTGGATGTAGAGGACGTTCTCCTTGCCCAGGTCGTTCTTGAGCTGGCGGATGGCCTCCAGGAAGGGCAGCCCCTCGATGTCGCCCACGGTGCCGCCGATCTCGATGAGGGCCACGTCCTCATCGCTGGCCACGCCCAGGACACAGCGCTTGATCTCGTCGGTGATGTGCGGGATGACCTGCACGGTGCCGCCCAGATAGTCGCCCCGGCGCTCCTTGTTGATGACCGTCTCGTAGATGCGTCCGGAGGTGTAGTTGTTGCTCTGGCTCATGTGGATGCCCAGATAGCGCTCGTAGTGGCCCAGGTCGAGGTCGGTCTCGGCGCCGTCCTCGGTGACGTAGACTTCGCCGTGCTGGAAGGGGTTCATGGTGCCGGGGTCAACGTTGATGTAGGGGTCGAGCTTCTGGATGGTCACCTTGAGGCCACGGGTCTGCAGGAGCGCGCCGATGGACGCCGCGGCCAAACCCTTGCCCAAGGAGGACAGCACTCCGCCGGTGATGAATATGAACTTGGTCTTCATGCAAAAAACCCCTATCTGCCTGGTTCAGGTTGAATTGACAGCTCCGGTGCCGAGGACCGTGTTGACGCCGCGCGCGGGCGCACGTACTCTTGGGCTCTGGCGGGACAAAACCTGAGCGGCCCGCTTCGACAGTCGCAATGGAGGACGTTCATGGCCCGCGTCAAAGCACTAGTTCTTACCGGATACGGCACCAATTGTGAACAGGAATCAGCATACGCCGCCCGGGAATCCGGGGCCGACGAGGCCACCATCGCCTTTTTCTCCGACATCACCTCAAACCATGTGCGCATGGAAAATTTCAATTTCCTCATTTTTCCCGGCGGTTTTCTGGATGGTGACGACTTGGGCTCGGCCCAGGCCGCGGCCCTGCGCTGGCGTTTTGCAAAAACTTCAAGCGGCGAACACGTGCTGGACCAGCTCAAGGCCTTCTTCCAGGCCGGGGGGATCATCCTGGGCATCTGCAACGGGTTCCAGCTCCTGGTGAAGCTGGGCCTGCTGCCGGCCCTGGGCGGCCGCTACTTCGAGCGCCAGGTGTCCCTGTCGCACAACGATTCCGCCCGCTACGAGGACCGCTGGGTGACCCTCAAGGCCAACCCGGCCTCGCCCTGCGTGTTCACCAAGGGCATGGACCGCCTGGAGGCCCCGGTGCGCCACGGCGAGGGCAAGATCGTGCCCCAGGACCAGGCCACCCTGGACGCCCTGGAGGCCGCCAATCTCGTGGCCCTGCGTTACATCGACCCGGCCACGGGCGAACCCAGCATGCAGTTCCCGGAAAACCCCAACGGGTCGGCCAACGCCATCGCCGGGCTCACGGACCCATCGGGCCGCATCCTGGGCCTCATGCCCCATCCCGAGGCCTACAACTCCCCCTGCAACCACCCGGCCTGGACCCGGGGTGAAACCTCCGTCCTGGGGCTGACCCTGCTTGAGGGCGGCGTTCGCTACCTGAAGGGCGTCTAGAGGCGTCATGGCCCGCATCTCCCCACCAGAGCGCCCGCCCGGATACTCCTGGCGGGCGCTCATGGCTCTGGCCCTTGACGAGGCCCTGAGCGCGGCCCGCGAGGACGAAACCCCGGTGGGCGCCGTGCTTCTGGGCGCGGACGGGGCCATCCTGTCCAGGGCGCACAACAGGAACATCGCCCTCTGCGACCCCACGGCCCACGCCGAGATGCTCTGCCTGCGCGAGGCCGCAAGCAAGCTTGGCAACCACCGCCTGAACGGCGCCATCCTGGCCGTGACCCTGGAGCCCTGCCTCATGTGCGTGGGCGCCCTGGTCCATGCGCGGGTGGCCGGGGTGGTCTTCGCCGCCAGCGACCCCAAGGCCGGCGCCCTGGTGTCCAACCTCGACGTTTGCACCCTGCCCTTCCTCAACCATCGCCCCTGGATCCTCCGGGGCGTCATGGCCGAGGAATGCGGCGCCTTGCTCAAGCGCTTTTTCCTGGCGCGCAGAAAGCCTTCCTAAACATTCTCCAGAGTCAAAAATCCACGATTCCGTGCGGAAACAGTATCAAGACATTATCTGGATTTTTTCTAATAATTGATATTACACTTGATTTTTAAACCCCCTACCCTTGTTGTGCAGACAGGAAAACGCCACCCAAAAGGCCGTCCCGCGCCCTGATGTGGGGGGCACGGGGCGTCGCGCCAGTGTGCGGCGGCAAGGATGGATCAGAGGAAGTCGGGATCGATGGCGGCCTTGCCGCCGTTGAGCATGACCTTGAAATAGCGCAGGGTGCGGTCATCCACGGGCACGATGGGGAAGCTTTTGCGGCAGGCGTCGCACTGGGCCATGGTCGGGCGGGTGGGCGCGATGAGCGTCACGTCGCGGGCGCAGTGCGGACACGGATACAGAAACACGATCTCCATGCCCACAGGGCGCACGGGCATCAGCGGCTTGCTCATGTGTTCATCCCTCGAAAAGGCTTGCGCCGGTCATGCTGTCGGGCTTGGGCTGACCCCAGGAAGCCAGGATGGTCGGGGCGATGTCGCCCAGTTTGCCGGGCTTGAGCCTGCGCCCCCCGCCCTGGTCCGCGTGCAGCAGCGGCACGGGATTGGTGCTGTGGGCCGTCTGCGCGCCCCCGAGGGCGTCGAGCATCTCCTCGGCGTTGCCGTGGTCGGCCGTGAGAAAAACCTGTCCGCCATCGGACAGGAAGGCATCCACGATCCTGCCCACGCACTCGTCCACGGTTTCGCAGGCCGTGATCACCGCCGGGATGATGCCCGTATGGCCCACCATGTCCAGGTTGGCCAGGTTGCACACGCAGAGGTCGAACTCGCGCCGCCGCTCCAGCAGGGCCAGGGTGACCTCGCGGGCGCTCATCTCCGGCTTGTGGTCGTAGGTGGGCACCTCGCGCGGGGAGGGGACCATGACGCGCTCCTCGCCGGGCAGGGGCTCCTCCACGCCGCAATTGAGAAAATAGGTCACATGGGCGTATTTCTCGGTCTCGGCGATGCGCAGCTGCCGCAAGCCCAGCCGGCTCGCCACCTGCCCCAGGAACCCGTCCAGGGACAGCGGCCCGAAGGCCACTGGCAGGGGAAAGGTGGACTCATACTGGGTCATGGTGGACATGCCGGAAAGCCTGGGCCGCAAAGGCCTCGGGAATTCCTTAAAGTCATCCTCGAAAAAGGCGCGGCTGATCTGCCGAGCCCGGTCGGCCCGGAAATTGAAGAAGAACAGGCCGTCCCCGTGGCCCATGGTGCCGACGGGCTGGCCATCGCTGCCAGCCACCAGGCAGGGCTTGACGAACTCGTCCGTCTCTCCTGCGGCATAGGCGCTCTGCACGGCCTCGACGGCCGAGGCCACAGTCCTGCCCTGTCCGCAGGCCAGGGCCAGATAGGCGGGCTCGTTGCGCTCATAGTGCTTGTCGCGGTCCATGGCGTAGTAGCGGCCCATGACCGTGGCGATGCGCCCCAGGCCGAGGCCGGCCAGCTTCGCCTCCAGCTGCCGCACATAGTCCAGGCCGCTTGAGGGCGGGGTGTCGCGGCCGTCCAGAAAGGCGTGCACGAAGACCTCGCGCAGGCCCTGGCGTCCGGCCAGGGCCACCAGGGCGTGGATGTGGTTCTGGTGGCTGTGTACGCCGCCGTCGGACACCAGGCCCATGAGGTGCAGCCGCCCGCTGCCGGCCTTCACCTTGGCCATGAGGTCGAGCAGCGCGGGGTTCTCGAAAAAGCTCCCATCCTCGATGCTGATGTCGATGCGCGTCATGTCCTGGTAGACCACGCGGCCCGCACCGATGTTCATGTGCCCCACCTCGGAGTTGCCCATGAAGCCGTCGGGCAGGCCCACGGCGCGCCCGGCGCAGGCCAGCTGCGTGTGCGGGTAGCGGGCGAACAGGGCGTCGAGGTTGGGCGTGTTGGCCAGGGACACGGCATTGCCGGGGCCAGCCGGCGACAGGCCGAAGCCGTCCAGGATGAGCAGCAGTGTGGGCGTCACGGGCTTCACGCAGCCCCCTCTGAAGAGTTCCAGGGCAGCAGCTTGCCCTCGGACCACAGGCCTTCGATGTTGTAGAAACGGCGCATGTCCTCATGGAAGATGTGCACCACCACATCGTTGAAATCGAGCAGGATCCAGGCGCCTGTCTGGTAGCCCTCCATGCCCCGGGAGGTGAACTTGCGTTCGCCGGCCAGGTGCAGCAGGGCGTCGGCCAGGGCCTGGGCGTGGCGCTGGCCCTTGGCCGTGGCCAGGAGGAGGTGCTCCGTGATCGGGCAGATGCCGGTGACGTCCAGCAGCCGGATGTCCTCGCCCTGTTTTTCGTCCAGCATCCTGGCCAGGAGCAGCCCCTTCTCCAATGTCGGCATGCCGGGCGTGCCCGGCAGTTCGCGCTTTTTCTTCATGATACCCCGTTTGCGCCGGTTGGCGATTGCTTGCGTGCCTTGTACTGGAATCCATGCCCCAGCGCAATGATCGGGCGCGGGCTTGGGGCCGGCGGCTGCGCGGGAAGCGGACGCGGCCCGGATGCGCTGCGCTGAAAGATCAGGGGCCAGGGGCCTTCCGTTTCGGCAAGAACGCCTCAGAACCTTGACGCAGTGCCGTGTTTGGGGCATGAATAGATCAATCTGCGCGGACCATGAAACCGCGTTTGCACCTAGCCTGAGCGCTGGTTTCGCGGCACAGGACAGGCGGAGCAGAATTTCGCGCAGGAAGAGACGAGAATGCAAGGCTGCGGGGCGAAAATCCCCCCGTGGCCGTTTTTTACGGGCCGCCTTGCCCCAAGGCCCACGATGTCACCCTTCGCCCCGCACCATCCCAGGAGGACAGACCATGATATTTGATGTGGAAAACGAAACCCTGCCCAGGGAGGACCTGGAGAAGCTGCAGCTGCGCCGGCTCCAGGACCTTGTGGCCCGCGTGTACGAGAACGTGCCCTTCTACCGCAAGAAGCTCGACGAGCGCGGGATCAAGCCGGAGCACATCCAGCAGCTTTCCGATGTGACGCTTCTGCCCTTCACCGAGAAGCAGGACCTGCGCAACCACTACCCCTTTGGCCTGTTCGCGGTCTCGCGCGAGAACATCGTGCGCATCCATTCGTCCTCCGGCACCACGGGCAAGGCCACGGTGGTGGGCTACACCCGCCGCGACATCCGCACCTGGGCGCAGCTGTGCGCGCGCTGCCTGGCCGCGGCTGGCGCGCACAGCGGCGACTTCATCCACAACGCCTACGGCTACGGCCTGTTCACCGGCGGCCTGGGGGTCCATTACGGGGCCGAGGAGCTGGGCGCCACGGTGATCCCCATCTCCGGCGGAGCCACCCGGCGCCAGGCCATGCTCCTGCGCGACTTCGGGGCCACGGTGCTCACCTGCACCCCCTCCTACGCCCTGCACCTCTTTGAGGCGGCCAAGGACATGGGCATCGACTTCCGCGAGCTGCCCCTGCGCATCGGCATCCACGGGGCCGAGCCCTGGACCGAGTCCATGCGCACCGAGATCGAGAACAAGCTCGGCATCACCGCCATCGACATCTACGGCCTGTCCGAGATCATGGGCCCGGGCGTGGCCATCGAGTGCGCCAAGGTCAAGAAGGGCCTGCACATCCAGGAGGACCACTTCCTCCCGGAGATCATCGACTCCGAGACCGGAGAGCAGCTCCCCACTGGTGAAAGGGGCGAGCTGGTCATCACCACCCTGACCAAAGAGGGCATTCCCCTGCTGCGCTACCGCACCCGCGACATCAGCAGGCTGAACAAAGCGCCCTGCCGCTGCGGCCGGACCACCGCGCGCATGGAGCGGGTCACGGGGCGCAGCGACGACATGCTCATCATCCGCGGCGTCAACGTGTTCCCCTCGCAGATCGAGACCATCCTGCTGGAGACCGAGGGACTGACCCCGCACTACCAGCTCATCGTCACCCGCGCGGGCAACCTGGACAACATGGAGGTGCGCGTGGAGGTCGACGAAAATGTGTTCTCCGACCAGGTCAAGAATTTACAACGCCTGGAATCCAAGATAGAAAAGAACATCAAGGAGTTCCTGGGAGTCACCGCCAAGTGCAAGCTGGTGGAGCCCAAGGGCATCGAGCGAAGCGAAGGCAAGGCCAAACGCATCATCGACATGCGCAAGGAACAGGCCTGAGGCGACTAACCATGTGCCAACACAGCAAGCGAGGAGCGTCATGAAGGTCGATCAACTCTCCATCTTCCTGGAAAACCGCGCCGGAAGGCTGGCCGAGGTCACCCGCATCCTGGCCGAATCCGGCGTCAACATCCGCGCCCTGTCCCTGGCCGACACCTCGGACTTCGGCATTCTGCGCCTCATCGTCAACGACTTCGAAAAGGCCAAGGAGAACCTCAAGGCCGGGGGCTTCACCGTGGGCCGCACCACGGTGGTGGCCGTGGAGGTCCCGGACAATCCGGGCGGGCTGCACAGCATCCTGGAGATGCTGCGCGAGGCCAAGATCAACGTGGAATACATGTACGCCTTCGTGAACCAGAGCGGGGCCCACGCCATCATCATCTTCCGCTTCGACCGCACGGACCAGGCCATCGAGCTTTTGCAGAAGAACAACATCCCCATCGTGCCCGGCGAAAAGCTGTACAAGATGTAGCGCACTCTTCCGGCGGGGGAGGCCATGTGCCCCCTCCCCCGCCGGAGGCCTGCCCATCCACCCGTCAGGGCGAGGCTCAAGGGGGCCGCCTCAAGGCCTGAGCCGCCAAGCCCCACCCAGCCGGAGACCGCCGTGACCGAGCCCAAGCAATCCCCGTCTCCCGTTGACACGCGACCGCCCATCAACGAGGCCTGGCTTACGCGCATGCGCAGCACCAAGCCGGAGTTCCTGGCGCGGCTCTTTGCGGTGTTTCTGGACGACGAACCGGCCCGCCTGGCCAAATTGAAGGAGGCCGTGGCCACGGGCGACCTGGACATGGTGCGCTACCTGGCCCATTCCATCAAGGGCGCGGGCGCGACCCTGGGCATGGAGCGCCTGAGCGACGCTGCGCGCGCGCTTGAGCAGGCGGCCAAGGGCGGCCAGGCCCACGGCCTGGCCGGGGCGCTGTCCCTGGTGCAGGACGAATTGGAGGCGGTGTTTGCGGTGATGCGGGAAGACCGCTTTGCGACCTAGCAGGATGCCCGCCCGCGAAACAAAACGCCGGACCCTCACAGGCCCGGCGTTTTCTCGTCAAAATATGACTGGTTGCTAGAACAGGTCGGCCATGCCGAACAGGCGGCCCGGCTGCTGCTTGGCCAGCCACTTGGCGGCGCGCAGCGCGCCCTGGGCAAAGGTCTCGCGCGAATGCGCCCGGTGCGTCACCTCGATGCGCTCGCCCGGGCCGAAGAAATAGGCCGTATGGTCGCCCACCACGTCGCCGCCGCGCACGGCCAGGACGCCCAGTTCGTTCTGCGGGCGCTCGCCGATGATGCCGTCGCGGCTGTGGCGCTTGACCTCGTCGTAGACCCAGCCTCTGGCCTCGGCCATGCACTGGGCCAGTTTCAGGGCCGTGCCGCTGGGCGAGTCCTTCTTGCGGCCGTGGTGGATCTCCACCATCTCCATGTCATAGGCCGAGCCGAGCATCTGCACCAGCTGCGGCAGGACCTTCAGGAGCACGTTGACGCCCACGCTCATGTTCGGGGCCAGCAGGATGGGGATGTCCTTGGCCGCGGCGGCCACGAACTCCGCCTGATCGGGTTTCAGGCCCGTGGTGCCGATGACCATGGGGTTGCCGTGCTTGCGGCACTCGCGCACATGCTCCACCGTGGCCTCGGGCGAGGTGAACTCCACCACCACGGCGCGCGGGGTTTTGGCCAGCACCTCCTCAAGGTCGCTGGAAACCACGCAGTCCAGGTTCTCCAGTTCGTCCAGGCGCTCGGCCCGTTCGACAACGGCCCTGACCTCCAGTTCGGGGTCCTGCTGGGCCAGGCGGATCAAGGTCCCGCCCATGCGTCCGCAGCCGCCCATGATGATCACGTCGCAACTCATGGCTTCCTCTCCGGGTTATTGGGTACCACCCTCTGTGGGCTCGACTCCATGTTGGCGCAGCATAGCCAAAAACTGCGGAAAGTCCAATACCCTGAGACCCAGATCCCTGGCCTTGGCCAGCTTGCTCCCGGCCTCCTCGCCAGCCACCACCACATCCACCCGGCGCGACACCGAGCCGGAGCAGGACGCCCCCAGGCGCTCCACCAGGGCCTGGGCCTGGGGACGGCTCAGGCCCGGCAGGCCGCCGGTGAAGACAAAGGTCTGTCCTGACAGCGGCAGGTTGGCGGAATTGGTGCTCTGGCCGCCCCTGGGCCACAGGCCAAACATTTTGAAACGCTCCAGCATGGCCTGGTTGCCCTCGTTTGCGAAAAACGCGCGGATGCTCGCGGCCACCTTGGGGCCCACGTCCTTGAGCTTCATGAGCTCCGTCTCTTCCGCAGCCTTGAGTTCGTCCATATCCGCGAAGCAGCGCGCCAGTTCCTTGGCCGTCTGCTCGCCCACCTGCTCGATGCCCAGGGCGCTGACGAACCTGGCCAGGGTGGCGCTTTTGCGGCCCTGCTCGACGGAGCGCACGAAGTTCTCGGCGCTTTTCTCGCCCATGCGCTCAAAGGATTGCAGCTGCTCCCTGGTCAGGCTGAACAGGTCGGCCGGGGACCTGAGGCGGCCATCCTGGACCAGCCGCTCGATCCACCGCTCGCCCACACCGTCCATGGCCAACCCGGCCTTGGACACGAAATGCACGATGCCCAGCACCACGCGAGCCGGGCAGGCATGGTTGGGGCAATAGGTCACCTTGTCCTCCACAACGAGCATACTGCCGCATTCCGGGCAGGCTGCGGGGAAGACAAAAGGCTGCTCTGTACCGTTGCGCTCAGACGCAACAGCTTCGACTACCTGGGGAATTACGTCACCTGCGCGCTGGATCACCACCAGATCACCAACGCGGATGTCCTTGGCGCGGATGTGGCTCTGGTTGTGCAGCGTGGCCCGGGAGACCTCAACGCCCGCCACGCGCACGGGCTCAAGCTCGGCCACGGGGGTGAGAACGCCGGTGCGGCCCACCTGGATGCCGATGCCAAGGAGCCTGGTCTGGGCCTGCTCGGGCGGGAACTTGAGGGCCAGGGCCCAGCGCGGGGCGCGGGCGGTCTGGCCCAGCAGCTCCTGCAAGGCCAGGTTGTTGATCTTGGCCACCACCCCGTCGATCTCAAAGGGCAGGCTGGCGCGCCGGGCCAGGAGGTCCAGGTAGAAGGCCTCGACCTCCTGGGCCGTGGCGCAAAGCCTGGCCTCCGGGGCCGTGCCCAGGCCCAGGGCGGCCAGCCCGGCCATGATGTCCGCCTGCGAGCTCCACGGACTGGACTGGCCTTCCGTCACCTTGGGCCAAATCATGCGGCCCGCTCCATAGGCCAGGAAGCGCAGAGGCCGCGCGGCCACGACGTTGGGATCAAGCTGGCGGATGGAGCCTGCGGCGGCGTTGCGCGGGTTGGCGAAGCGCTTGAGACCCGCGAGCTCCTGAGCCTCGTTCAGGGCCGCGAAATCCTCCCGGCCCATGACCACCTCCCCGCGCACGTCCAGGACTGCGGGTACAAAGCCTCCGCCGCGCAGCAGCTTGCCGCGCAGGTTGCGCACCATGCGCATGTTGGCGGTGACGTCCTCGCCCTCCACTCCATCGCCTCGCGTGGAGGCCACGGCCAGGGCCCCGGACTCGTAGACCACCTCGGCGGCCAGTCCGTCCATCTTGGGCTCGGCCCAGAAGGCGCCCAGCTCGGCGCGGACGTCCGCACCGATGCTTAGGGCCAGCCGCTCCAGGCCCGGTAGCCCCAGGGGGCCGCCCATGCGGATCATGGGCAGGTGCGAGCGCAACGCGCCAAGGCGCCCGGCCTCCGCGGCAAGCTTAAGCCAGCCGCCCCCGCCAGGGGTGAGCAGCGCGGCGTCGATCATGGGCCGCAGCTTCGTGGCCAGCTCCCTGCGCTCGTCCTGCTTGGGCGTCAGCACAAAGGCCCGGCCGATGCCCGCCCCGATGTCCTCCAGGACGACCTCGGCCACGGCGTCGCGGAAGGCGTTGGGCAGCTTCGTACCCACGAACTCGCGCCAGTCGTCCAGGTTCATGGCGTTGTCCAGGCTCATCATGGGCAGGGCATGGCGGTGGGGCTTGAAACCCTCGGCCACCTGCCCGCCCACGCGCCGGGTGGGGGAATTGGGATCGGCCAGCTCCGGGTGCGCGGCCTCCAGGGCCGAGAGCTCGCGGAACAGGGCGTCGTACTCGGCGTCGGTGATCTCCGGGCTGTCCAGCACGTAGTAGCGGTGGTTGTGCCGCTCCAGCAGCTCGCGCAGCTCAAGGACGCGCTGTGCCGGCTCCAGGGCCGCGAAGGTGGCGCTCATGGCCTCGGGCTCACAGAAACTCGCAGATCTTCAGCAGGTCGGACTGGCGCCCCAGGGTGATGAGGGTGTCCCCGGAGCAGAGCTCCTCCTTGGGGCCCGGGTTGAAGACCAGGTTGCCCGCGGCCCGCTTGATGGCCACGATGATCAGGTCGAAGTTCTTGCGGATGCCGGAATCCATGAGGGTTTTGCCCACAAACCCGGAATTCTCGCCGATGACCAGCTGCTCCAGCTGCAGGTCGATGTGCCCGCGCACGGCCAGATCCAGGAAGTCCGTGACCGTGGGCCGCAGCACCGTGTGGGCCATGCGCACCCCGCCGATCAAGTGCGGCAGCACGACCTTGTTGGCCCCGGCAAACTCCAGGCGCGTGATGTGCGAGGCGTCGTTGGCCCGGGCGATGATGGAGATCGCGGGATTGAGCTGCCGCGCCGTGAGGGTCACGTAGACGTTGGCGGCCTCGTCGGTAAGGGCCGTGACGATGCTCTTGGCGCGCTTCAGGCCTGCGTCGATGAGCAATTTGTCATTGGTGGCGTCGCCGGGGATGTGCATGATGCCTTCGCGCTTGAGCTGCTCCACCAGCGCTTCATCGGCCTCCACCACCACCACGTCCTGGCTGACCTTGAGGATCTCCTGCACCACCACGTGGCCGATGCGCCCGTAGCCGCAGACGATGTAGTGGTTCTCCAGCTTGTCAATGCGTTTTTGCACCTTGCGCCTCCACAAGAGGTTGTGCAGATGCCCGTCCACGAGCATGCGGGTAAAGGAACTGACGATGAAGGCGAAATTGCCTACGCCGCAGATGATGACCAGGGCCGTGAGCAACCGGCCCTTTTCCGAAAGGGGGTGGATCTCGCCGAAGCCCACGGTGGAGAGGGTGATGACCATCATGTAGAAGCTGTCGATGAAGCCCCAGCCCTCCACCCGCATGAACACGAACAGGCCGACCAGGAAGACCACCACCATAAGACAAAGACCGAGCAGCAGATTGAACAGCGTGCCCCACTTGTCCTTGGCGGCCCGTATCCTGGCCATGTCCAATCGAAACTTCATTCCTACTCCCCCAGCTGCAGCAGTCGATCACGCAGCGACAGGACCCTGTCGCGCAGGCGCGCCGCGCGCTCAAACTCCAGCTCCTTGGCCGCCTCGCGCATGTCGCGCTCAAGGGCGGCGATCTCCTTCTTCAGCCGTTTCGGGTCCAGCTCCCGCAGGAGCTCATCCGGCGTGAGGTCGCAGCCTTCCGGAAGCACATGCGCGGCCAGGGCGCCCAGCACGTTGTCCAGACCCTTGGTGATGGTCTGCGGCACGATGTTGTTGCGGACATTGTGCTCCACCTGCTTCTCTCGCCTGCGGGCCGTCTCGTCAAGTGCCGCGCGCATGGAGGGGGTCACGGAATCGGCATACAGGAGGACCCTGCCTCCGACGTTGCGCGCGGCCCGGCCAAAGGTCTGGATGAGGGAGCGCGCCGAGCGCAGGAAGCCCTCCTTGTCCGCGTCCAGGATGGCCACCAGGGAAACCTCCGGGATGTCCAGGCCCTCGCGCAGCAGGTTGATGCCCACAAGCACGCTGAACTCGCCGGCCCGCAGGGCCTGGATGATGACCATGCGCTCAAGGGTCACCACATCCGAGTGCAGGTAGCGCGCGGACACGCCCATCTGGTTCAGGTAGTCAGTAAGGTCCTCGGCCATGCGCTTGGTCAGGGTGGTCACCAGGACGCGCTCGCCCCGCTGCATGCGCAGCCGGCACTCGCCCAGCAGATCGTCCACCTGGCCCTTGACGGGCCGAACGTCCACCTCCGGGTCCACCAGGCCCGTGGGCCGGATGACCTGCTCCACCACTAGGCCCTGGGCCTGGTCAAGCTCCCAGGGGCCGGGCGTGGCCGAGACATAGACCGCCTGGGTCAGGCGGTCCTGGAACTCCTTGAAGTTGAGGGGACGGTTGTCCAGCGCGCTGGGCAGGCGGAAGCCGAAGTCCACCAGGGTGCTCTTGCGGGAGAAGTCGCCGCTGAACATGCCCCCCACCTGGGGCACGGTGATGTGGCTTTCATCAAGGAAAAAGAGGAAATCCTCCGGGAAATAGTCGATGAGCGTGGCCGGGGGCTGCCCCGGGGCGCGCCCGTCCAGGTGGCGAGAGTAGTTCTCGATGCCGTTGCAATAGCCCAGCTCCTCAATGGTCTCCAGGTCGAACATGGTGCGCTGCTCCAGGCGCTGGGCCTCCACAAGCTTGCCCTGGGCCTTGAACTCCGCCAGGCGCTGCTGCAGCTCGCGGCGGATGTCGTCCGTAGCCCGCTTCAGGTTGTCCTGGTCGGAGACATAATGCGATCCCGGATAGATGACGGTCTTGCGCAGGCCCGCCAGCACCGCCCCGGTGAGGGGGTCGGTCTCCTGAAGGGACTCGATCTCGTCGCCAAAAAAACTTATGCGCAAGGCCTTTTCATGACTGTAGGCCGGAATGAGCTCCAGAGCGTCGCCGCGCACGCGGAAGGTGCCGCGATGGAAGTCCATGTCGTTGCGCTCGTAGTGCACCTCCACCAGGCGGCGCATGAGGGCCTCCAGGGGCATGGCCTGCCCGACCTCGACGGGGATGATCATCTTGGCGTAGTATTCCGGGGAGCCCAGGCCGTAGATGCAGGACACCGAGGCGATGATGATGACGTCGCGCCTGGTCAGGAGGGCATGGGTGGCGGCATGGCGCAGCTTGTCGATGTCGTCGTTGATGCTGGAATCTTTCTCGATGTAGGTGTCCGAGTGCGGCAGGTAGGCTTCTGGCTGGTAATAGTCGTAATAACTGACGAAATACTCCACGGCATTGTTCGGGAACAGGCCCTTGAACTCGTTGAAGAGCTGCGCGGCAAGGGTCTTGTTGGGCGCCAGCACAAGGGCCGGTCGGTTCAGCCTGGCCACCAGGTTGGCGATGGTGAAGGTCTTGCCCGAACCCGTGACACCCAGGAGCACCTGGTGGGGCACCCCGGCGCGGATATTGGCCTCCAGGTCGGCAATGGCCTGGGGCTGGTCGCCCTGGGGCGTAAATTCGCTCACGAGCTCAAAGGGCCTGGCCATCTTCTCCGCCCCGCCGTGCCCCTTGAATCCGAAGGGCAAAGCAACTACATTGACATAACCAAACCCAACCGGAGGCCCAAGTGGACATCCAGATCATCCCTGCTGGCGGCAATCTGCCCATCGACCGGGCCATCGCCCTCTCCATGACCATCAAGAGCTTCAAGGGCCGGCGCGACGTGGAGGTGCACCTCTTCCGTCACGCCTGGGATCCCGAGGAGGAGGAGGCCATGGACTGGGACCGGCTGCTCAGCGCGCCGGACATGTCCGAGGCGGAAGAGGCCGCGGGCAGCCGCAGGGTCGTCCTGGAAGCCCTCACCGTCGAGGAGCGCGACAGCATCGTCGGCTACCTGAAGGAGCATTACGCCGGCAGGCTCTCGTCCATCACCTCAGCGCCCATCCCCTTCCCGGTGCCCGTCGGGCTCATGGCCCTCTCGGACATGAGCGAGGGCAAGACCGTGGGCTTCATCCACTTCGAGCGCATCCCGCATTTCAATCTGGGCATCGCCCTGCGCGGCTTCTACGACCTGGGCCAGCATCCGCCCATGGTGGAGACCGAGGCCAGCTCCAGCTGAGGCCGGGCGCGGCAGCCTGGCCCCGGGCCGCAGCCGCGCCCGGGACGTGTCGAGCCCTGTGCGCAGGCACTACCCTAGCAGCAGCATACCGAGGAGAAAAGCGGAAAATGCCCCTGGAAATCGAGGTCAAATACCTGGACGCGGACCACGCCGCCCTGCGGCCAAGGCTGGCCGCCCAGGACGCGACCTGCCTTGGCCGCTGGTTCGAGTCCAACATCGTCTTCGACGACGCCCGGCGCAGCCTGAAGGCCTGCGGGACCCTGCTGCGCCTGCGCGAGAAACGTGGCCTCTTCGTCCTGACCCTCAAGCGCACCGCCCCCGGCGCGGCCGAACCCGGATTGAAGGTCTACGAGGAGTCCGAAACCGAGGTGTCCGCCCCTGCGGCCCTGGTCGAGATCCTGGCCGGCCTGGGCCTCGCCCCGGTTCTGCGCTACGAGAAATTCCGCGAGAAGTGGCTGCTGCTCGACTGTGCGGTCTGCCTGGACACCCTGCCCTTCGGCGATTTCGTGGAGATCGAGGGCAGCAGGCAGGGCATCGGCGCCTGCGCCCTGGCCCTCGGCCTGCCGGACGCCCAGGCCTCCACCGCCACCTACCACCAGTTGAATCGGGAGCAGCTCCAGGCCAAGGGTCTTGCCCCCGACGAATCCTTTGTCTTTGCCGAGGCGGCCAAGGCCATGCTGCTGGCCCTGGGCGAAACCGCGCGCAACGGCGACGTTCCCCTCGACAGCCGGCCTGGGAGTGCCTAATATGTCCAGCATGAGAGAATGCCCACATTCCGGGAGCCCACAGGCATGAGCGAGCGGACGGACACGCGCTACGCCCCCAGCCTTTTTGATGAGAGCGAGGCCAGGGAGCCCAGGCGCTTCAAGGTGCTGCTGCACAACGACGACTACACGACCATGGATTTCGTGGTGCACGTGTTGCGCAGAGTGTTCCAGAAGCCGGAGCAGGAGGCCATGCGCATCATGCTGGCCGTGCACCAGCAGGGGCTGGGCATGTGCGGGGTATATACTGCCGAAGTGGCGGAAACCAAGGTGGACACCGTCCACGCCATGGCCAAGGCCGCGGGGTTCCCCCTGCGCGCCAGCCTTGAGGAGGTTTAGCCAAATGTTGAGCAAAGGTCTGGAGTCCGTCCTTACAAAGGCGTTTCATGAGGTCCGCACGCGCAGGCACGAATACCTGACCCTGGAGCATCTGCTCTTCGCCATGACCCAGGAGGACGCCAGCTCCGACATCCTGGACGCCTGCGGCGCGGATGTGGACAGGCTGCGCATACAGCTGGAGGCCTTCTTCAGCGACCACCTGGAGCCCCTGCCTGCGGACGCCGAAAGCGAGGTGGTGCAGACCTTGAGCGTGCGCCGGGTCATGCAGCGCGCCGTGTGGCAGAAGCAGTCCTCGGGCAAGGACCTTGTGGAGGTGGGCGACGTCATCGCCTCCATGTTCGAGGAGGAGGACTCTTATGCCGTGTTCTTTCTCAACAGCCACGGGGTCACGCGCCTGGATGTGCTGGAGTACATCTCCCACGGGCTGCCCCATGAGGCCAGGCCCGCCGATGATGACGGGCCGGAGCGGCCCGGCGGGAAGCCCGCCGCGCCCCTGCGCAAGAACCCGCTGGAGGAGTTCACCAGCGATCTGACGGCCAAGGCCAGGGCCGGTGGCATCGACCCGCTCATCGGCCGCGCGGCGGAACTGGAGCGCACCATCCAGGTGCTGGCGCGCAGGCGCAAGAACAACCCCATCCTGGTGGGCGATCCCGGGGTGGGCAAGACGGCCCTGGCCGAGGGCCTAGCCCTGCAGATCGCGCTGAAGCGCGTGCCAGCCCAGTTCGCCGAGTCGCAGGTCTTCGCCCTGGACATGGGGGCGCTGCTGGCGGGCACCAAGTACCGCGGCGATTTCGAGGCCCGCCTCAAGGGGGTCTTGGCGGAGCTGAAGCTTGTGCCGGGCGCCATCCTCTTCGTGGACGAGATCCACACCATCGTGGGCGCGGGCGCGGTCTCCGGCGGCAGCCTGGACGCCTCGAACATCCTCAAGCCGTTTTTGGCCTCAGGGGAGATCCGCTGCATCGGCTCCACCACCTTTGAGGAATACCGCAACCATTTCGAGAAGGACCGCGCCCTGTCCCGGCGCTTCCAGAAGATCGACATCCTGGAGCCCAGCGTGGACGAGACCGTGGAGATCTTAAAGGGCCTCAAGCCCTATTACGAATCCTTCCACGGCGTGACCTACACCCCGCCGGCCATCAAGTCCGCGGCCGAGCTTTCGGCCCGCTACATCACCGAACGCTTTCTCCCGGACAAGGCCATCGACGTTCTGGACGAGGCCGGGGCGCAGTTCAAGCTGACCACCAGCCCGGTCAGCACGAGCCGCCGCAAGGATATGCGCATCACGGCCCAGGACGTGGAGCGGGTCATCGCCCGCATGGCCCGCATCCCCCAGAAGCGCCTTTCCGGTTCGGACAAGGACCGCCTGCGCGACCTGGATGATGAGATCAAGAAGGCCGTGTTCGGCCAGGACGACGCCGTGGCCGTGCTGTGCAAGGCCATCCGGCGCTCCCGCGCGGGCATGAAGCAGGCCGGCCGCCCCCTGGGCGCCTTCCTGCTCACAGGCCCCACGGGCGTGGGCAAGACCGAGCTGGCCCGGCAGCTGGCCCAAGTCATGGGCGTGCAGTTCCTGCGCTACGACATGAGCGAGTACATGGAGAAGCATGCCGTCTCCAGGCTCATCGGCGCGCCTCCGGGCTATGTGGGCTTCGACCAGGGCGGCCTGCTCACAGAATCCGTGCGCAAGAGCCCGCACTGCGTGGTGCTTTTCGACGAGATCGAAAAGGCCCATCCGGATGTCTTCAACATCCTGCTGCAGGTCATGGACTACGCCACCTTGACCGACAACACGGGCCGCAAGGCCGACTTCCGCCAGGCCATCCTGCTCATGACCTCCAACGCCGGAGCCAGCGAGCTGGCCAAGGGCGGGCTGGGCTTCTCGCGCAATGACCAGCAGTTCGCCGCCACGGAGCGCAAGAGCGGCTCCCTGAAGGCCATCGAGCGCCTGTTCAGCCCGGAGTTCCGCAACCGGCTCGACGCCATCGTGCCCTTTGCCGCCCTCACGCGCGAAACCATGCTCAAGGTGGTGGACAAGAACGTGCGCGAGCTGGGCGAACAGCTCAAGGACCGCCGCGTCAGCGTGCGCCTCACCGAGGCGGCGCGCGTGCACCTGGCTGTTCTGGGGCACGACCCGGCCTTTGGGGCCCGCCCCATGGCGCGCGTGGTCCAGGTGGAGATCAAGGACGCCATCGCGCCGGAGCTTTTGTTCGGCAGCCTGCGCAAGGGCGGCGAGGTGCTGGTGGACCTGGCCCCGGGAGTGGACCCCGAGGCCAGGCCAAGCGCCGGCGCCTCGGCCAGCGGCGCCAGCTCCGGGGACTTCGCCTTCACCTACGCCCCGGCGCAGCGGGCCGCCGGCCGATAACCGCGGCGCAACGGGCCATGACCATCTACCGCCTCTTCGATGAGCCCGTGTTCCCGGACCCTGCGGAGGCGGACCCGGACGGCCTGCTGGCCATCGGCGGCGACCTCAGCCCCGAGCGGCTCATCAGCGCCTATGGCAACGGCATATTCCCCTGGTATGCCGAAAACTCGCCCATCCTGTGGTGGTCGCCGGACCCGCGCCTGGTCCTTGAGCCCGCGCGGCTGCACGTGCCCAGAAGCCTTCGCCGCGTGCTCAACTCCGGCCGCTTCCGCTTCACCCTGGATGCGGCCTTCGCACAGGTCATCCGCGCCTGCGCCCGCACCCCGCGACCGGATCAGCCCGGCACCTGGATCGTGCCGGAAATGATCAGGGCCTATGAGCGCCTGCACGCCCTCGGCGTGGCGCACTCGGCAGAGGCCTGGAACGGGGAGCGGCTCGTGGGCGGGGTCTACGGCGTGGCGCTGGGCTCGGTGTTCTTCGGGGAATCCATGTTCTTTGCGGAAAAGGACGCCTCCAAGACCGCCTTCGCGCTGCTGGCGCACTGGCTGTGGAGGCGCGGCTGCACCCTCATCGACTGCCAGCAGACCACGGCGCACCTTCTGCGCTTCGGCGCCCGGGAGATCCCGCGCCGGGAGTTCCTGCAGCGCGTGGCCGAAGGCCTGGAAAGCCCCGCCCTTTCCGGGCACTGGTCGCCGGGCGAGGGCTGCCCTCAGTCCTTGCAGTAGCGCACCACCTCCTGGGCGATGGAGGTCAGGGGCATGACCTTGTCCACGCCCCCGGCCTTGATGGCCTCCATGGGCATGCCGAAGACCACGCAGCTGGCCTCGTCCTGGGCGATGGTGTAGGAGCCGGCATCGTGCATCTCGCGCATGCCCTTGGCCCCGTCGTCGCCCATGCCGGTCATGATCACGCCCACGGCGTTCTTGCCCGCATACCTCGCTCCGGAACGGAACAGCACATCCACGGACGGCCTGTGGCGCGACACCAGCGGCCCCTCCTTGACCTCCACATGATAGCGCGCGCCGCTGCGCTTGAGCAGCATGTGCATGTTGCCGGGGGCGATGAGGGCCTGGCCGCGCAGGAGCGTGTCGTTGTCCTGGGCCTCCTTGACGCTGACGCGGCAGATGCCGTCCAGACGCTTGGCAAAGGCGGCGGTGAAGTGCTCCGGCATGTGCTGCACCACGGCGATGGCCGGGCAGTCCAGGGGCAGGGCCAGGAGAAAGGTTTGCAGGGCCTCTGTGCCGCCGGTGGAGGCGCCCACCAGCACGACCTTCTCCGTGGTGCGGAAGTTCTGCTGCGCAATGCCGGCCTTGGCCAGCATGACGTCGGCGCTCAGCTTGGGGGACACCTGCATGGGTCTTGCGGACAGCGGGCGGAGCTTGGCCTGGGCAGCGGCGCGCACGGCGTCGCAGATGCGCACCCGGGACTCCTCCAAAAACTTCTTCGTCCCGATCTTGGGCTTGGTGATGATCTCCACCGCGCCGTATTCCAGGGCTCGAAAGGTGGTCTCGTCGCCATCCAGGGCCAAGGACGAGCAGATTACCACGGGGATGGGGTGCTGGGTCATGAGCTTGCGCAGGAAGGTCAGGCCGTCCATGCGCGGCATCTCGATATCCAGGGTGATGACGTCCGGCGCCATCTCGCGCATCTTTTCAACCGCGGCGATGGGATCCACGGCGGAGCCGATGACCTTGATGCCCGGATCGGATTCCAGGATGGTGGTGAGCGTCTGCCGCACCAGGGCTGAATCGTCGACAATGAGAACGCGTATCTGGCTGCCCATGCGGGGCCTCCTGTGTCCTATATTCGCCTGTAAACCGTCGGCGCCACAGGCTCCAGGGGCAGATCCATGCCCGCCAGGCTTTCGGAATGGCCGATGAAGAGATAGCCGCCTGGTGAAAGCTTGCGACAAAAACGTGAGAAGAGCATTTCCTGGGTCTGGCGATCAAAATAGATGACGACATTGCGGCAGAAGATGATGTCCAGCTGATTGTCGAAGGAGAAATCCTCCATGAAGTTCAGCCGGCGGAAGCGGATATGGTTGCGCACTTCGGGGGCGATGCGCACCACCTGCCTGGTGCGGTCCTTGCTGCGCAGCAGGTAGCGCTTGCGCAGCTCCAGCGGAATGGGCTCGATCTTCGCCTCGGGGTATATGGCGCGCGCGGCCATGCCCAGGACCTTGTTGGAGATGTCCGAGGCCAGGATGGAAAAGCTGAAGCCCGCATTCAAGCGGGAATACTCGCTCAGTACCATGGACAGGGTGTAGGGCTCCTCTCCGGAGGAGCACCCTGCGCTCCAGATGTTCACATGGTTTGACGCGCCCCTGCGGGACAGGAGTTCCGGCAGGACCGTGCCGGACAGGAGCTCAAAATGCTTGGGCTCGCGGAAGAAATCCGTCGTGTTGGTGGTCACCACGTCGACGAGGTTGGCCAACTCCCGCTCCATGCCCTGCGGGCTGAAGAGGTACTCGCAATACTCCTCGTGGGAGGTCATGCACAGTTCGCGCAGGCGTTTCTGCAGTCTGGCCTCCAGCAGCGTCTTCTTGGACGAGGGCATCTTGATGCCCAGCTCATTCTTGATGAACAGGCTGAAGCGCTCAAAGATGCGGTCATCCATGCGCACAAGGTGCAGCTTCTCCTGCGCTGCGCCTCCATTGCCGGCGCGAGTCGTTTTCGTTGCTTCGGTCATGCTGTTCTGCCGTCAGTGTCAGTGGGAAAGTGCAGCCACCACGGAACGGACGAGCCGCGGCACATCCAGGATGAGGGCCAGGGTTCCGTCCCCCTTGATGGTGGCCCCGGAAATGCCTTCCACATCGCGATACACGCGGCCCAGTGTCTTGATGACGGTCTGGTGCTCGCCAATGACCCTGTCCACGACGATCCCAATGCGCTTGCCCTCCACCCCGGCGATGACAATCTGCTCGATGGGCGGCGGCTCGCCGCTCAGTTCGAACCAGCGTCGCAGGTGGATGTACGGCACCAGTTCGCCGCGCAGGTTGATGATCTGCTGCTTGCGCGAAGGATCGACGTCCTTGCCGTGCAGCTCCACGCACTCCTCGACCAGGGACAGGGGGATGACATAGTATCCCTCACCCACCTGGACCTGGAGTCCGACGATGATGGCCAGGGTCAGGGGCAGCCTGATCGTTATGGTCGTGCCCTGCCCAAGGACGCTCTGGACTTCGATGATGCCGCGCAGGGATTCGATGGCCCGGTGGACCACATCCATGCCCACGCCGCGTCCGGAAATGCTCGTAATTTTGGATGCCATGGAGAAGCCCGGCAGGAAGATGAGCTTCAGGGTGTCCTGCGCGCTCAGCTCCGCATCCGGGGCGATGAGGCCCTTTTCCACGGCCTTGCTGCGGATGGCGGAGGCGTCCATGCCCTTGCCGTCGTCGGTGATGCGGATGAGCACCTCGCTGCCCGAATGCTCGGCCTCTAGCAGGATGACGCCCTGGGCGCGCTTGCCGGCGGCCTTGCGCTCCTCGGGCATGTCGATGCCGTGGTCGATGCTGTTGCGTATGAGATGCACCAGGGGATCCCCAAGACGCTCGATGACCGTCTTGTCCAGTTCCGTCTCCTCGCCGCGCGTCACCAGCTCAATGTCCTTGCCCAGCTCAGAGGACAGGTCGCGCACCAATCGCCGGAACTTGCTGAAGGTCGAGCCGATGGGCAGCATGCGGATGCCCAGGGTGCTGTCGCGCAGATCTCCGCTCAAACGCTCCAGCTGTTCGGAGAGGATCGTCAGCGCTGGGTCGGAGCGATCCGCGACCACCTGGGAGATCTGCGCCTGCACGATGACCAGCTCGCCCACAAGGTCCACCAGGGTGTCCAGTTTGTCCGCGGCCACGCGCAGGCTGGTCCCGACCTCCTTCTGCTGCCTTGCGCTGATGGCGTCGCGCGATTGCTGCTGCTTGGCGGCGGCCTGTTCAACCTGCTCCTCGGTAACCAGCCCGGATTCGGCGAGGATCTTGCCGATGGGCTTTTGCTGACGCAGGGCGTTCTTCAGATCGTCCTGCTTGATGATCCCTTCCTGGATCAATATCTCGCCCAGCCGAGGCGGAGCGGCCTCGGAAAATTCGCCGTCGTCGTCATGCAAGTCTGAGGAAGGCGCCTGCCGCGCCGAAGAAGGAGCCTCCTGCACCTGTGGACCTGGCAGGACGGGGGGCAGAACCGGAGTGGAAATGGCCGAGGGTTCGCCAGGGGCAATGCCCCGGATGTCAACATCCAGGTCGATGTCCGCAAACATGAACAGGTCGCGGATGGACTCCTCGCCTGCATCGGTGGCCAGGTCCACCTCCCAACCCAGGTACAGGGTCTGCGGATCAAGGTCGCCCAAGGCGGGCAGACCGCTGTGGTCCACGCGCACGGTGCATGGCCCCAGCCTGCGCAGCTCCTCAAACAGCGTGTCCAGGCGCAGCTCCTTGCCCACGGCGCGAACCCGCGGTCGGATCTGGAGGCGGTAGTTGGCCACGGCGGCGCCGGCGAGCGGCTCCGGTTCGGCCTGCGCTGCGGGGACTTCGGGCTCCGCAGCCGGCTTGGATTCGGGTTCCACGGCCTGAGGGGCCGGATCCTTCTGCCCCGGCACATGTTCCGGCTCGACTGCGGGCTTCAGCAAGGCGTTGATCTGCGCCAGGATCTCCGCCCCCTTTTCCGGGGTGCCGTTGCCCGCTTCGTCGGGGCCGTTCAGAAGGCCTAGGATATGGTCGCGGGCAAAAAACGATATGGTGATCAGGTTCTTGGTCACCTTCAGTTGTTCGGTGCGCACCTTGTCAAAGATGTTTTCAAGATCGTGGGTGAAATGGGCGATGTCGTCGAAGCCGAACATGGCTCCTGACCCTTTGATGGTGTGCAGGGCGCGAAAGACCTTGTTGACCAGGTCCAGATCCTCAGGGCTCTGCTCAAGCTCCAGGAGGGTGGTCTCCAGTTCGCCGAGCAGTTCATAGGCCTCTTCCTGGAATATTTCGCGGCTCTGGTCATCAGACATATGCCCTGCCCCTTTCGACAACATTTGCAGCCAGCAGCAAACGAGACGGCGTTCTGCGAAGCTGTTGCCGGGAAAAAATGCGACAACGGTCTAGCTTGCCAATTTGTAGCCAGTTGCGCAGAAGAATGCAACGCCTGCAATTGATACAAACGACATGCGGCACAGATTTGCCGTAACGTCACCCTGTGGGTGTGGCGCTGCGACGGGAAGAATGCCTAAAGGAGGACGTCGAATCTGGCAAACTTCATGACAAATGAAGCGCGGCCCTGGGTGGATGAGCGCAAGGAGGTGGAAAAGCCGAACATCTGGCGCAGGGCCGCAAAGGCCTGAACGGTCTTCTGTCCGCCCCGGTCGAGAATGTTTTCGATCTTGGCGCCCTTGGCCCCGAGCAGGCCCACGACCTCGCCCACAAAGGCGTCAGGGGCGCTCACCTCGACCCACATGATGGGCTCGAGGAGCATGGGCGCGGCCAGGGCCAGAACGCTGCGCAGGGTCATGGCCGCCGCCATGCGGTAGCCGGCCGGGCTGGACTCGCCCTCCCTGCGCGGCATGTCCAGCACCCGGATCTTCACGTCCTGCACGGGATAGCCGCCGAGAACGCCGCATTGCAGCCCGTCGCTCAGGCCCTCGTGCACGGCGTCGGACCAGGCCTGCGGCACATGGGCCAGGTCGACCTCAAAGAGCACCACCCTGCCCTGGCCACGAGCCAAGGGCTCGACAGCCAGGCGCACAGCGCCGAAATGCATGACCTCGCCCAGTTCGCGGTGGAACTCCTCGCCCGCCTCGGCTGCCTTGGTGACGGTTTCCTGGAAGACCACCTGGGGCTTTCCTGTGCGCGGCTTCAGGTTGTGCTCGCGGGCCATGCGCTCCAGGAGCACCTCCAGGTGCAGCTCGCCCATGCCGGAAAGGATGACCTGGTTCGTGTCGGCATCGCGCAGCACGTTCAGCGTCGGGTCCTCCAGAAGGTACTTATGCAGCACCTCGTCAAGCTTCTCGGACTCCTCGACGTTGCGCGTTTCGATGGACAAGGAGATCACGGGCTTGTACGCGGCGATCTGCTCCAGCAGGATGGGATTGTCCTTGCGGGCCAGGGTGTCGCCCGTGCGCCCGAAGCGCATGCCGGCTGCAGCCACAATATCGCCGGCGCAGGCGACCTCGATCTTCTCGCGGCGGTCCGCATGCAGCCGGAACAGCCGGGCCACGCGCTCCTCGCTGCCGTGGGTGACGTTGAGCACGGTCTCGCCCTCGAAGAGGTGCCCGGAATAGATGCGCAGGAAGGACTGCTTCCGGCCGGATTCCATGAGCACCTTGAACACCAGGGCCGCAAGGGGCGCCTCCGGGTCCACGGGAAAGCTCTTGGGCAGACGGCTCACCGGGTCGACGCCCTCCTGCACGGGCACGTCCAGCGGGCTGGGCAGATACTCGGCCACAGCGTCCATGAGCGGCTGCACCCCGATGTTCTTCAGGGCCGAGCCGGCCAGCACGGGCACGAGCTTGAGCCCGATGGTCGCCTTGCGGATGGCCGCGCGCAGCAGCGCAACCGGGATGTCCTCTCCCGCCAGATAGGCCTCCATGACGGCGTCGTCGTGCTCGGAAAGCGCCTCCAGCATGCGCTCGCGCCAGGGGGCCACGCGCTCCGCCTCCGCCGGCGACAGCGGCGCGCGCAAGTATTCCACGCCCATGCTGTCCGCATCGAAGACCAGACGCTCCAGGCTCACCAGGTCGAACACGGCGCGGAACTCGGCGCCCTCGCCGTCCGGCACCTGCAGCGGCAGCACGCTGGCCCCGAGCTTCTCCTGCATGGAGTCGAGCACGGCGGAGAAATCCGCCCCGAGGCGGTCGATCTTGTTGACAAAAGCCAGCTTGGGCACATGGTAGGTCTCGCTCTGCCGCCAGACGGTCTCGGACTGCGGCTCCACCCCGCTCACGGCGCAGAACACGCCTACGGCCCCGTCCAGCACGCGCAGGGACCGCTCCACCTCCACGGTGAAGTCCACATGCCCCGGGGTGTCGATGAGATTCACCGTGCAGCCCTGCCACTGGCAGGAGGTCACCGCCGAGGTGATGGTGATGCCGCGCTCCTGCTCCTCGGGCATGAAGTCCATGGTGGCCGTGCCCTCATGGACCTCGCCCATCCTGTGGATGCGCCCGGCGTAGAAGAGGATGCGCTCGGACAAGGTGGTCTTGCCCGCGTCGATGTGCGCGATGATGCCGATATTGCGGATGGAGCGCAGGTACTTTGAGGACAGGGGTTTTCTGCTCACGGTGCGCAGCCTGCCTTAGCCCCGTGGCCTGTGTGCGGAGGAAAACGACCGGGAGGCCACGGCGAACAGGTCCGGGGAAAGCTCCGGCCAGGTCCACAGCCCGGTGCGGGACTCGCCCACAATGAGACGGGCGGGCGGCAGGCCAGCCCCGAGGCGGGCCTCGGGCAGGAGGAGCAGGTCGCGGGGAGCCGCGGCGAACGCGGCCAAGCGCTCAGGGTCAGGCCCTTTGCGGGAGCCGGATCCGGGCTGCGCGCCACCGGCCTCGAAGCTGTGCCCGGCGAACAGGAACTCCAGGCGCTCCGGGGCGAACTGGTCCGGGCTGTCGCGCCAAAGGCCCAGACCGCGCGGCAGGCGCAGAGGCGCCAAGCGCAGGCTGGAGGCCTCCAGCCGGGCGCGCAGGGCCGGGCGTTGCAGCAGCCGGCGCAAGGCCGGGGTGTCCGGGTAGAGGACAAGGCCCGGCAAGCCGCTGGCGGCGCAGTCGCCCAGCAGCCGCGCAGCCAGCACAGGGCCCAGGGCGGCCACGCGCTCCTGCCCGGCCAGTTCGCAGGCGGCCAGCAAGGCGTCCGGCAGGGCCGCGCGCGCGCCAAGGCGCAGCACGAGCACCTCCGCCGCGCCGGAGGTCAAAACCGGCATGAGGGCGGCCAGAAACAGGGCCGGGGCATCCAGGCCGGCGTCGGTCAAGAGCAGGACAAAGGGCCGGGGACTCGTGCTCAGGCGGCTGCGCAGCCCCGAGGCCAGCTCGAGCATGCAGTCCGAGCGCAAGGCGGCCACGGGCGGGGTCAGGGCGTAATGGTCGGCGATGAGGCCCTTGAGCAGGGCGCGGCGCTCCTCCCCCAGGCGCTCATAGGCGCGGGCGAAGCGGCGGTCGGGGGTGAGCCCTGGGTCAAGCCAGGAGGGCCAGGTCCAGGCGGTTTCTGCTGCTCGCGGAAGAATCTCCATACCTCTCAGGCCTCGCTGCAAACCAGGCGTCCGCTAGAGCCACTTGAGCAAACGCTTCCAGGTCCACTGCAGCTTCTCCCGCTCCTCCTCGGAGAGAGTCTTCTGGTGTTCGTAGTAGGAGTATTCCGCGCGCTTGCGAACATATTCCTTGAACTCCGCAACATCCGCAAAGTTCTCCAGGACATAGAGATAGCGGTGCCAGGCGGCCCCGTACTGGCCGGTGCGCCAGAAGAAGTCCGCGACAAAGATCTCATGTTCTGCAAGGATCTTGCGGCATTTGTAGATGTATTCCTTCACCGCCTTGGAATACTCTGATCCGGGGTAGGACTCCTCCATGCGGTAGAAGATCTCCAAGGCCTCCTTCACATTGTCCTGGCGCAGGTCAATGGTCCGGAACTGCTTGAAATTGCTCTGGGCCATCTGGAAGAGCACGTAGGGGATCAGGGGACTGCTGGGGTGCAGCTGTTCGAATTCCTTGTAGGCGTCCAGGGCTTCCGGATACTTGGCCTCAAAGAAATAGGCGTCGCCCAGGGCGACCTCGGCCTTGGGCGTCAGGGGGCTGAAGGGATAGCGGTCCTTGAGCTTGAGGAATTGCTCCTCCGCGCGGGAGTATTGCTTCTCCTTCATGTAGTCCATGCCGGCTTCGAAAAGCTCCTGGGCGGTGTCGTCCGGGGGCGGCAGGAAATAGTAGTCGATGAGGCCGCAGGAAGAGACCAGCGGCAGCAGCAACAGGAACAGGACCGCGAACAGGCGTCTAGGCATGCATGTGTTCCAGATAGGCATAGGCCGCGGTGGCTGCGGTCGCCCCATCGCCAACGGCGGTGGCCACCTGGCGGCAGTTCTTGCTGCGCACGTCGCCGGCGGCGAAGAACCCCGGCAGGTTGGTGCGCATCTCGCAGTCGGTGATGACAAAGCCGGCCTTGTCCCGCTCCAGGGTGGCGGGCACAAAGGAGGCCACGGGCTCGAAGCCGACAAAGACGAAGACCCCGTCCACAGGCAGGTCGGACTTCTCGCCGCTCTTGACGTTGGTGAGCTTCAGGCCGGTGACGCCCTTGAAGGGGTCGCCCTGGATCTCGTCGACCACGGTGCTGCGCAGGATGTTCATCTTCGGATGCACGAAGCATTTGTCCTGATAGCACTTGGCCCCGCGGAAATCCTCGCGCCGGTGGATGAGGTAAAGCTTGTCCACGATGCGGGCCAAGTAAAGCGACTCCTCCAGGGCGGAATTGCCGCCGCCGATGACGGCCACGGTCTTGCCCTTGTAGAAGTTGCCGTCGCACAGGGCGCAATAGGAGACCCCGCGCCCGGTGTAGAGTTCCTCGCCGGGGGTGCCCACGCGCTTGTAGCGCGCGCCCGTGCACAGGATGACGGTCCTGGCCTGGATGGCTTCATCCCCCACCTGGATGCGGTAGCCGTCATCCACGGGCGTCATCTCGCGGACCTCGTCGCCCAGGCGGTCGAGCTCATAGGGCGCAAGGTGCTCCACGAACTTGTCCACGAGCTCGTACCCCTTGATGGCCGTGGGGTGGCCGGGGTAGTTCTCGATGTCCTCGGTCATGAGCATCTGCCCGCCGGGAGAGAGCTTCTCCACCAGCACAGTGCGCACACCTGCCCGGACGAGATAGAGGGCGGCGGTCAGCCCGGCCGGCCCTCCCCCGATGACGGCGGCGTCATACGTCTTCATGTGGCTACAGCGCCTTTTTGGCGATCATGTCCTTGATGCTGCTCTTGGACACGGCGCCGGTGGTCTGGTCCACTACCTCGCCGTTCTTGAAGAGGATCAGCGTGGGGATGGCGCGGATGCCGAAGCGGCTCGGGCTGGCGGAGTTCTCATCCACATTCATCTTGCAGATCTTCACCTGCCCCTCGAACTCGGTGGCCAGGTCGTCGATGATGGGGCCCATGGCGCGGCAGGGACCGCACCAGGGGGCCCAAAAGTCCACCAGCACGGGCAAGGCGCTCTTCATCACTTCCTCGTCGAAATTGCCGTCAGTCACCTGCGTCGCCATATGCTCTCCTTTATTCCGAATCTTTTCAGATTGTCTGCGTATGGTGCCCTTCCGGGCACACGGCAGGCGATACCCTGCCACCTTCGCGTAAACTAGTTGCCCGCCCCTGATCTGTCAAGCCGCCACGGCGGCGCAGGCCCAGCGGAAGACCCTCAGCGCACCGTGTCCGGGGACGTTCGCACCCAGTCCAGAGGCACGGCCCGGCCGCGCGGAATGGACTCCAGGTCCAGGCCGTGGCTGTACCCGGCGCGCAGGGCCAGCCACCCGGCGTGGGCGATCATGGCCGCGTTGTCCGTGCACAGGCGCAGACCGGGAAGATGCAGCGACAAGCCGCGCTCCAGGGCCAGGCGCGTCATGGTCTGGCGCACCAGGCTGTTGGCCGCCACGCCTCCGGCCACCACAAGGCCCTTGAGGCCCTTTTCGCGGTCCAGGGCGCGCTCGACCTTGAGGCGCAGGGTGGCGGCCACGGCCCAGTTGAAGGAGGCGCAGACCAGGGCCAGCTCCTCCGGGTGCGCGGACAGGGCCCTGGCCCCGGTCTGGCGCAGGGCGTCGGCAGAGGGCATCACGGGCAGGCTCAAATGCGGGCGCCGGTCCAGGTATTCGGCCACGGCGGTCTTGAGCCCGCTGAAGCTGAAGTCCAGGCTGTCGTTGTGGATGTAGGCGCGCGGAAACATTTTTGTGTCGGGGTCCACGCCCTGGGCCAGTTCGTCCAGATAGCGCCCGCCGGGATACGGAAAATTGAGCAGCTTGGCCACCTTGTCAAAGGCCTCGCCCGCCGCGTCGTCCAGGGTGCGTCCCAGGAGCTGGAAATCCGTGGGCGAGCCCATGCGGTAGAGGTGCGTGTGCCCGCCGGACACCAGAAGCCCCAGGGCCGGATAGCGGATGTCGGCCTCAAGGCCCGGGGCCAGCAGATGCGCGTGCAGGTGGTTCACCCCGATGAGGCGGGCCCTGTGGGCCAGGGCCAGGCCCTTGGCGAAGCTCATGCCCACCAGCAGGCTGCCCAACAGTCCCGGCCCGCGCGCCACGGCCACGGCGTCGATGTCCGCGGCCCCACAGCCCGCCTGTCCAAGAAGCTGCTGCAGGAGGATGGGCAACATGCGCAGATGCTCGCGCGAGGCGATCTCCGGCACCACGCCGCCGAACACGGCGTGCATGTCCGTCTGCGAGGCCAGGACCTCCGCCGCCAGGACGCCGTCGCGCGCCAGGGCGAGCCCGGTCTCGTCACAGGAGGTCTCGACACCCAGGACAAGCATGGACGCTCCTAGCCCTGGGGGCCCTGAACGGATTTGGCGTAGATCTCGATGACCTGCTCCACATCTTTGCGCGAACCCACGAACAAGGGTACGCGCTGGTGCAGGTTGTCCGGCACGATGTCCAGGATGCGGCGGTGCCCGTCGGTGGCCATGCCGCCGGCCTGCTCCACGATGAAGGCCATGGGCGCGGCCTCGCACATGAGCCGCAGCTTTCCGCCGGGCTTGCTGGGATCGCGGTTGTCCGAGGGATACATGAAGATGCCGCCGTAGATCAGGTTGCGGTGGAAATCGCTGACCAGGGAGCCGATGTAGCGCAGACTGTAAGGCTTCTTGCGCGTCATGCTGGCGGCCTTGAAATGCGCCAGAACGTCCAGGGTGGGCTTGTCCCAATAGTGGTAGTAGCCCTCGTTCACGGAATAGATGCTGCCCTGCTCCGGGATGCGGATGTCCGGGTGCGAGAGCAGGAACTCGCCCACGCTGGGGTCCAGGGTGAAGCCGTTCACCCCGTCGCCGGTGGTGAAGACCATCATGGTCGAAGAGCCGTAGATGATATAGCCCGCGGCCACCTGCTCCGTGCCGGGCTGCAGGTAGTCGGTGGTGAGCAGGCGGGTGTCGCTGGGGCTTTTGCGGCGGTAGATGGAGAAGATGGTGCCGATGCTCACGTTGGCGTCGATGTTCGAGGACCCGTCCAGGGGATCGAAAATGACAAAGTAGTCGCCCGTGGGCAGCCCGTCCGGGATCTCGATGATGTCGGCGTTCTCCTCAGAGGCCATGGCGCACAGGGCGCCGCAGCGCGAAAGGCGGTGGATGAGCACGTGGTTGGCGAAGTCGTCGAGCTTCTTGACCTCCTCGCCCTGGACATTGGTCTCCCCGGTGAAGCCCAGGGCGTCAACAAGGCCGGCCTTGCTCACCTCGCGGGTGATGAGCTTGGCCGAAAGGATGAGCTCGTTGAACAGGCGGGTGAAGCGCCCCGTGGCCATGGGCACCTGCTTCTGGTGCAGCAGCAGGTGTTCTGTGACGGTGATCTGCTGGGACACGGTCAATACCTCCGCGTTGGGTCAGGTTCGGGCGCGGCGGGCGGCGCTACTTGGATGAGCCGAAAAACGGGATCAGCTGGAGCCCCTTGTCCTCGATGGAGGCGTTGGCGCTCTCCGTGGCGTAGATGAAGCGGTCCCGGCCGATGTAGCGCGCCAGCCAGGTGAAGTGCTTGCCCTCGACCTCAAGGGTGCCCTGGCTCTTTTCCAGCAGCATCTGCTCCCAGGGCAAGTCGGCCAGGGCGGCCCCGGCGGGGATCGCAGTGCCCGCGGTCCAGATCTTCCTGGCCCGGGGATCGACGATGAGCAGCTCCTCCGGCCGCGGGCAGAAGGTGAACAGCACCCGCGGGTCGAAGCTCACCACATGCAGGCCGACGAATTCCGTGCCGTCGAAATTCGGCGTGCCAAGATAGATCTCCGGGCCGAGCGTGGTGTAGTCCACCACGGTCTTGACCAGCGTATCGCGCCAAATGGACTCGAAGACCAGGGGTTCGCTGAAGCGCTTCACCGGAACCGGGGGCTTGCGGACAAGAATGTCCCCGTTGGCGTCGGCCACCAGAATGCCGTCGATCCAGGGAAAGCGCAGCAGGAGGTAGTCCATCCAGGCGTCGTCGGGACGATAGTCCTGGCTGGTGGCGTAGCGCATGAGGGACAAGACCTTGGCGTCCACGGGTGAAAACAGCAGCGCCAGCTTCTCCTGGTTGGGATTGTCCCAGGCGTAGCGGGTCACATCGACCTTGGGGGCGGGGTTGATGCTGTCGCGCGTGTCGCGCACGGTGGAGATCACGGCCTGCTTGCCCTCATCCCACGAGGGGCCCAGGGCGCCACAGGCGGAGAGGGCGAGCAGCGCGGCCATGACGAAAATTAAGGCCAGGCCCCGGCCGTGGTTGCGGAAAGGGCTGCAAAGCGGGCAAAGACGTATGATCAACTGGGGACCTCTGGGCCTTGGTTCAACCCTGAACGCGGGACTCAAGCCGCGAAGCAAGAGCCTCCAGGGTGCTCATGAGACGGTTCTTGGCGTGCTTGCCAAAAGGATCATCCGAAGGTTCGGGCCTGGGTGCCGCGGCTGGCTCAGGCGCCTTGGCCAGCCCCTCCTCGAGGGTGCGCATGCGCAGGGACAGGTCGGCCTTCTCCTGCTCATCAAGGGCGCGGCCCCAAAGTTCGCGGTAGATGCCCAAGGCCCCGCTGTGATCGCCCTGGGAGGCCAGAAGCTCGGCCATGGTGCGGGTGCGGAAGCTGCCCGCGTCCAGGGCCGGACCCTCGTAGGCGGATTCGCCCACCGGAGGCTCGGGACGGATCTCCTCAAGGGACGGCGGGGCGGGCTTGGGCGGTGCCTGCGGCCTGGGCCTGCTCGCGGTCTGGCCTGCCGGCGGAGCGCCGAGAAGGCGTTCGGACAGGGAGTGCAGGCCCTCGATGACAACGTCCGTCCACTTGATGGGCTTGCCGGTGAAATGCGAACCCACAAGCATGAGAAAGACGGAGAAGTCGCGGTCATGCTCCGCCTTGCTCTGGGCCCAGAGGGACCAGAAGGCCGGATAACGCTCCAGGGGCTTGGTCACGACACTGAGCTGGTCGCGCGCCTCGTCCAGGCGGTCCAGTTTGCTCAGCACCTGGATGAGGAGCAGGCGCGCCTCGATGGCGTCCGGATGCCTGTCCAGCCCCTGGCGCAGGGTCTTGATGGCATCCTCGTGCTGTCCGAATTCGACAAAGAGCTTGGCCAGCGGAAAGAATATTCGCGAACCAGGCTCCAGGGCCAGAACTTCCTGGTACCATTCAATCTTTCTTCTCATCGCCTTCGGCCCCCTCGGGTGCGTCGACCTTTCCGGAGAAGATGTAGAGCACCTCGTTTCCCTTGACGTAATTCATGCGCTCTCTGATGATCGACTCCTGGTAATTGCGGTCGCTCTGAAGTCTGCGGATGTCCTTGCTGAGTTCCAGGCTCCTGGCGTCCACGTCAACAAGCTGGCTCTGGAGCTTTTCCGAGCGGCTGCGCATGGCCAGGTAGGCCAAGATCCCCTGCTCGGTCCAGATGAGCCGGAACAGGAGCACCACGTTCACGACGATCAAAAGGACAAGCAGGATGCGCCGGGCCATCAACGCTCCTCACTGAAGACGCAGCGCACCGAACCGGCCGGGACGGACCTGGGCAAGCGGTCCGCGCAGCTCCTCAAGAAAATTCGAGGTTGCGGTCTCAACACGTTCCACGTCGTCCTCGTTCAAGGCCACGGTGTCGATCTTTTGCAAGAAGTCCTTGAGCACGGAGAACTCTTCCAAAAGACTCTTGCCCAGCTCGATCTGCACCAGATCCGGCTCAAGCTCCAGAATGGTCTGCAGACAGTTGGATATGCGCGCCAGATGGCTGCCGGTCGCCTTGCTCATGGTGGACTCCAAAATTCTCTAACCCTGCGTCACCGCTCGGTCATTCCAATTGTAACCAATTTTTATAGAAATTGTACAGATAATTCGCGCCGGAAAAAACGGTAAGGGCGAGAGCCACATACAGCAGCAGCATGCCCAGCGGATGCGGGTCGAATCCGAAAAGCGGATAATGGAGCAGGAGGGGCACGAGGGCCAGAATCTGGCTGATTGTCTTCATCTTGCCCAGGGAATCCGCGGCGATGACCACGCCCTTGTCCGCCGCCACGCCGCGCATGCCCGTGACCGCCAGCTCGCGGCAGATGATGACCACCACGATCCAGGCCGGAACCCAGCCCAGCCCGACGAGCATGACCAGGGCCGAGCCGATGAGCAGCTTGTCCGCCAGGGGGTCCAGGAACTTGCCCAGGTTGGTGATGAGGTTCTGGCGACGCGCAACGTAGCCGTCGGCCATGTCCGTGAGGGAGGCCAGCACGAAGACGCCTGCGGCCAGATAGGCCGAGACCACGGTCTTGAGCTCCTGCTCGATGCTCAGCAGGACCACAAGGACCGGCACCGCGAAGACGCGGGCCAGGGTCAACATGTTGGCCAGATTCAGGTTCACGGGCCTGACGCTCCTTAGCTGCCTAGCGGTGCACGGTGGAAGCGGCCTCGAAGCTGGTCTGCGCGGCCAGGGCCACGCGGTCGCCCAGGGCCAGCAGGGCCTGCTTGGCCGGGCTTTCGCCCTCGAGCAGCACCACGGGAATGCCTATGTCCCCGGCCACCACGGTGGCGGGGTCCAGGGGGATGGCGCCGAGGAACTCCAGGCCGTAGTGCTCGGCCAGAGCGCTTCCGCCGCCCTTTTTGAACAGGTCGATGGCCTTGCCGCAGTGCGGGCAGGCCAGGCCGCTCATGTTCTCCACCACGCCCAGGATGTTGGCCTGGGCGTACTGCAGGAAATTGATGGCCTTGCGCACATCGGCCAGGGAGACCTCCTGGGGCGTGGTAACCACCACGGCCAGGGCCTCGGGGATGAGCTTGAGCACGGTCATGGGCTCATCTCCGGTTCCCGGAGGCGAGTCCACCACCAGGAAGTCCAGCTCGCCCCACTGCACATCGGAGATGAACTGGCGGATGGCCGAGGTCTTCATGGGGCCGCGCCAGAGCACCGCCTGGTCCGGATCGAGCAGCAGGGACTCCATGGACACCACGTGCAGGTTGTCATTGTAGCGCATGGGCTTGACCATCCGGCCGCCGCCGGTTTCAAGCTGGCCCGACAGACCCAGGAGCCGCGGCACGCTGGGGCCGTGAATGTCCACGTCCATGAGCCCGACCTTGAAGCCCCTGGCCGCGAGGGCCGCTGCGACATTGACGGACACCGAGCTCTTGCCCACGCCGCCCTTGCCGCTCATGACAAACAGTTTGTAGCGGATGCGCCCCAAGGCTTTGGATATCTGCTGGTCCTGCAGCGCGATCTTGTCGCTGCCAGGCCCGCTGGAGGATGAAGGGCAGGAACCGCCGCTGCACAAGCTCAAGGGCATTCTCCATGATGCTGAAGTTACGGCCCGTCGTGCCGACCAAGGATACGACTATGGCCGATTTTGCGGTCCATGTAAATCGCCGAAAAGCGCGCCCGCTCACCAGCCGTGAGCGCCCACCAGGTCCACGAACTGCACCCCGCAGATGTCCCTGCTCAGCGCCGCGCCGTCCTTCTTCTCCACCAGCACAAGGCGCTGGAGCCTGCGCGCTGGGCCCACGGGCATGACCATCCGCCCGCCCTCGGCCAGTTGCTCCACCAGGGGGGCAGGGACTTCCGGCCCGCCCGCGGTGACAAGGATGCGGTCAAAGGGGGCGATGCTGGGCCAGCCCAGGGTGCCGTCGTCCAGCTTCACATGCACGTTGAAAAGTCCCAGGGACAGCAGCCGCTGGCGCGCCATTTCGCAGAGCCTGGGGATGCGCTCCACCGTGTGCACGTCGGCGCCGAGCTTGGCCAGCACCGCGGCCTGATAGCCGGAACCGGTGCCGATCTCCAGCACCTTCATGCCCGCTCCGACCTGCAATAGCTCGGTCATGAGCGCCACGATATACGGCTGGGAGATGGTCTGCCCTTCGCCTATGGGCAGGGGGCAGTCCATGTAGGCCTGCTTGGCCATGGCCTCTTCCACGAAGAGGTGCCGCGGCAGCTCGCGCAGAACGTCGAGGACGCGCCGGTCGGTCACGCCGCGGGCCACGATCTGCTCTTCAACCATGCGCTCGCGCATTCTCCGTGGGTCCACCCGCATGGCATGTTCTCCTGAGGCCGACGGCAATCCGTTCTGTTTTGACGTGCTGACCAGATTTCCCCTGTCAAGTCAACATACAGTTCCGCCGCGCCCTTGACAGGACGGGGCTTTCCTGGGAAAAATAGCCTAGAAAACGACACGAAAGATACGTGCTTTCGAACCTGGAGGAGATCCTGATGTACAAGATTAGCGAGTTGATGACGAGCCCGGTCTACTCCCTGCGGGAGACGGACACCCTCCAGAACGCCCGCGTCCTCATGGAGCAGAAGCGCATCCGCCACATCCCCATCACCACCGGCACCAATGTCTTCCGCGGGCTCATCACCAACCGGGACGTTCTGGCCAACACCATTTCGCACCTGGCCGACATTGACCAGGCCACCCAGAACGAGATCGACGCCGGCATCCCCCTGCAGGAGATCATGCGCACGGACGTCTGCACCCTCTCCCCCGCGGACTCGGTGAAGGAGGCGGCGAGAATCCTTTATAACCACAAGTACGGCTGCCTGCCTGTGGTGGACAACGGCAAGCTCGTGGGCATCGTCACCGAAGCGGACTTCCTCCAACTCACCATCCAGCTTCTGGAAGCCATGGATCAGGCCGAAGGCAACACCAAGTCCTGACATCCTAATTTCCCTTGAGGACAGACGCCTGTCCTTGCCAGCGAGGTTTTCCCCAAATGGACAAAAAAGGTTCCGGCGCCTTTGTGCGCAATGTCTTGCTGCTGCTTCTGCTGGCCGCCCTGGGTCTTGGCGTCTACGCCTTCATCCGCGACGGCCGGCCCCCGGTCCTTGGCCTTTCGCCCCAGGGCAGCGCGGCCTCCTACAACACCGACTTCACCCTCACCCTCAAGACCAGGGACATCGGCCTCAAAAACCTGAGCATTTACGCCTCGCAGGACGGCCGAAGCGTCGAAGTCCTCAAGCGCAGCTTCGACGGCAAACCCCTGGAGCACACGGAGATCTTCCGCCTCCCGCGTGACACGGCCTTCAAGGAAGGCCCCATAGAACTTTCCATAGAGGCCAGGACGCATTCCCTGCTGTTCTTCCTCGGGCGCGGCAAGGCCAGCCTGGTGCGCAAGTACACCCTGGACTTCACCCCGCCGCACGTCACGGTGAACCAGGGCGTGCACAACGTGAACCAGGGCGGCGCCGGCGCCGTGAGCTTCACCGTGTCCAAGCCCGTGCAGCGCGTCGGCGTGGCCGTGGGAGAATACTTCTTCCCGGCCTTCCAGCAGAAGAGCGGCGACTACTTCTGCTACTTCGCCATGCCCTACGACATGCCGCCGGGCAGCTTCAAGCCGCGGGTCATGGTGCGCGACCTGGCGGGCAACGAGGCCACCCAGACCCTCTACATCTACGCCATCCCCAAGAACTTCAAGTTCGACAAGCTGAACGTGTCCGACGAGTTCCTGAACGACAAGATGAGCCAGTACTCGGCCCAGTATCCGCAGGAGCAGTCGCCGCTGGACATCTACAAGCGCGTGAACAGCGAACTGCGCAAGCAGAACGAGGTGGACCTGAGGCGCATAGCCGAGGACACCTCCAACTCCACCCTCTGGTCCGGGCCGTTCCTGCGCCTGCCCAATGCCGCGGGCCGGGCCGGCTTCGGCGACCAGCGCGACTACTTCTACAACGGCATGAAGATCGACCACCAGACGCACCTGGGCGTGGACCTGGCCAGCCTGGCCAACGCCCCCGTGCCCGCGGCCAACGACGGCAAGGTGGCCTTCGCCGGGTTCCTGGGCATCTACGGCAATTGCGTCATCATCGACCACGGCCTGGGGCTGCAGAGCCTCTACTCGCACCTGGACTCCATGGACGTGGCCAAGGGCGCGGAGGTCAAGCGCGGCCAGTTCATCGGCAAGACCGGGACCACGGGCCTGGCCGGCGGCGACCACCTGCACTTCGGCATCCTCATCAGCGGCGTGCAGGTGAGCCCGGTGGAGTGGTGGGACGAGCACTGGATACAGGACAACGTGCTGAAGCACCTGAACAGGCAGCAATAACGAGAAAAGGCCGGGTTTCCCCGGCCTTCTTCGTTTCAACGGTTCGGCTTCTCTTTAATGCGTGGGCCGCTGGTACTCTTCCTTCACCAGCAGGTCGCTCACGGGCGAGACGTTGTCCCGTCCGCAGAACAGGGCGCTGGTGCTGTCGTGCACCAGGGCCTTCTCCAGCACCTCGTCCACGTTCTCCACGCAGACCACCTTGAGGTCCTTCAGGATCTCGGCGGGCACATCCTTCAAATCCTTCTCGTTCTCCGCCGGGATGAGCACCATGCCCACCAGCCCCCGGTGCGCCGCAAGGAGCTTCTCGCGCAGGCCGCCGATGGGCAGTACGCGTCCGCGCAGGGTGATCTCGCCGGTCATGGCCACATCGGGCCTGACAGGGATGTTCAAAAGGGCCGAGACGATGGCCGTGACCAGGGCAACGCCGGCCGAGGGGCCGTCCTTGGGCGTGGCGCCCTCGGGCACGTGCACGTGGATGTCGATCTCCTTGTGGAAGTCGCGCTTAAGCCCGAAGATGTCCGAGCGCGAACGCAGGTAGGACAGCGCCGCGCGGGTGGACTCCTGCATGACGTCGCCCAGCTTGCCGGTGATCTCCACCTTGCCCGAGCCGTTCATGATCACCACTTCCACGAACAGGATCTCGCCGCCCATCTGGGTCCAGGCCAGGCCCGTGGACACACCCACCTGGGCCTTGTCCTCACGCTCCTCGTGGCGGTGCTTGGGGATGCCCAGAAGCGTCGCCACGCCCTGCTTGTTCACGGTGACGGAGTGGACGCTGTCCTCAGCCCCCCTGGTCTCCACGATCTTCATGGCTGCCTTGCGGCAGAGGGAGGCCAGCTCGCGCTCCAGGTTGCGCACCCCGGCCTCGCGCGTGTAGCGGCGGATGATCTCCAGCACGGCGTTGTCCGAGATGCTCAGGTTCTCCCCGGTCAGGCCGTGCAGCTCGCGCTGCTTGCCGAGGAGGAACTGCTTGGCGATCTTGAGCTTCTCCGTCTCCAGATAGCCCGGCAGGCGGATGATCTCCATGCGGTCGCGCAGGGGCAGGGGTATGGAGTCCAGGGTGTTGGCCGTGGTGATGAAGAAGACCTTAGACAGGTCGTAGTCCAGGTCCAGGTAGTGGTCGTTGAAGGCGTAGTTCTGCTCCGGGTCGAGGACTTCCAGAAGCGCGGAGGACGGGTCGCCCCTGAAGTCCGTGCTCATCTTGTCCACCTCGTCCAGGCAGATGACGGGATTGTTGAACTTGCAGCGCCTGAGGGAATGGATGATCTTGCCCGGCAGCGCGCCCACGTAGGTGCGCCGGTGCCCGCGTATCTCGGCCTCGTCGCGTACGCCGCCCAGGGAAAGGCGCATGAACTCGCGGTCCATGGCCCGGGCGATGGACTTGGCGATGGAGGTCTTGCCCACGCCCGGAGGCCCCACGAAGCACAGGATGGGGCCCTTCATGGACTTCACCAGGCTCTGCACGGCGATGTACTCCAGGATGCGCTCCTTGGGCTTCTCCAGGCCGTAATGGTCCTCGTCGAGGATGGCGCGCGCCTTGGCGATGTCCAGGTCCATCTCCTTGACCACGCCCCAGGGCAGGTCGAGCACCCAGTCCACGTAGTTGCGCAGCACGGTGTACTCCGCCGAGGACGGCTGCATCTGCCTGAGCTTGCGGATCTCCTTCCTGGCCCGTTCGCGGGTCTCCTCGGGCATGACCTTCTCGTCCAGGCGCTTTTCCAGTTCGGCGGCCTCGGCCGCGGGGTCGTCCTCGCGGCCCATCTCCTTGTGGATGGCCTTGACCTGCTCGTTCAGGTAATATTCGCGCTGGTTCTTCTCCATCTGGCCCTTGACGCGGCCCTTGACCCGCTTCTCGATTGAGACGATCTCGATCTCAGCCAGAAGCATCTCGTAGACGTACTCCAGGCGCAGGGTGCAATCGGTGATCTCCAGGGCCCGCTGCTTGCGCTCAAAGTCCACCTTGAGGTGCGGCATGACGGCATCGGCAAGGGCGCCGGGATCGCGCAGGGCGGCCATGGCCAGCAGGGACTCCGGGGCGATCTTCTTGTTGCCCCGGGCGTAGGTCTCCATGCCCTCGTTGACGGCGCGCACCAGGGCCTCGCCCTCCTGCACGCTGCCGGGGACGTCCTCCAGGACATCCACCCGCACCAGGGGAAACTCGCGCGTCGTCCCGGCCAGGGGCTCAACCATGCTCCAGTTGGCCCTGTACAGGCCCTCGAAGAGCACCTTGATGGTGCCGTCGGGCAGGCGCAGCATCTGCAGGATGCGGCTCACGGTGCCCACGGCGAACAGGTCGTCGGCCTCGGGGCGCTCCTTTTCCGGCAGCTTCTGGGTCACGAGGAAGATGTGCTTGCTGTTCAGGGCGATGGCGCTCTCGATGGCCTTGATGGAGGCGTCGCGGCCCACGAACAGCGGCACGATGGATTTGGGGAACATGACCACTTCGCGCAGGGACATGAGCGGAAGGACCGTGTCGTCCGGCAGAAGTTCGCGTTCCAGATCCGCGTATTGAGACATTCTCTGCTCCTTAGAAGGGCCTGTGGCCGCCCCGGGTCAGTCCAGGGGTGCCCAAGCCCATACAGGCCAAGATAATGGCCAAAGGCCGCAAGTCAACGCGCGAGTCGCCGGCAAAAAGGCGGATCAGGCGCTCTTGACCTCCTGGTGATAGATGAGCAGAGGCTCCAGCCCCTTCTCAATGACCGCCGAATTGATGACGCATTCCTTGACGCCCGTCATGGAAGGCAGGCGGTACATGATGTCGAGCATGGTGCTCTCCAGCACGTTGCGCAGGCCGCGCGCACCGGTCTTGCGGGCGATGGCAGCCTCGGCGATGGCCGTGAGCGAGTTCTCCGTGAAGCGCAGGGTCACCTTGTCCAGGGAGAACAGCTTCTGGTACTGCTTCACCAGGGCGTTCTTGGGCTCGGTGAGGATGCGCACCAGGTCGTCGCGGGTCAGCTCGTCCAGGGCCGTGACGATGGGGATGCGGCCCACGAACTCCGGAATGAGCCCGAACTTGATGAGGTCGTTGGGCTGGCTCTGGATGAGCAGCTCGCCCAGGCCCAGGCTCTTCTTGGACTCCACCTTGCCGCCGAAGCCCATGCTCGCGCCCTGCATGCGCTGCTGGATGATCTTGTCCAGGCCGATGAAGGCCCCTCCCAGGATGAACAGGATGTTCGAGGTGTTCATGCGGATGAACTCCTGCTGCGGGTGCTTGCGCCCGCCCTTGGGCGGGATGTTGGCCTCGGTGCCCTCGATGATCTTGAGCAGGGCCTGCTGCACGCCCTCGCCGGAAACGTCGCGGGTGATGGAGGGGCTGTCGCCCTTGCGGGCGATCTTGTCGATCTCGTCGATGTAGATGATGCCCCGGCTGGCGGCCTCGATGTCGTAGTCGGCATTCTGGAGCAGGGCCACCAGGATGTTCTCCACATCCTCGCCCACATAGCCGGCCTCGGTGAGGGTGGTGGCGTCGGCGATGGCGAAGGGCACCTTGAGGATGCGGGCCAGGGTCTGGGCCAGGAGGGTCTTGCCCGAGCCCGTGGGGCCGATCAGGAGGATGTTGCTCTTGTCGATCTCCACGTCGTCCTTGTTGGTCTGGGCATAGGCCACGCGCTTGTAGTGGTTGTGCACGGCCACGGAGAGGATCTTCTTGGCCTTGGTCTGGCCGATGACGTACTGGTCCAGGAGGTTCTTGAGCTCCTGCGGAGGCAAGAGGCGCACGTCGCCCACGCCCTCGCTGACGTGCTCCTGGGCCATGATGTCGTTGCACAGGCTCACGCATTCGTCGCAGATGTACACGTCCGGCCCGGCGATGAGCCGCTGCACGTCCACCTGGCCCTTGCCGCAGAAGGAGCAGGAAAGATCCGTGGGGGTGCCGCTTTTTCTCTTGTTCATATGCGCCTAGCCCTTCTTTTCCGCGACGCCGCGCTTGACCATGATCTTGTCCACAATGCCGTAGTCCAGGCCTTCCTGCGCGGTCATGAAATAGTCGCGCTCGGTGTCCTTCTCGATGCGCTCCAGGCTCTGCCCGGTGTGCGAGGCCAGGATGTTGTTCAGGGATTCGCGCATGCGCAGGATCTCGCGCGCCTGGATGCCGATGTCCGTGGCCTGGCCCTGGGCGCCGCCCAGGGGCTGGTGGATGAGGATGCGGCTGTTGGGCAGGGCGTAGCGCATGCCCTTCTCGCCTGCGGTGAGCAGCAGCGCGCCCATGCTGGCGGCCTGGCCCATGCACAGGGTGGCCACGGGCGGGGCGATGTACTGCATGGTGTCGTAGATGGCCATGCCCGCGGTGACGGCGCCGCCGGGGGAGTTGATGTACATGAAGATCTCCTTTTCCGGGTCCTCGGACTCCAGGAACAGGAGCTGGGCGCAGATGAGGCTGGCCACATGGTCGTCGATGGCGCTGCCCAGGAGGATGATGCGGTCCTTGAGCAGGCGCGAATAGATGTCGTAGGCGCGCTCGGTGCGGCCGGTGGTCTCGATGACAATGGGGACTACTGGCATGTGGTCGGCTCCTTGTGGCTTTCGCCAGTGGACTGGCGGAAGCGTATGCATGCGCTGGGCCATCGGCCCTTTGAAAATCTGGCAATATCCGTTCCGCCCCCCCTGTTCCGCCGGTGCGGATTTGGGAGGCAGGGCCTGTGCGCAAACCGAAGCGCGGCAGCCCGAACACCTATGGCCGGACCGCCGCGCGGATCATCCTGGCGGCAGGAGGAGGAAGCCGGGCTTCCCTGAGCTACTCCTGCGGAGCTTCCGTATCGGCGGCCTTGGCCTTGGCCTTCTTGGGCTTGGCCGGGGTCTTAGCCTTCTCGTCTGCCGCGGAGGTTTCCTTTACCTCAGCCGCGGCCTCAACCTCGGTCTTCTCGGCCCGCTCATAGATGTACTCCATGGCCTTGTCGCCGAGCAAGCGGTCCTTCAAGGGGAAAATGAGGTTGTTCTCCTCGTAGTACTGCTTGACGGAGAGCAGATCCTGGCGGTTCTGCATGGCCACCTGGGTCAGGGCCGCGTCGATCTCCTCGCTGGTGACGTCGAAGTCCTCCTTCTTGGCCACGGCCAGGAGCAGGATCTCGCCGCGCGCGGCCTCCTCGGCCTGGGCGCGGAAGCTCTCGCGCAGCTCCTCCGGGGACTTCTTCAAGGACTCGATGCTTTTGCCCTGGCGGTCCAGCCTGTGCTCCAGGTCGGCCAGCAGGCGGTCGATGCGGTTTTCCACAAGGCTGGGCGGCAGCTCAAAGCTGAGGCTGGACAGAATCTGGTCCAGCAGCTTCTTCTGGGCCACGGACTTGTTCAGCTGCTGGCGGCTCTGCATGTAGGACTGGACAATGGCCTCGCGCATCTTCTCCACGGAATCGAAGCCGCCGGCCTTCTTGGCCACCTCGTCGGTGAGCTCGGGCACGGTCTTCTGCTTGATGGCGTGCAGGGTGGCGCGCATGGTCAGGGTCTCGCCGGCCATGGCGGGGTTGATGAAGTCAGCCGGGAAGACGATTTCGCACTCGCCCTTGTCCCCGGTCTTGAGGGTCTTGAGCATGTCCTCGAATTCCGGCAGGGCCTGCTTCTGGCCCAGGGTCAGCTCGAAATTGTCGGCCTGGATGCCCTGGAAGACCTCCTCGCCCTTGTAGGCGCCGAAGGAGATGATCAGGATGTCGCCGTCCGTGGCGGTGCGGTCGTCGGTGATCGGGCGGATGGTGGCGGCGTTCTCCAGCACGCGGTTCTCCACCTCGCGCACCTCCTCGTCCTTGACCTCGGCCTTCTCCACGTCGACCTTGAGGCCCACATAGTTGGGCAGATCAAAGTCCGGGGCCACCTCGAAGCTGATGGTGTAGGCGAAGTCCTGGTCGCGCACGAGCTCCTTGTTCTCCACATCCAGGCGCGAAAGGGGCATGATGCGCAGGGTGGAGAGGATCTCGTTGATCTGGTAGTTGATGAGGTCGGTTGTGGCCTCGGTGTAGATCTGCGCGCGGAACTTGGATTCGACCACCGAGGAGGGGGCCTTGCCGCGGCGGAAGCCCTTGACCTCGTAGCGGTTGCGGTAGAGGGCCACACCGGTGGCGAGGGCCGCGTTCACTTCCTCGGCAGGCACCGTCACGTTGATTTTGCGCGTAACGGGAGAGAGTTCTTCAACAGTATAATCCATTGCCTTGTCGTCCTCCTGAAGATGTGAGCCCGCGTGAAGCCGGGCGTGCTGTTTTTGTGGTGCGAGAGGGGAGACTCGAACTCCCACGGACGCTGCCGTTGGATCCTAAATCCAGTGCGTCTACCAATTCCGCCACTCTCGCCAAAAAGTGCTGTTAGATAAGCGGGCGGCAAGCCCCTGTCAACCTCGGGCCTGCCCTGCCGGTTCCCGGCCAGGGGCCGGATTACAAAAGATCCAGGATGCGCCGCACCTTGCCCAACATATCCCGGGTGTCCTCGGCCAGGATGCGGATCATGGGCTCCTTGCCCACGGCGCCGGCATCGACCACGGCGTCCACGGAAGCCGGGGATTTGTGCCGCTCCATGGCCGTGATGGTGCCCCAGTCCATGGTGCCGCCCTCGGCCTCGCGGTCCAGTCCGGGCTCCTCGGCGCGGCTGAAGTGCGTCACCGTGAGCCCGGCCCTCTTGACCGCGCCCACTGTGCCCTCATTGCAGATGATGTTCAGGGCGCAGCTCAGGCGCGGGTTGATCTTGCGCGCGGCCAGCACAACCCTGGCCATGTGCGAGGACGCGCCGAACTCCGGGCCCCCGGCCAGGATGACTTCCCCCCGGCGCGAGCAGGTGATGCGCCCGCTGAAGGCCGCCACATCATCGCTTGAGGCGGCGAAGGGCAGGGCCAGGGCGAAATTGCTGCGCACCTCGGGGATGAGTCTGGCGAAGCGCGGCAGCAGGGTCAAGGCCCGGCCGGCGTCGGCCAGCTCGCGCAGGAGCCCCAGGCGGGACTGCTCCTTGATCAACGGCACGGCGTGGTTGGGCGAGCCGCCGCCGGCGCCCACGGCATAGCTGGCGCGCAGGGCCGCCTGGAGATATTCCTGGGCGCGGCGCACGGCCGCAAGCATCTCCACGCCCTGGCCCAGAAAGGCGGTGATGGCCGCGGAAAGGGTGCAGCCGGTGCCGTGCAGGTTCTTGGTGTCCACGCGGGTCTGCATGAGCGGGATGGCCTTCTGCCCGGGGGACACGTACCAGTCGGTGCTGGCCGGGGAGTCCATGTGCCCGCCCTTGATGAGCACGGCCTTGGGCCCCAGGGCCAGGAGGCGCTCGCCGGCCTCGCAGATGTCCTGGGCGTTTTTTATGCGCATGCCGGCAAAGAGCTCGGCCTCGGGGATGTTCGGGGTCAGCAGGTCGGCCAGGGGGAAGATGCCCCTGGCCAGGGCCGCTGCGGCGGGCTGCTCCAGAAGGCGCGTGCCGGACTGCGACACGCAGACCGGATCGACCACCAGGGGAAAGCTGCGCCGGGACAGGACTTCCGCCAGAGCCTCGATGACGTCGGCGGAGAAGAGCATGCCCGTCTTGGCCGCGCGCACGTTCAGGTCCGAGGTGACCGCAGCGTACTGCTGGAGCACGAAGTCGGCCGGCACGGCGTGGATGCCGAAGACGGCCGTGGTGTTCTGGGCGGTCAGGGCCGTGACGACGGAAGCGCCATAGCCGCCGAGCATGGCGAAGGCCTTGAGGTCAGCCTGGACTCCGGCGCCGCCGCAGGAGTCGGAACCGGCAATGGTCAACAGCGTGGGGCAATGGTGCATGCGGAACGGTCCTCAACTTCTTCGGCAGGTTGCGGCGTATGGGAAAAACGCCCAAGGCTGGGGCCTGAAGGGGGGAGCGCCAGACAAGCGCGATGGCGCGGTGCGCCGGGCTCTGCCCGGGCTAGGCGCCTGTGCAGGTGAGCTTCACGTAGTCCTCCAGGGACACGCCGCTCCAGGCCTTGCTGGTCCAATAGGCCGTGGCCCAGATCATGAGCGCCGTGGCCTGGAGATCCGTCAGGCGGCGCAGCTTGATCTCAAGGTTGCTGCGGCTGGCGCCATGCATGATGTGCGCCTCGCGCTCCTCGCAGGCGCTCTCCACGCGCAGCATGAGATAGGCCTGCTTGGACTGGTTGGGCAGCAGACGCACCTCGCGGTGCGACTCCAGAACCGTCTTCAGCTCCGCCGTGGTGAACTCCACGGACACGCCCCGGATCATCTTGAAAAAGACGTCGACGGCCCAGGGCAGGATGAACTCCGCCCCGGCGCTTTTGGTCTTGAAGAAGTCCTTGAGCCACTTCTCGTGGTCATTGCTGATCCTGGCGGCGACTTGCGGCATGGCTGCTCCTCCGGAAATGACGCGAGAGATGGAAAATCCCTATACCAAACCAAGCACATCAATCAAGAGTAATTCTAGAGCAAATATGCACTATTCCTGCAAGCTTTCGCGCAGCTGGCGGAACATTTGCAAAAGAAAGTCGCTGGACACGGGCGCCCCGTCCTCGGACATGCCCACAAGCTCGGCGACCTGGTTGCCGCTGGGCGTCAGCACGGGCCGGGTCTCAAGCACGTAGCAGCGCCGCTCCCCGGCATCCAGCCCGCTCAGGCTCATGGTCAGCAGCCAGTCCGCGCCGTGCTCCTCCCAGAGGGTGCAGACGATGCGCCGCCGGCCGCCGCCCTTCTCCACCAGCCGCACGAAGTCCCCCATGCACAGGGGCTGGCCCGCCAGCACGGAGACGCCCAGGAAGTCTCCCAGTCCAGAGCGCACCACAAGGGGCCTGGAGAGAAATTCGTCCGGCGGGAAGTGGCGCACGGCATCCTCGCCCTGCCGGGCCTGGGCGCGCAGGCTCAGCACCTCAGCCTCTAGCAGGCGGATGCGCTCCTCCTGGGCATTCTGGAAGTTCCGGCGCTCGCTGTCGGCAAGATCCAGCTCCTGGCGCAGGGCCGCCAGCTCCTGGCGCAGCGATGCCTGGGCCTCCAGGCTCTCGGAGACCTTGACCAGGGCGCCGTTCATGCAGCGCAAAACCCCGTCGGCCAAGGCGGCGGACTCCCCAGCGGCCAGGGCCCCGCCCTGCTCCATGCGGCCAAGGAGGGCGAAACTTGCGGCCAGATCACGCTCCAGCTGGTCCACGGACCAATCCCATTTCGCCAAGACTGCCCCTCCCTTGACGGGCGCATGCCAAAACCTGCGCACCGAGACAATGCCTGAAGATAAAATTTCACATTTCCTACATCAGCCGTCAACAATTGTCTAGAGAATTTTTAAACTTAGCAATTCCACGGCGCCAGATGCGCCTAGCCAGAAGCCCTTGGCGCAGATCAAGGCTGGTGGACGGCCGCTCGACGGCGCAGGAGAGGACCGGGCGCCGGGGAAGCGGAGAATGTCCGGAGCGGAGGCTGGACACGGCTGTGGCAGGCAACGAAACGCGTGGCGAATGGCTGAGCCCGACGCGCACGAAAGCGGCTGATTTCACTTGGCAGGCGTTGCGCCCAGTGTGCATGCCTGCCAGCGCAGACAAGCGCAGGCTGCCGCCAAGGCCGCAGTCACAGCTGCCCCCCCCTAGACAGCAAGAGGACATGCTGAAATCTCCTTCAATTATAAGGAAATAATGGGTATCCGACCGGAATGTGCAGGACGTGCTTCTTGGCGACCTGGGACGCCGGCCCGCGGTCGGCCTCACGCAAGAGGCAAGCCATCAACTCCTCGGAGTATGCCCCCCTCCTCATGGCACCCCCTGCTCCTCTGGTGGCCAATTTCTCAAGTTCCAGCTGGACCGAAAAGGGGCAGGCCGGTCATGCCACAAGACCTGCGGAGAAAGCCCCACCATATATCTGCCAACCCTCCGAAGCATTCCTCTTGCGCCAGCCCCCCCTGTGGACATGAGACTGGCAATTGGATAAGAAGAATTATCATTCGAACACAATCATTGGCAGGCGCCAACGCACCAGGGGTACTCCGCGCCCTGAGCAGCCAAACCCTGAGCGCCCTGGGGAATGCATGAAGCAGATCAGCAAGATCAAGGTGACCGAAGGCATCTTCTACATCAGCATTCCCGGCGCCGACGTGCACATCCTCTGCGGCTGCCCGGCGGACAGCGTCAAGCATCTCATGAAGCGCGGCCTGATCCAGAGCAAGGAGATCAACGGCGTCACCTTTGAGACCGGGCCCAACGCCATCCTGCTCTCCGACGTGCTTCTCCAGCACGGCCGTTTCGCCAACCTCTCCGAATTCCCCATCCTCCAGATGTTCTACCGCCAGGGCCGGATCATCCCCGGGCACCCCAACAACACCGGCATCAAGCCCGCGCTCATCGGCTCGCGCAAGCAGGTCGAAGCGCAGATGGAATACATCTACCGCGGCAACTACGGCCTTGTCTCCGAAGAGGAGCTGATTCGCTCCGGGGTTCCGGAACCAGTGGCCAAGGACTGGATGCGCCTGAAGCTCAAGTTCGCCTTCGGCAAGATCCGGCGCATGGAGGAATACCTGGACCTTGTGGTTGTGGAAGGCGACCCCCAGGAGATCCGCAACAAGGTCTTCATCAAGCGCCTCAACGTCAATGTGTTTGAAATCTCCTACGGCAAGGAGTCCGTCCGGGTGGACCTGAACCGTTCGGACAAGTCCCTCTACCAGCCCTCCTATGTCCTGGACTTCCACCACATCAAGCGCGACTTCTTCGCCGTGCTGCACAGCGGGGAGGGCGATGGCTGGGATCCCAACCGCCCGGCCATGGCCAGCATCATCATCTTCCAGGGCAAGGTCTACCTCATCGACGCCGGGCCGAGCATCCTGCACAGCCTGAAGGCGCTGGGCATCAGCGTCAACGAGATTTCCGGCATCTTCCACACCCATGCCCACGATGACCATTTCTGCGGCCTGCCCGCGCTCATGCGCGCCGACCACCGCATCCCCTACTACGCCACGAGATTCGTCCGCGACTCGGTGATGAAGAAGCTTGCCGCCCTGTCCATGACCAGCGAGGCGGAATTCGACCACTACTTCCAGTTCCATGACCTGGAACTCGGGGTCTGGAACGACATCGACACCCTGGAAGTGAAGCCCGTGTTCTCGCCGCACCCGGTGGAGACCACCGTCATGTTCTTCCGCACCCTGGACCGCAAAGGCTACCGCACCTATGCCCATTTCGCCGACATCGCCAGCCTGAAGCTTCTCAAGACCATGATCACCGCCGACGCGGACGCGCCGGGGCTGTCGCAAGGTCTCTTCGACGAGGTCAGCGCCAGCTACCTGGAGCCCGTGGACCTGAAGAAGCTGGACATCGGCGGCGGCATGATCCACGGCGACGCCGAGGACTTTGCGCGCGACAAATCCGGAAAGATCATCCTTTCGCACACCTCCCTGCCGCTCACTTACAGGCAGAAGGAGATCGGCTCCGGCGCGCCCTTCGGCATGGTGGACGTGCTCATCCCCGCGCACCAGGACTATGTGCGCTCCTACGCCTACCACTACCTGAACTCCTACTTCCCCACCGTTGCCGGCGGCAAGCTGCGGATCCTGCTCAACTGCCAAGTGGTGAAGATCAATCCTGAATCCTTGATCCTCAAGGCCGGGCACAAGGCCGAAAACGTGCACCTCATCCTCACCGGACAGGTCGACGTCATCCGCACGCGCACCGGCGTGTACAGCACGCTGTCCACCGGCGGCCTCATGGGCGAGTACACAGCCCTCACGGGGAAGGCCTCGCGCGAGACCTACCGGGCCGCGAACTTTGTCCAGGCCCTGTGCATCCCCGTGGACCTGTACTCCGTGTTCGTCAAAAACAACGGCCTGCTGGACGAGATGCTGCGCCTGCAGGACATCCGCAGCTTTCTGTACACAAGCCACCTATTCGGGGACGGCCTGACCTGCACCCTGCAGAACGACATCGCCGGGGCCATCTCCTGCGAGAACTTCAGCGACGCGGAGCCGCTGGCGCCGACCAGCGAACCCAGGCTGTATCTGGTCAAGTCCGGCAAGGTTGACCTGCTCCTGGGCGGAAAGGTCATCGAATCCCTCGGCCCGGGGGAATTCTTCAACGAAAGCACTGTGCTCTTCGACACCCCCAACCTGTTCAGGGCCAGGGCCGCCAAGGACACCTGCATCTACTCCATCCCCGGCGAGATCCTGGCGGACATCCCCATCGTGCGCTGGAAGTTGCTGGAGCAGTACGAGAGGCGGCTGGGGATGATCGTCGCCGGCACGGACGATGGGGCGCACTTCCAGTGGCTTGAGGAATACTCCGTCCACATCGCCAGCATCGACGGGCAGCATCAGGAGATCTTCCTGCTGGCCAGGGAGCTCTACTCGGCCCTGTTCGACGGCCAGAAGAGCTCTGCTCCGGCCCAGCTCTTCTCCAGGATGCTGGCCCTGTCCGAGGAGCACTTCCAGACAGAGCTTGAGTTCATGCTCAAATGCGGTTACCCGGGCTTTGAGGCGCACCGCAACAAGCACGAGGCCATCCTCAAGACGCTGAAGGATTTTTCCGCAGACTACGCGGCCAGCCACAAACCGCTCAAGAAGGAGATCGGCATCTTCCTCAAGGACAGCGTGCTGACGCACATCCTGACCGAGGACAGGCAGCTCGGAACCTACCTGAACCGGCAGGGCATCCGCTAGCCCTGCGCTCCCCCGCTGCCAAGGGTGCGGTGCGCCGGCCAGCAGGCAGATCCTTCCCAATTCCGGTTCACACAAATTTGTCACACGCGCTGGCTGCCCACATGGTCGCATTTACAATTTTGTAGCATTCCTCGAGCCTCCGACGGGTGTCTACATGGCAACAGCCATGAATCACACATGTTTTCTTTTTGGCCCGATTCTTGATCTTACGATGGCAGAACCCTCTGGGCAGAAGCGGGGATCCCCGGTCCACAGCGGCCGAGGTTCATTCAGGCAAGACGGTTGAACCCGCCAGCGCGCTTCAGCAGGCCCGCACCGGACGCAGGAAGAATTCGACATTCCTGTCAAGCAACACCTAACGCCAGACTTACAGGAGCCAGACACCATGAGCGGAATCCAGGCACGTCTCAATGCCATCTCGGCGGTGATCAATTACAAACCGGCGCACGCTCCCCTGAACTTCCACGACACCAAGCCCACCGACATTTTCGGGTGCAACGTCTTCAACGACAAGGCCATGAAGGAGCGTCTGCCCAAGGAGATCTACAAGTCCCTGCAGAAGACCATCGAGCTGGGCCAGAAGCTCGACGCGTCCATCTCCGACGTGGTGGCCAACACCATGAAGGAATGGGCCATCGAGAAGGGCGCCACCCACTTCACGCACGTGTTCTACCCGCTCACGGGCATGACCGCGGAGAAGCACGACGCCTTCCTCGTGCCGGACGGCAAGGGCGGCGCCCTGGCCGAGTTCAGCGGCAAGATGCTCATCCAGGGCGAACCCGACGCCTCCAGCTTCCCCTCCGGCGGCCTGCGCTCCACCTTCGAGGCGAGAGGCTACACCGCCTGGGACGTGACCAGCCCGGCCTACATCCTGGAGAACCCCAACGGAACCTTCCTGTGCATCCCCACCGCCTTCCTGTCCTGGACCGGCGAGGCCCTGGACAAGAAGACCCCGCTGTTGCGCTCCAACCAGGCCCTAAACAAGCAGGCCAAGCGCATCCTGTCCCTCTTCGGCGTGGAGACCAAGCTGCCCATCGTGTCCTATGCGGGACCGGAGCAGGAATACTTCCTCATCGACCGCAACTTCGTCTTCTCCCGCCCCGACCTGCTCATCGCCGGCCGCACCCTTTTCGGAGCCAAATCCGCCAAGGGCCAGGAGTTCGAGGACCAGTACTTTGGCGTGGTGCCCCGCCGCGTGCTCTCCTTCATGATGGAGGTCGAGCGCGAACTGTTCAAGCTCGGCGTGCCGGTGAAGACCCGTCACAACGAGGTGGCGCCCAGCCAGTTCGAGATCGCGCCCATCTATGAGGCCGGCAACCTGGCCACGGACCACAACCAGCTGGTCATGACCACCCTGCGCAGCGTGGCCAAGCGCTACGGCATGGTCTGCCTGTTGCACGAGAAGCCCTTTGCCGGCATCAACGGCTCGGGCAAGCACCTCAACTACTCCATCGGCAACGCCGAGCTCGGCTGCCTGTTCGATCCGGGCGCAACCCCGCACGACAACGCCCAGTTCCTCGTCTTCTGCGCCGCCACCATCCGCGCCCTGCACAAATACGGCGCCATGCTGCGCGCCACCGTGGCCACGGCTTCAAACGACCACCGCCTGGGCGCCAACGAGGCTCCCCCGGCCATCATGTCCATGTACCTGGGCGAGCAGTTGACCGACGTCTTCGAGCAGATCAAGAAGGGCAAGGCGAACTCCTCCAAGACCAAGGGCGTCATGAACATCGGCGTGGACACCCTGCCCCCCCTGCCCATGGATCCGGGCGACCGCAACCGCACCAGCCCCTTCGCCTTCACCGGCAACCGCTTCGAATTCCGCGCCGTGGGCTCTGCGCAGTCCATCGCGGGCTCCCTGGTGGCCCTGAACACCATGATGGCCGAGTCCCTGGACTACATGGCCACGGAGCTGGAGAAAGCCACCAAGGGCGATCCCAAGAAGCTCAACGCCGCCGTGCAGACCCTGCTCCAGAAGATCGTCAAGGAGCACGACGCCATCGTCTTCAACGGCGACGGCTATTCCGACGCCTGGCACAAGGAGGCCGCCAAGCGCGGCCTGCCGAACCTGAAGACCACTCCCGAGGCCCTGCCCGTGCTGACCACCAAGCCCGTGGTGGACCTGTTCACCAAGTACGGCGTCCTCTCCGAGGCCGAGCTCAAGAGCCGCGAAGAGATCTACCTGGAGATGTACGCCAAGACCCTCAAGACCGAGGCCAATCTTGTGGTGCGCATGGCCAGCACCATCATCTTCCCGGCCGCCATGCGCTACCAGAGCGAACTGGCCGCAGCCTGCGCCAACCTGAAGGCCGTGGGCCACGACTTCAAGATGGGCGCCCTGGAGGACGTGACCGCCAAGCTGCGCTCCCTGCAGGCCTCCGTGGCCAAGCTGGAGAAGCTCCTGGCGCACGAGGCCAAGAGCACCCATGCCGAGGCCAAGTACCTCTGCGACAAGGTCCTGCCCGGCATGAACGAGGTCCGCAGCCACGCCGACGCCCTGGAAGCCGTGGTGGCCGACGACCTCTGGTCCCTGCCCAGCTACCAGGAGATGCTGTTCATCCGCTAGGCCGCGGCCACCAGCCTCAAACGCACAGGGCCGCCCCTTCGGGGGCGGCCCTTCTTTTGGCAGGCGGCGGAGAGGAGCCCCCTGACCGGCTGTTGGCAGGCAGAAGTTACTGGCAGGCACCTTCACCCGTCGAGAAACGTCAGGCAACCCGGTGTTCTCGGGCCACAGCGGACTGGGAGCGTGCAGGTGCTGCACGCAGCAACAGGCTCGCCCCTACCCGGATCCAAGCCCGTTGGCGCCCGGATTGATGCCCAGCCCAGGCGAGGACACATGCGTTCAGCAGCGCGCGACTGCCCACCCTGCCGCTTTCCCGCACAAGCGCCCAATGAAAAAGGCGGGGGAGGTAAACCTCACCCCGCCCCTGCTTCTCCGAGCGCCTACTTGTTCTTGCCGCGCTTTTTCCAGAGCTCCATTTCCTTCATCTTCTTGCGGCGGTCGCGCTGCAGCGACTTGCACACCAAAGGCAGGCCCTTCTTGTAGCCGAACTTCTCACGATATTCCGCCGTGGTCAGGCCGTGGCCGGAAAGGTGCTTTTTCGTAATGATCTTAAATGATTTGCTGCAAACACAGCAGGTGATGCTTTTCTCGCGCACGCACTTTGCAGGGTCAACGGCGGCTTCCTCTTCAACTTCCGGCAAAGAAGATTCTCCGGAAAGGGCCTGGAGCCCGCGCACCAGCTTCTTGACCATGGAGAGAATCTCCTCATCAGTCATAGTCCGCACAGTGGCTTGCGCCTTAACTATTTCCAGGGCTTCTCTCAAATAGTCATCCATCAGCTTCTCCTTCTGTTTGACAGAGCATATGTCCAGGGACAACCAAATACAATGGACTGGGATGCATTGACGCCTGAATTACCACCGGCATAACGTCGCGTCAATACGCTTGCAAAAGAAATGTATGCACATGGGCTTCTGCGAAACTGTTTCCGAATTGCACCGGCAATAGAGTCTGCTGCGGACTTGGAAGAGAAAAAAAGAGGCTGCCCTTTCGGACAGCCCCGCTACAGAACATGTGCAGTGAGCTATTTCTTGAGCCAGCTCATCATGGACCGGAGCTTTGCGCCGACGACCTCAATGGGGTGCTCGGAGGCGATGCGGCGGACGGCGTGCATGTGCGGCTGTCCGGCCTGGTTCTCCAGAATGAATTCCTTGGCGAAATTGCCGTTCTGGATTTCCGTCAGGATCTTCTTCATCTCCTTCTTGGTCTCCGCAGTGACGATGCGGGGGCCGCGGGTGAAGTCGCCGTACTCGGCGGTATCGCTGATGGAGTGGCGCATCTTGGCCATGCCGCCCTCGTACAGGAGGTCCACGATGAGCTTCATCTCGTGCAGGCACTCGAAGTAGGCCATCTCCGGCTGGTACCCCGCCTCGACCAGGGTCTCGAACCCGGCCTGGATGAGGGCGGTGCAGCCGCCGCAGAGCACTGCCTGCTCGCCGAAGAGGTCGGTCTCGGTCTCCTCGCGGAAATTGGTCTCAATGACGCCGGAGCGGGTGGAGCCGATGCCCTTGGCGTAGGCCAGGGCCACGTTCAGGGCATTGCCCGTGGCGTTCTGGTGCACGGCCACCAGGGCGGGCACGGCTCCGCCCTCGGTGTAGGTGCGGCGCACCATGTGGCCGGGGCCCTTGGGCGCGATCATGATGACGTCCACATCGGCGGGCGGCCTGATCTGGCCGAAGTGGATGTTGAAGCCGTGACCAAAGGCCAGGGCCTTGCCGGCGGTCAGGCTTGACTTGACCTCGGTGTCGTAGATGATCTTCTGCAACTGGTCCTGGGCCAGGATCATGATGAGATCGGCGCGTTCGGCGGCCTCGGCGGCGCTCACGGGCTCAAAGCCGTGCTCCTTGGCCAGCTGCCAGTTGGGGCCGGCCGGGCGCTGCCCGACGATGACCTTGACCCCGGAATCGCGAAGGTTCTGGGCGTGGGCGTGTCCCTGGCTGCCGTAGCCGATGATGACCACGGTCTTGTCCTTCAGCAGCCCCAGATCGGCATCCTTGTCATAATAAACTTTCATTTCATCTCCCTTTTTGATTCGCCGGACATGTGTCCGGCGATTTTTCGCTGTATTCAGACCTGCAATGAGCGCTTCATGGCCACCATGCCCGAGCGCGAAATCTCCTTGACGCCGAAGCGGGTCAAGAGGCCCAGGATGGCGTTGATCTTCTCGTGATTGCCCGTGGCCTCGATGGTGAGCTCGTCAATGCTCACGTCCACCACCTTGCACCGGAAGATGTCCACGATGCGCAGGATCTCGGCACGGTTGGTGTCGTTGGCGTTGACTTTCAAGAGCAACAGCTCGCGCAGCACGCTTTTCAGGTCCGTAAGATCCACCACCTTGATGACGGTGATGAGCTTGCGCAGCTGCTTGACGATCTGCTCGATGATCTGCTCGTCGCCCTCGGTGGCGATTGTCATGACGGACACGCCAGGGTCCAGGGTCGGGCCCACGTTGAGGGATTCGATATTGAAGCCGCGGCCGCTGAACAGACCGGCCACGCGGGACAGCACGCCCGGCTCGTTTTCCACAATGACAGACAGGATATGTCGCATGATCCGCCTCCTACACAAGCAGCATGTCGGTGAGGGAGGCCCCGGCCGGGACCATGGGATACACGTTCTCCTCGCGCTCCACGCGCACGTCCACGATGACCGTGCCCGGCGTGTCGAGAGCCTGCTTCAGAACGCGCTCCAAGTCCTTCGGGTCCGAGATGCGGAAGCCCTTGGCGCCATAGGCCTCGGCCAGCTTCACGAAGTCCGGCTGGGCGTCCATGCAGGTGGAGCAGTAGTTCTTCTTGTAGAAGAGCTCCTGCCACTGGCGCACCATGCCCAGGTAGCCGTTGTTCAGGATGACGATCTTGACGCCAAGGTTGTTGCAGACGCTTGTGGCCAGCTCCTGGATGTTCATCTGGATGGAGCCGTCGCCCGCGATATCGATGACCATCTTGTCGGGCCGGGCGAACTGCGCGCCGATGGCCGCCGGGAAGCCGTAGCCCATGGTGCCCAGTCCGCCGGAGGACAGGAAGCAGTTGGGTTCGTTGAACGTATAGAACTGGGCCGCCCACATCTGGTGCTGGCCCACTTCGGTGCAGATGACCGCCTCGCCGCGGGTGAGCTCGTGGAGCTTCTCAACCACAGACTGGGGCTTGATGGTGGTTTCGCTTGGCTGGTAGCTCAGCGGATGCTCCTTGGCCCAGGCCCGCACCTTGGAGACCCAGGGCAAATGCCCGGTCTCGAAGTCGTACTCGGCGAGCGAGGGGGTGAGTTCCTCCTTCAGGGCCTCCAGGGCCAGGCGGCAGTCGGACACCAGCGGTACGTGAACACTCACGTTTTTCTGGATGCTGGTGGGATCGATGTCGATGTGCACCAGTTTGGCCATGGGCGCAAAGGTACTGACCTTGCCGGTGACGCGGTCGTCGAAGCGCGCTCCAACGGCCAGCACAAGGTCGGCGTTGTTGACGGCCATGTTGGCGGCGTAAGTGCCGTGCATGCCGAGCATGCCGAGCCAGAGCCTGTCCTTGCCGGGGAAGCAGCCCAGACCCATGAGGGTGGCCGTCACCGGGATGTGCAGGTTCTGGGCGAGCCAGGTCAGGGCCTCGTGCCCCTGGCTGGTGATGACGCCGCCGCCGGCATAGATGATGGGGCGCTCGGCGTCGCGGATGAGCTGGGCGACCTTCTTGATCTGCCCGGCGTGGGGCTTCACGTTGGGGTTGTAGCTGCGCATCTTGACGTCCTCGGGCCAGACGAACTTGGTCTTGACCTGCATGACGTCCTTGGGCAGGTCCACCAGGACCGGCCCCGGGCGCCCGGAACGCGCGAGGTAGAAGGCCTGACGGATGACATGCGCCAGATCGCGCACGTCCTTCACCAGGTAGTTGTGCTTTGTGCAGGGCCGGGTGATGCCGACGATGTCCACTTCCTGGAAGGCGTCGTTGCCGATGAGCGGCGTGGGCACCTGCCCGGTCAGGATGACCACCGGGATGGAGTCCATGTACGCGGTGGCGATGCCGGTGACGGTGTTGGTGGCGCCGGGGCCGCTGGTCACAAGACAACAGCCGACCTTGCCCGAGGCGCGGGCAAAGCCGTCTGCCGCGTGTATCGCTGCCTGCTCATGGCGCACAAGAATGTGCCTGAGCGAGGTGTTGGGCAGTTCATTGTAGATATCAATGACGGCTCCGCCAGGGAAACCGAAAATCACCTCCACGCCTTCCCGCTTCAGACACTCGAGAAGGATTTGAGCTCCAGTGAGCTCCATAGAACTACGCCTCCTGTTGACGATATTTATCCAACAAGGCTTGCAGCTTCGTCTTACCGGCAAGCTTCTTCTTCTTCAATTCCTTGATTTCCTGTTCGACCACAGGGCTTAGGAACGGCTTGCCTTCTAGCTTGACGATCATCTTCTCGTAATCCAGGTGCTGCTGCCACAGGGCGCGCACTTCGATATCCTGGCTGGCGAAGGTCTCAATCAGGTCGCGGTCTTTGCCTTCCATGTTCGACTCCTTGTGTTGGAGATAGTTAGACTTCGTCATTGCCGTCAGATGACCTTGGACCAATCCGGTTCGGTCTCGGACAGGACCCGCAGGGTCTTGCTGCGGGAGCTCAGTCCAGAGGCCAGGCTCACCTGGCTGCGCTTGAGGCCCAGCCGGTCCGCCATGAAATCCACCAGGGCCGCGTTGGCCCTGTTGTCCACCGCCGGGGCCGAGAGCCGCACCTTCAGGCGGTCCTGATACAGTCCGGCCAGCTCATCGCGCTTGGCCCCGGGCTGCACGTGCACCCGGATGCGCCACTCCCCGCTTCCCGCCTGGCGGATGAAGACAGGCGGCTGCACTCCCGTCAAAGATCACTCCGCCTTGCGCAAATACTTGAGCTTGGACTCCAGGGACTCCAGCCTCGAGACGGCCGGGTCCTCGGAGTCGATGATGCGCAGATGCGTCTCCAAAAGCCCGCGCAGCTGGATCTCGAACTGGCTGCGCTGGCGTTTCAGGTTTTCGATGTCCTCGTAGAGCTGGGCCAGGCGGTTGTGCCCCTGCTGGACCATGCCCTCGGCCTTGGCCCGGGCCTCATCAAGGATGAGGTGCGCCTCGCGCTGGGCGCCGCCCTTGATGTCGTCCACCATGCGCTGGGTGCTCATGAGGGTGTCGCGCAGGGTCTCGTCGCGCTGGCGGAACTCGTCCACCGAGCCCTCCATGCGCTTGACCTTCTTGATGAGGGTCTTGCGCTCCTCGGCCACGGCGCCGAGCATCTCGGCCACCTCGCCCATGAGCTGGTCGACTTCCTCGGGCGCATAGCCCCACAGACGCTTGGAGAACTTGCGATTGAGCAGATCGATCTTGGATATGGTCACGGATTCACCCCACCCTGCAGAGCAACGCGCCAGCCCTGCGTCTCTACCCGCCAAGGACCCGCATGGACATGCCCATGTCGAAGACCAGCTTGTCCAGAAGCGCGCCCAGGATCTGGACCGCCACGATGACCACAACAGGGGAGAGGTCCATGCCGCCGACGACGACAAAGGGCAGGGCGCGGCGGATGCGCGCATAGACCGGGTCCGTGATGCTGCGCAGAAAGCGGACGATGGGGTTGTACGGGTCCGGGTTCACCCAGCTCAGCACGGCCGAAATGATGACCACCCACATATACAGGGTGAGCAGGGAAGAGACCAGTTGCACCAGCTTCACAAGAATGATCATGAGATAGGACATTGAGCCTCCGCTGGTCAGGGGCCCGTAAAAGCCGGGCAACCCTCTGTGTGCTCCTGTTTTGGCACAGCGGGAGCCAAGAATCAAGCCCCCTGCAGACCCGTGGAGAGCTCCGGCCAGGCGCGGCGCAGGGCCAGGAGCAGGGTCTCGAAGTCAGGCACGTGCAGCTCCGCCGCAAGGGCCGGGTTCTTGTAGGCCCAAAAGCTCACCCCCGCGTTCAGGGCGGTCTGCTCGTCCACGTCCGAATCGCCGATGAAGACCACCTCCGCGGCGCTCAGGCCCCAGTCGTTCAGGATGGCGTGCATGCCGCCGGGGTCGGGCTTGGGCCTGGGGGCGATGCCCGCGGTCATCACCGGCTGGAAATAGCCGTTGAGGTCCAAGGCCTCGAAGACCATGTCCGTGGTATCGGTGCGGTTGGTGTTCACGCCCAGAAAAAAGCGCGCGGCGCGCAGCCAGGAAAGCAGGCCGAGGATCCCCGGCTCACGACGCAGATGGGGCAGTATGTCGCGGTAGTTCAGGAGCTTGCGATACTCCATGGCCGCTTCATAATGCTCCGGGGGAACGATGCGCTGGATGGAGTTGAAGACGTTCTGCGTGTGCGTGTACATCTCGTCTTCAGGGCCCATGGGCGGCAGGCCGAAGCGCGAGCGGAACATGTTGTAGTAGGCGACGTTGGCCACAAAGGAGTCGATGAGAACGCCGTCGCAGTCAAAGATGAACCCGCGGAACCGGCGCAGGGCAGAGGCATCCAGGTCCTGATCGAGCACAGGCACAGGCTACGCGGCTCCCTGCCGGGCCTGGACGCCGCCCAGGCGCACCAGGACCTCCAGCCAGGGCTTGCCGGCCGGGCAGCGGTCATGGCCGGCCAGCCTCCAGGCCGGGGCCTCAAAGGCGCCCCGGATCTCCGGCAGGCCGGCCTCGCGCAGGGCCGCAACGATGGACGCATCCGCAGTCACCAGATCCAGTCCCGGGGCCAGGACCGCGAAGGCCTCCAAGATGCGCCGCCAGGGCAGGGATTCCGCAAAGGCATCCGGCGGGTTCATGCCCGCAAGCATCCTTCCCAGGGCCAGGGCGTCCGCATCGGACTCGTCCTCCGCATCCACGCCGGCCGCCGAAGCCGGCCCAGCACCGTCCGCGGCCCCGAGCGGATCCAGGCTCTCGCCCAGGCGCTGCCAGGACGAGCGCAGCCCGGCGTCGATGTGGCGCAGATCCAGCATGCGCTCCTCCAGGTTCCAGGCCAGCAGCAACAGGGTCTGGGACTGCTGCCGGGCCTCGAGCGCCGGCTCCGGCCTTGCGTCCGGCTGCGCCGCCGCACCGACCAGGCTGTTCTCCACATCCGCCAGCACCTGCCGCCCGCTCTCGGGCGAAAGGGACTGGGCCTGCTGCAGCAGGCCATGCACGGCGATGTCGCGCGGGGCGCCCACGGATTCGCCGAAACGCAGGGTGTCGGCCAGGATGGCCTTGGCCGTGGAGCGGTCAAAGGGCGCGCTGTCCGGCAGGAAATGGCTCGAACTGTCCGGCAGGGCCAGCCCGGGATCAAGGAAGCGCAAATCCTCGGGCAGGGCCTGGCGCAGCTCGTCGGGCAGCAGTTCCGGGTGCAGGTGCGGGAAGTAGAGCGGCATCGTGGACTCCAGAATCTCTTAAGGGTTCTCGCGCAGGCGAAAGCGTTCACACTGTCCGGCGCACACGGGCAGGCGCAGCAGGCAGACATCCTCCAGAAGGTGGCGGCATTCCGGCATGGAGTCCACGTCAGCGGCGCGCACATCCGGGCAGGGCACGGACTCCTCGGCCAGACGCTCGAAGCGCTTGCCCCACAGGACGCCGAGTTCCGTCTCCGTCAGGCCGAAGTTCTCGGCCCGGTCCAGGAAATCGTCGTACACCGCCTCCCAGCGCGCCAGCACCACGCAGCGCCAGTCCGCATGGTAGCCCGGATTCAAGCGCTCCTCGTACAGGCAGCGGCCCAGCTGGAAGAACCGGCAGCCCACAGCCGGAAAGCGGACCAGCTCCCCGCGCGTCGCATCACCCATGTACAGCCTCCGCGCGCATCTTTATGCCGCGGCAAGCGCCTTGTAAAGCCGCGCTGGCGCATTGACCCGGCCAGCCGGCGCGCGTAGAGTCCCCCCCGTAGCGAGGTGCCACATGGGCGGAATCACAGGCGTTCTTATTCTCATCATTGTCGTGCTCATCTTCACCGGCAAGAACAAGCTGCCGGAACTCGGCGAGGGCCTGGGCCGGACCGTCCGGAACTTCAGGCGTTCCATGAGCGAGCCGGACGAGGTGGACATCACGCCCAGAAAGAAGCCGGGGAAAGACGGCCCGGAGCCGCCGCGCCAGTAGGGAGGGACACCGGCTGCGGCTAGTTGTTCTGCGCGCCGTTGCCGTTGTTCGGGGCCAGCCGGAAGCCCAGGTTCACATAGTACACCCCGGACGCCGTGGTGAGCAGGGCCACGGCCCCCACCAGCCCCAGGCGCAGCCCTGGGTAGGCCACGGGCAGGCTGTGCTCGACCATGATCAGCAGCACGAGCAGGATCTGGGCCAGGGTGGCGCACTTGCTGAACCAGACCGGCCTGATGCCGCGCCGCACATCCACCCCGGAATACTGCAGGAGCGCCAGCCCGCCCACGATGAACACGTCGCGGCTGACCACCAGCACGGCCAGCCAGATGGGAATCCAATCCTGCATGGCCAGGCAGGTGAAGGACGTGTCCAACAGGATCTTGTCCGCCAGGGGGTCGAGCATGGCCCCGAAATTCGACCGCTGCTTCAGGATGCGCGCCAGGGCCCCGTCCAGGGCGTCGGTGAGCCCGGCCAGGGCGAAGAGCACCCAGGCGACGTCGAAGCGGCGGTCCGCAAAGGCCATGACGATGCCCGGCGTCATGAGGATGCGCGACACCGTCAGCATGTTCGGGATGGTCCAGTTGTTCTCGCGGAGGGTTGCGCTGCTCATGTCGGCCTGCCCTTGCCCCTAGCGCGCAACCGTAAGCTTACGGCTGGGCAGGTAGTCCTGAAAACGCGCGTTCAGGCGGTCCGGGTTCGTCACCCGGGCCGACCAGCGCGCCGCGCTGTTCCCGGGCCAGACGTCCAGCGCATGGAGCTGCACCTCGCGCAGGCAGTCGTCCCAGGCCGCAAGGACCCTGGTGAACTCCAGCGCCCCCTCGCTCACGGCAAAGCCCGACACGGCGAAGAACACCGTCCCGGCGCCGGGCAACTGCTCCGCGGAGGAGAAATACTGCCCCCAGACATCCTGCCAGACAAGGCCCAGATCCTGGCCATCGGCCACAAAGGCCTTTGAATCCTGACGCAGCACGGCCTTGAGGTAGCCCTGCGGCAGCCGCTCCAGGCTCACCTGCACCGGGGCCTGGGCCGCTCGCGTCAGGTCCTGCAGCGCCAGCAGATCGCCCAAGGCCTGCACATCCTTCTCGGCCACGCCGTTGCCCAGGCGCAGGGCGAAGACGCGCGGACGCGCGGGCCCGGCCAGGAGCCCAAGGCGCAGCAGCAGGCCGTTCAGCGCCGCCCGATGCACCTCCACGTCCACGTCCAGGGTCAGAGGTCCTGCCTGGGCCGGGACCGGAGCTGCTGCCACCGCCGGCCTGGGCGCGGCGACCTCCTGGAAGCTCTGGACAAGATTCGCGGCCCTTGGAGCCAGGTGCCGCCGCAAAAGCGCGGCCCTGGACTCCGGCAAGGGCGCGGGCACAAGGCGCTGGGCGGTCTGACACACGGCCTCGAGAAAGGCGCGCTCCTGGGCCTGCTGCCGCCCCAGCACAGGGTCGGCCCCGGCATCGGCGGAAGCGGAGACGCGGATGGGCTCGGCGCAGGCCGGCAAAGCAAAGGCATGGAGAAAGGGCAGCAGCAGGGCCAGAACGAAACAGGCCCGCAGCAGCTTTGCTGCGGCGCAGGCGCGCAGGGTGGGGCTTGCGGCGCACCTGCGGGCCTGCCGGCCCGGGCGCGCAAGGGGACGCTCCGCCGCGTCGGGACAAAGGTGAAGCATGTTGAGAGGAAACATGAACAGACCCTACCCTGCCCTCGGCAAACTGGCAAGGATGTTCCATCATGGAGCTTGCGGCCTTGCCCCCCTTGGGCTAGGAGATGCGTACGGTGCGAACCCAAGCTGGAGGGAGCAATGAACCTGTACCTGATGCAACACGGCGCATGCCTGCCCCAGGAGGTCAACGCCAACCAGCCTTTGAGCCCCGTGGGCCAGAGCCATGTGGCCACCACGGCGCAGGCCATGCGCGTCATGGGCCTGTGGTTCGACGCCCTGCTCACCAGCCCGCGCAACGCCGCTGTCCAGACCTCGCGCATCGTGGCCGAGGGCCTGGGCTACGCCGCGGCCAGCGTCACGACCTTCGGCGGCCTGGATTCGGGCGTCAGCCTGAAGCTCTGCCTGGAGCAGCTGCGCGTCTGCGAGCGCTACCAGTCCGTCTTCCTCTGCGGCGAGCTGCCCCTGCTGGGCGACCTGGCCTCGCACCTGCTCACCAGCGGCCCCAGGCTCACCCTGGCCCTGGACGGGGGCGCGCTCCTGGCCGTCAGCACCACCAGCCTGGGCAGCCGCTCCGGCAGCCTGCGCTGGCTGCTGCAAGGCCCGCAGCTGCAGATGATCGCCTCGTCCTGAGGACTACTCCACGCAGGGCATGTCGTAGCGCTGGCCGGTGAGGCACACCGCCCCGGCATCCGTGACCTCAAAGGTGTTCTCCACCCCCACCATGCCCAGGCCGGGGATGCCGTGCTTGGGCTCCAGGGCGAAGGTCATGCCCTTCTCCACCGGCCGGTCGAAGCCCTTGGCGATGGCCGGCCAGCCGTCGATGGCCAGGCCGATGCCATGCCCCAGGAAGGGCACCTTGTTCTCGCCCAGGCCCATGAAGCCCTCGCCATAGCCCGCCTTGAGGGCCCAGTCCAAGCAATGGGCATGCAACTCGCTCACCAGGGCGCCGGGCTTCAGGTTCTCGGCCAGCCAGGCCTGCACGTCGATGCAGAAGGAATGGGCGGCCTGGACCTCCGCCGGGATGCTCCCGGCCTTGCCCCCCCAGTACACCTGGGTCTTGTCCGTATGGTAGCCCTCAAGCATGAAGCCGATGTCCAGGGCCAGGGGGCTGCCCGGCTGCCAAAGCTTTCCCGCATAGCCCATGAGCGGCGCGGCCGGGTGCTCCCCGCGCAGGCCGAGGGGCCCGTTGAAGCTGCTCGGATAGTTGCCCGAATCTCCCGCGGACACGTGCCCCAGAAAACATTCCTCGCCAAAGGAGGACATGCGCAGGATGCCCTGGTGGCCCAGCTCGAAAAACACGCCCCAGGCCAGATGCGCGATCTCGCGTTCGCTCATGCCCGGCCGGATGAGCCTCGGCAGGATGTCGTACAGGGCCATGTGGTGGCGTTCGCCGCACAGGCGCATGACGCCAAGCTCCCATTCGCTCTTGAGGGACTCGGCGATGGCCAGCACGAGGTCGCCGGACACGAAGCGCTGCGCGGGCAGGCGCGAGGCCAGCATCTCCCCGAGCTGCCAGCTGAGCCCGCCCTGGTCCACGGCCACGACCTCCGGAAAGGGGACTCCCGCCTCGGCCGCCAGGCCGGGCAGGTCCTTGTAGGAGCGGTAGCCCGTGGCCCTGACGGTCGGGGCCTCGAGCAGCGCGCGGCCCAGGCCCTTGCGCAGCAGCAGCAGGGGGTCGCCCTCCAGGGGCAGCCACACGCAGCCCATGCCCATGGTGCCGGTGAGGTAATAGACCTGCGGCCGGTTGAAGACCAGCAGCCCGCCCGCCTGGGGCGCCAGTTCCCGCAGCAGGCGGCGGCAGCGCTCGTGTCGCTTTGAGAGTTCCTCGGCAGGGATCACGGCCAGGGCTTCAAACATGCGGGGGCTCCTTGTGGATTCGGTGGTCTGTCGGTTTCGGGACGCCGCCCCGGGGTCTAGGCATTCCCTTCACAATGAGATACATTGCCATACGCCGCCCCGGACCCAGCGCCGGAGTCCCGGCGGTCAGGGGAGCACATGCTGTACAGCGAGAAAGAGCTAGCCGTCCTCTTGGCCGAGGTCAAGACCATCGCCGTGGTCGGCGCCAAGGACAAGCCCGGCCAGCCAGTGGACAAGGTGGGCCGCTACCTCATTGCCGCAGGCTTCCGCGTCATTCCCGTGCACCCCAAGCGCGCCGAGGTCTGGGGCCTGGCTGCCTACCCCACCCTGCGCGACATCCCCGAGCCCGTGGACCTGGTGAACCTGTTCCGCGCTTCCGACGCCTGCCCGGACCACGCCGCGGAGACCCTGGGCCTGTCTCCCCTGCCCCGCTGCTTCTGGATGCAGTCCGGCATCGTGAGCCCGGAGGCCCGGCGCATCCTGGCCGGCCAGGCGCTGCTTGTGGTGGAGGACCGCTGCCTCATGGTGGAGCACCAAAGACTCCTGTCCAGGGGGCTGGCGCATGTCTGAGGCTTCCTTCACCTGCCAGCGCTGCGGGCATTGCTGCCAGGGCGAGGGCGGCATCGTCATGACCGCTCGCGACCAGGAGCGCCTGGCGCGGCACCTGGGGCTGGATGTCCCGGCCCTGCTGGCGGGCTTTGCGGAGTCCGCGCAGGAGAAGATCCGCCTGCGCGCCGGCCCCGACGGCTTCTGCATCTTTTTCCGCCAGGGGCGGGGCTGCGGCGTGCATGCCGGCAGGCCGGACATCTGCCGGGCCTGGCCCTTTTTCCGGGGCAATCTGGTGGACGCCCTGAGCTGGGAGATGATCCAGTCCGACTGCCCAGGCGTCAACCGCGAGGCCGGGCACCCGCTTTTTGTCCTCGAGGGCGTGGCCTACCTCTACGAGCACGGCCTGGTGCACGAGCCTGGACCGGAAGCGCCCCGCGCCCTGGTGCTCAACGAAGCGCTCAAGCTGCGCCGCAAGCCATGAACATCCAGGACTGCCAGCGCATCCTCCAGGTTCCGGCCGGGGCAAGCCTGGACGACATCAAGGCGGCCTTCCGCCAGCAGGCCTTCCGCCTGCACCCGGACCTGAACCCCTCGCCCAGGGCCGCCGAACAGTTCCGCCAGTTGAACGAGGCCTACATCCTGCTCTCCCGCACCGTGCGGGACGAGCCCAGGACGCGGGCCGAGGCCCGCCCCGGCGCGGATGAGGGCCCGAGGTCCAAGGCCGAACAGGCCAAGGCCGGAAAGGCCTACGGCAGGCAGCAGGCCGAAGGCCGCAGGGACGCCAGGACGTCCCAGCGCAAGGCCGGGAGTCCGGGCTTCCACATCCGCGAGGAGGAAGTCCTGCGCGACCTGCTCTCCGACCCCTTCGCCAAGCAGGTCTTCGAGGACATTTACAGCCAGCTCAAGCGCGGGCACGGACAGCCCGGCTACGGCTCCGGGCGCGGACATGGCCACGGCCCTGGCGGCGCCCACCCCGCCCAGCACAAGCCCGGCGGAAGCGCGCAGCGCCGCAGCCTGAACATCCAGTGGGGCGACAAGTCCCTTGACCTGGACATGAGCAAGGGCCTCCTGGGCGGCATAAAGTCCTGGATGCGCAGCCAGCTGGACGACGAGCAGACGCTGTATTTCCCGGCGCACAGCCTGGGGCCGGGAAAGACCCTGCGCATCACGGTGAGCGTGCGCTTCGGCGGCCAGCCCAAGACCGTGGAGATCACCCTGCCCCACGACTTCGTCGTCGGACGCCCCATCCGCCTCAAAGGCCTGGGCCGCAAGCTCGGCCCGGTGAGCGGCGACCTGTTCCTGCGCATATTCGCCAAATAGCCCTCCTCGGCCGGCTTCCGGCACTTGTCATCCGCAAGGAAATTGACTAGGCCGCAGAAAACACACGCCGACAAGGAGCCAAAGATGCTCGCCATCCTCGACTACAAGGCAGGCAACCAGACCAGTGTGCGCCGCGCCCTTGACCACCTGGGCATCGAGAACCGCATCACTGCGGACCCGGACCAGCTGAGCGCTGCGGACGGGATCATTTTTCCCGGCGTGGGCGCGGCCGGCCAGGCCATGGACGAGCTGTCCTCCGGCGGCCTGGACGAGGTCTTGAAGAGCCTCATCTGGCAGGAGAAGCCCCTGCTCGGCATCTGCGTGGGCTGCCAGATCCTGCTGGACTACTGCGAAGAGAATGACACCCGCACCCTGGCCGTGATCCCGGGCGAATGCCGCCTGTTCAATCCGGCCTGGCTCGAGGAGGACGGCACCCCCATCCGCGTGCCGCACATGGGCTGGAACCGCGTGGATCTCAAGCAGGACTGCGCGCTGTTTCGCGACATCCCGGCCGAGGCCGAGTTCTATTTCGTGCACAGCTACCACCCCGCGCCCAGGACGGAATTCGTCATCGGCGAGACGTCCTACGGACAGCGCTTCTGCTCCGTGCATGGCCGCACCGGGCTGTGGGCCGTGCAGTTCCACCCGGAGAAAAGCGGCACCCCGGGCCTGAGGCTTCTCCAGAACTTCCACGCCTATTGCCTGGAGGCCCGACATGCTCAGTAAGCGCATCATACCCTGCCTGGACGTCCGCAACGGCAAGCTCACCAAGGGCGTGAAGTTCCAGGGAAACGTGGACATCGGCGACCCCGTGGAAACCGCGCGCATGTACTACGAGCAGGGCGCGGACGAGATCGTTTTCTACGACATCACGGCCTCTTCCGAGGGCCGGGGCATCTTCCTGGATGTGGTGGAGCGCGTGGCCAGCCAGATCTTCATCCCCTTTTCCGTGGGCGGGGGCATCAACACCCTGGCCGACATGCGCGCCGTGCTCTGCGCCGGGGCCGAAAAGGTCTCGGTGAACTCCGGCGCGGTGAAGAACCCGGACATCATCAGCCAGGGCGCCGCGGCCTTCGGCTCCCAGTGCGTGGTGCTGGGCATGGACGTGAAGCGCGTGGCCAAGAGCGAGACCATCCCGTCCGGCTTTGAGGTGGTCATCCACGGCGGCCGCAAATACACCGGCATGGACGCCCTGGATTGGGCCAAGACCGGGGAGGCCCTGGGCGCCGGAGAAATCTGCCTCAACTCCATCGACGCCGACGGCACCAAGGACGGCTACGACCTGGAGCTGACGCGCAGGGTGACCAAGAGCGTGCGCATCCCGGTCATCGCCTCGGGCGGGGCGGGCAACCCCCAGCACATGGCCGATGCCTTCACCCAGGGCAAGGCTTCGGCCGCCCTCATCGCCTCCATCGTGCACTACGGCGAGTACACCATCCGCCAGCTCAAGGAGCACATCACCGGCCAGGGCGTGCGCATGCGCATGGTCTGGTAGGCCAGGCCCGGCCTCCCGACCGGCGGCCCGCCCCACAGATTCCGGTCCGCCCCAACTCAAGCACACAGGCCATGACAGACCTCCTGCGCCGCTACTCCGACTCCCTGGCCGTTCTTGAGCGGGACGGTCTCTTGCGCCGTCTTCCCGCCCCGGAGACTTCCCCGGATTTCCTTGATTTTTCCGGAAACGACTACCTGGGCCTGGCCCGCAGGCCGGAGCTGGTTGAGGCCGCGGCCGTGGCCGGACGCGTGCATGGCGCCGGGGCCACGGGCTCGCGCCTGCTCTCCGGCAACACGCCCCTGCACGAGGCCCTGGAGGCGCGCATCGCCCTGGACAAGGGCACGGATGCCGCCCTGGTCTTCTCCTCCGGCTACCAGGCCAACGCGACCTGCATCGCGGCCCTGCTGGACAAAGGCGTGCTCGGCGCGGAGCCCCTGGTCTTCGCCGACCGCCTGAACCACGCCAGCATGCACCTGGGCTGCACCCTGGCCGGAGCGCGGCAGATCCGCTACCGGCACCTGGACCTGGCGCACCTGCAGGCGCTGCTTGAAAGGCACCAGGAGGATCGGCGGCCGCGGGTCATCCTGTCCGAGACCGTGTTCGGCATGGACGGGGACATGGCCGACGCGGCCCGGCTGCAGGCCCTGGCCCTGCGCTACGGCGCGCTCCTGTACCTGGACGAGGCCCACGCCACGGGCGTGTTCGGCCCCAGGGGCTATGGCCTCGCGGAAGCCGTGGACCTGGCGCCGGGCACGGTGGTCATGGGCACCTTCAGCAAGGCCCTGGGCGTCAGCGGCGGGTACGTCGCGTGCTCGGCCCTGGTGCGCGACTACCTCGTGAACAAGGCCGGGGGCTTCATCTTCTCCACAGCGCCCTCGCCCCTGGTGCTGGGCGCCGCGCTCCGCGCCTGGGAGCTGCTGCCTGAGCTCACCAGGGAACGCTCCGCCCTGCTGCTGCGCGCTGCCCGGCTGCGCCTGGGCCTGCGTGAGGCCGGCCTGGACACGGGCACCTCCTCCACGCACATCGTGCCCGTGATCCTGGGCTCGGCGCAGCGCACGGTGCAGGCGCGCGACGCCCTGTCCGCCCAGGGCATCCGCGTGGCCGCCGTGCGCCCGCCCACCGTGCCAAAGGGGGCTTCGCGCCTGCGCCTTGGGCTCTCCGCCGCGCATTCGGACCAGGACCTTCAGCGCCTCCTTGAGGCCCTGCGCAGCCTATGACCGGCCTGGTGCTCCTGCACGGCTGGGGCTGCGGCCCGGAGATCTGGCGGCACCTGGCCAGCGCCTTCGGCCCGGCCCCTGTGGTGGTCCTGGACGCCGGTTATTTCGGCCCGCGCCGCATGCTGCAGCCGGACCTTCTGCCAGACAGCCTGCCGGGAACTCTGCCGGAAAATGCCGACGGCTGGGTCGGCGTGGGCTATTCCCTGGGGTTTGCGCGCCTGCTGGAGATGGGCGCGGCCTGGCGGGGCCTGGTGGGCGTGAGCGGCTTCCTGCGCTTCTGCCGGCAGCCGGACACGGCTGGCGGCGCCATGGCGGGCGCCTCGCCCGAGGTGCTGGACGCCATGCTGCAGCGCCTGGACAGCGCCCCGGAAGAGGTGCTGGCGCGGTTCCACAAACGCTGCGGCCTCAGGAACGAGATTTGTCAAAAGCCTGCGGCGGAGGGCTTGGCGCGGCTGCGCCGGGACCTGCTGGATCTGCGCGGCCTGGATCTGCGCGATGCCGAGCTGCGCCAGGGCCCGGCGCGAACGCTTCTCATCCACGCCCAGGACGACCGCATCGCTCCGCCGGACCTGGCCCGGGAGGCCCAGGCGCAGCTTCCGGGCTCGCGGCTTGAGCTGCTGGACACGGGCGGCCACGCCCTGCCCGTGACGCGCAGCCAGGACTGCCTGCGCCTGATTATGGGGTTCCTGCATGACCTTGGCTGACGGCCCTTCCCTGCGCTCGCCGCGCACCCTGGCCGTGGCCCGGAGCTTTGGCCGCCGCGCCAGGCACTATGCCGAGCACGCCCACCTGCAGCGCCACGCGGCGCGGGCCCTGGCGGACTTTGTCCTGGAGCAGGGCGGCCTGCCGGGCACGGGCCTGGTGGCGGAGATCGGCTGCGGCACAGGCCTGCTCACGGAACTGCTGCACCAGCCGGGCCGCCCCTACCTGGCCACGGACCTGTCCCCGGAGATGCTGGAGCAATGCCGCCAGCGCCTGGGCCGACGCGGGGATCTTTCCTTCGCCGTGCTCGACGGCCAGCAGGCGTGCTTCGCCATCCCCCCGGCCGCCATCGTCTCCAACCTGACCTGCCAATGGTTCGCCGATCCCGTGGCTGGCCTGGCCGGCCTGGCCCGGCTGACGCCCTGCCTGGCCTTTTCCGTCCCCTTGAGCGGCAGCTTCCCGGAATGGGAGGCCGCCTTCGCCGAACTGGGCCGCACCTCCGGGCTGCTGCCCCTGCCGGAGGAAGGGGAGGTGCTCGCCGCCCTGGAGGCCCTGCGCCCCGCGCGCCTGGTGCACCGCGTGGAGGCGCGCCGCCAGCATTTCCCCAATGCCTTGGCCTTTGCCGACAGCTTCCGGCTCATCGGCGCGGACCAGCCGCGCCCCGGCTACAGCCCCTCGGCCATCAGGCCCGTGCTGAGGCGCTTTGCCGACGGCCTGGACACCACGGCGCGCATCCTTTATTGCATGATCATGAGGGAAGGCCTGTGAGGGTATTTGTCACCGGCACGGACACGGGCGTTGGCAAGACCGTGGCCAGCGCGTGGCTGTGCCTGCACACCGGCGCGGACTACTGGAAGCCCGTGCAGACCGGGTATCCGCCGGACCGCGACGCAAAGGACGTGGAGCATCTGTCCGGGGCGCGCATCCACCCGGAACGGCACCGCCTCCTTTTGCCGCGCTCGCCGCAGGAGGCCGCCGCCCGGGAGGGCCTGCGCATCGGCCTGGACGACTTCGCCTGTCCCCGGACCAGCCGCCCCCTGGTCATCGAAGGCGCGGGCGGCGTTCTGGCGCCGCTCAACGAGGAGGCCACCATGCTTGATCTCATGGCCCGCCTGGCGGCCCCGGTGCTGGTCGTGGCCCGCGCCGGCCTGGGCACCATCAACCACACCTGCCTGACGCTTCTGGCCCTGCGCGGGCGCAGCCTCCCGGTGCTCGGGGTGCTCCTCTGCGGCGAGCCTGACGACGCCAACAGGCAGGCCATTGAGCACCACGGCCGGGTGCGCGTCCTGGGGCACATCCCCCCCCTGGAGCCGCTGACGCGCGCCGCACTTTCTGGCGTGGCCCCGGCAGCGGAGGCCCTGGACTGGGTGCGGTGGCGTTTATGAGCCTCACCGAACTGGACCAGCGCCACGTCTGGCACCCCTTCACCCAGGAAGGCACCGCGCCGCCGCCCCTGCCCATGGTCCGGGCCAAGGGGGCCTCGCTGTTCCTCGAAGACGGACGGGAGATCCTGGACCTGGCCTCCAGCTGGTGGGTCAACGTGCACGGCCACTGCCACCCGGCCATCGCCGACGCCCTGGCGGCCCAGGCGCACACCCTGGAGCACGTCATCTTCGCCGGGTTCACCCACGCCCCAGCGGCGAGGCTGGCCGAAGCCCTGACCAGCGCCCTGCCCCGTCCCCTGGACCGCGTGTTCTATTCCGACAACGGCAGCACGGCCGTGGAGGCCGCGCTGAAGATGGCCTTCCAGTCCTGGCGCAACCGGGGCGTGTTGGACCGCACCCTGTTCCTGTCCTTTGAGGGCGGCTACCACGGCGACACCTTCGGGGCCATGTCCGTGGGCCGCAGCTCGGGGTTCTACGCCCCCTTCGAGGATGTGCTGCTCAAGGCGCGCCATACGCCCTTTGCCGAGACCTGGCTCAACGACGGGGAAGTGGAGGACCGCGAGGCCGCGGCCCTGGCGACCCTGGACTTCATCCTGGACCGCGACGGGGCGCACCTGGCCGGGTTCATCGCCGAGCCGCTGGTGCAGGGCGCCGCGGGCATGCGCATGTGTCGGCCGGAGTTTCTGCGCGCCGTGTGCGCCCGCGTCTCGGCCCTGGGCATTCCGGTGATCTTCGACGAGGTCATGACCGGCTTCGGACGCACGGGCACCCTCTTCGCCCTGGAGCAGGCCGGGGTGGTCCCGGACATCCTCTGCCTGTCCAAGGGCCTCACCGGTGGCTTCCTGCCCCTGGCGGCCACGGTGGCCAGCAGCGCCATCTACGAGACCTTCCTGGGCCAGGATTTCAGCACCGCCTTCGCCCACGGGCATTCCTACACGGCCAACCCCCTGGGCTGCGCCGCGGCCCTGGCCTCCCTGGCGCTCTTCGAATCCGAGCGGACGCTTGAGCGCATCGCCCACATCCGCAGGGCCAACCTGCGCTGGCTGGACGAGGCGGCCGCCGTGCCCGGCGTCACCAAGCCGCGCGTCCTGGGCTCCATCGTGGCCCTTAACCTGGGCGGCGAAGGCGACTACCATTCGGCCCTCGGCCCGGTGCTCAAGGCCCGGTTTTTGGAGATGAACCTGCTGGTGCGGCCCCTGGGCAACGTGGTCTACCTCATGCCCCCGGCCTGCATTCCGCCGGAGGCCCTGGCCCGCGCCCATGCGGTCACCCTGCAGATCCTGCGCGAGAACATCCCCCTGTACGCCCACCGCTGAGGCCACGCGAAAACGCCCGCTCCGGACAGACCGGAACGGGCGTTTCAGACCGCGGCAGGGCCGGGCTACTCGGCCTGGAAGGTGCCGCTCTTGCCGCCGCTCTTGAAGACCAGGCGGCAGTTGGTGATGAGGATGTCCTTCTGCACGGCCTTGCACATGTCGTAGATGGTCGCGGCGGCAACCTGGGCGGCCACGAGGGCCTCCATCTCCACGCCGGTCTTGGCGCTGGTGCGGGCCTCGGCCTCGATGAGCACGCGGCCCCCGGCCTCGTCGACCTCGAAGGTGATGCCCGCGAAATCAAGGGGCAGCGGATGGCACAGCGGGATGAGCTCCGCCGTGCGCTTGGCGGCCAGGATGCCCGCCACGCGCGCCGTGCCCAGCACCTCGCCCTTGGGCAGGGCCTTCTGCACCAGGAGGCGCATGGTCCCGGGATTCAGCAGCACCTCGACGCGCACGCGGGCGATGCGGATGCTCACGTCCTTGGTCGAGACGTCGACCATGCGCGCGCGGCCCTGGCCATCCAGATGCGAGAAATCCTCGGTCACGGCATTCCCCCTAATCGCCCATCACTTTGTCCTTGGCCTTCTTGAAGAAGTTCTTGGCCTTCTTCAGAGGCTTCTCCTCCTCCAGGCGGGCGAACTCCTGGAGCAGCTCCTCCTGGCGGGCGGAAAGGGAGGTGGGCGTCTCCACCTTGATCTCGATGAGCAGGTCGCCCTTGCGGCTGCTGCCGGGATGGGGCAGGCCCAGGCCGCGCAGCTGGAAGATCTCGCCGCTCTGGGTGCCCCTGGGCACGTCCACGGTGATGGGCTCGTCCAGGGTGGGCACCTCGATCTTGTCGCCCAGGGCGGCCTGCACGAAGCTCACCGTGCGGTGCAGCACCAGGTTCTGGCCCTGGCGCTCAAAGGTCTTGTCCGCCTCCACGCTGATGACCACGTAGAGGTCGCCGGCCGGGCCTCCGCCCACGCCGGGTTCGCCCTCGTTGCGCAGGCGAAGGCGCGAGCCGTGGTCAACTCCGGCCGGGATGCGCACCTTGAGCTCGCGAACCTGGCTGGTCTGTCCGCCGCCGCGGCAGGTGGAGCAGTATTTGCTGATGATCTTGCCCCGGCCCTGGCAGTTGGGGCAGGTGACGGAGATGCGGAAAAAGCCCTGGGCCTGCTGGACATGCCCGGAGCCCCGGCACTGCCCGCAGTTCTTCATCTCGGTTCCCGGCTCGGCCCCGGTGCCCTTGCAGGTCTCGCAGGGCACGCTCATGGGGATGGTGAGCTTCACCTCGTCGCCCTTGGCGGCCTGGCGGAAGGTGATGGTCAGGTTGTAGCGCAGGTCCATGCCGGCCTGGGCGCGCCGCCCGCCGGCCCGACCGCCGGCGGAGAAGCCGAAGACCTCGCCGAAGATGTCGCTGAAGGCCCCGAAGATGTCCTCGGAAGAGCTGAAGCCCCCGGCCCCGCCGTTCAGCCCCTCGTGCCCGAAGGTGTCGTAGCGGCGGCGCTTCTCCGCGTCGCGCAGCACATCATAGGCCTCGGCGGCTTCCTTGAACTTCGTTTCTGACTCGGCATCGCCCTGGTTGCGGTCGGGATGATGCTCCAGGGCCATCTTGCGGTAGGCTTTCTTGAGCTCGTCCTCGGAGGCGGTCTTCTGCACCCCGAGGACCTCGTAGTAATCTCGCTTGGACATGGTATGGGGCTATTTGCCGGGGGCGTGGACGCCAGCTTCAGGGATGGACTCCGCGGGCAGGACCTTGCCTTCGGCGATCTCGCGCAGGGCGGTGACGGCTTCCTTGTTGCGCGACTCGACCAGGGGGGGGTAGCCCTCGCGGTACTGCTTCACGCGCTTGATGGCCATCTGGACGATGAGGAAGCGGTTGCCGACCTTGGCCAGACAATCTTCAACGGTAATTCTCGCCATGCATGTCTCCTTGCAATGATAACATTGGACAAATACGGACCGGCTCCGGGTCAGTTCGCTGGGGGCCGGGACGCTCGCTGGGGCAGATACCCTTGCAGCTCCTCAACAATCTGGTTGCCTACAGGGTAGAAGATCTCCTCGGACCCGACCTTGAGCCAGCACTGGTCCGACGGCAGCCGGGGATCGGTATAGAAGACGAAAGTTGACATCACCTTGGAATCTTTCCCGTAAAGATCCAATGCCAATCGCGGGACGGCTGGATAGGCCAGGCGCCCCACGGGTTCTCCCTCGAATCGTAATTCTTTAAGTCGCCACAGCGTCATGTCAAGTCCGGCAAGCCTGGCGCCATGCTCGCGCTCCTCCCAGCCAGTGGCGGTTTTCTCCGCCGTCAGGGTCTGGTTGCCCATGGCCGAAAAGATGCGGACGCTTTGCACATGGGCGGAATCAACGGTGATGACGCCGCGCCATTGCATGTCAAAAGCCAGCCGCACCAGGCTCTTGGCCTTTTCGCGCTCCAGCAGGAACCCGGCGGGATGGCGGGAGGAGCGCCCAAAGGCCTGCTCGGACTCGCCCGGGGCGAACACCTCCAGCCGCAGGGGGGTCGCGCCCTTGGCCGTGAGCACGTCAAGGGTGAAGGACGGCCGTGCCGCCGGCTGCCGGTCGGCGTTGGAAAGGATGCTGTCGGCGCCGATGGCGGAGAGGTTGTGCAGGAACAGGCGGACCTCGGAGGCGGGCACCACGGTCCCCTTCAGGGACGGGGGAGCCTGGAAGACAAAGGCGTCGTCCGTGCGCTCCAGCTCCCACTGCACCCCGGAAGCGCCGGTGAAGGCCAGGTGCTGGGCGTCGTCGGTATGCAGGTCCAGGAGATGGTAGTCGAAATAATGCTCCGAGGGCTTGTCCAGCTGGTGCAGCACGCTGGCGTCCAGCAAAAAGACGCTGCCCCTGGCCAGGCTGCTCTGGGCGTAGAGGGCCGCGCCCGTGGGCGTCTCCGCCCCGAAGGAGACCAGCACCTCGGGGCGACCGGCGGCGGCAGGCCGCAGCAGGATGCGCACGGCAGGTTTAGTGAAGCCGTATCCGGCCAGCTCCGCCTCTGGCACCAGGCCCAGATTCTGGGTGGGATGGTTGTGGGCCAGGGCCGCGAGCAGGGCCTCGATCTTGGCCGGGTCCGCCGGGACCGGCAAGGCGTCGGGCTCGGCCCCCTCCAGGCGCACCACCCAGCCGGCGGGCTCCTTGACCAGGGCGAAACGCTCATTCAGGGTGGCGATCTCGATATGCTGCACGGCGTCCAGGGAGTAGTTCGGCCAGACATTGCCGCCCAGCCCCTGATCCTCGGCAAGGATATAGGCGCCGACGGCAAAGGCCACCAGCAGAAGGATGAAGAGGAGTGCCCCGGAGCGGGGGGAGCGTATCGTCAAGGATGGCCTTCCAGGGTACGCATCAAACTGCGCCCATCTTCAAACATTCTGCCATGGAGTGGCCTGACTCTCGGGAGAACGGGGCGCACCCCGGGACTGCGCAATGCACAAGAGCTGAATTTCTTAACTGCACAGGCCTTGCATGTCAAGGACGAATGGACTAGGTCAAACCGTTTAACGAGCGCAGCGCGCAGGAGGTCCTCTTGTGGCCGGATTCGGAAAGCTCACCTACGCACAGAAAAAATGCGTCAGCAGCGTGGGCATGCTGATGCAGAAGACCGGCATGGCCGGTCCGGGGGCGCGCATCGGCGTGGCCGTGTCCGGCGGCGTGGACAGCTTCGCGCTCATGAAGACCCTGACCATCCGCAGGGCCATTGTGCCCTTCCCCATGGAGCTCATGGTCCTGCACGTGAACCCAGGCTTCGACCCGGACAGCCACCGCCCCCTTGCGGACTGGGTCCAGGCCGAAGGGCTGTCCGCGCACATCGAGCTGACCGACCACGGCCCGCGCGCCCATTCCGAGGAGAACCGCAAGAACTCGCCCTGCTTCTTCTGCAGCATGCTGCGCCGCAAGCGCCTGTTTGACCTGTGCCGCGAATACGGGCTCACGCACTTGGCCTTTGGCCACAATGCCGACGACCTGGTGGTGACCTTCTTCATGAACGTGGTGCAAAACGGCCGCGTGGACGGGCTTTCGGCCAGGGAGGACTTCTTCGACGGCCGGCTCAAGGTCATCCGCCCGGCCCTGTTTCTCGAAAAGACATTCATGAAGGCCGCCGCCCGCCAATGGGGCCTGCCCATCTGGAAGAACGACTGCCCCTCCAGCGGCGGCACCCGCCGCACAGAGATCCACGACTGGCTGAAGCTGGAGACCGGCAAGGACAAGCGCATCCAGCAAAACGTCTACAACGCCCTGCGCCGCTACCAGCTGGACCGCAGCGACAGCGGCTTGACCCGGGCTGGCTGATGCGTTACGGAAGGAGCATCCTGGACACAGGAAACACTCCATCCAAGGCAATGTGCTGGAATAATTGATGTTTTTTGGCCGTTTCCACATCGTCGTCTTCCGCGAGAAACGCGGAAAAGCCCGCAAGCTCCAACTCAAGGGTTGGATGCTCATGAGCTTGGGCCTGGCCCTGGCCCTGCTTGTGGCGGGCAATGTGGTGCTGCTGAAGAACCTGGCCAGCAGCGGCAGCCTGGAAAAAAGCCTGAACCTCACCGAAAAATCCGCCCACGAACAGAAATCCCAGCTCCTCAACTTGAGCCAGAAGCTCATCACGCTCCAGAAGGACGTCTCGCGCATCCGCGATTTCGACTCCAAACTCAGGGTCATGATCAACCTTGAGCAGGAGAACATCATGAGCGTGGCCCCCCGGGGCGGTCCAGGCCAGGATCTGGCCAAGGGCTACCTGCCCCTCTACCGCCAGGAGCTCCTGGCCCGCAAGATGAACGAATTCCTGCGCCAGCTCTCTGTGGAGTCGCGCATGGAAGAGGTCCGCCAGCAGGAGATCATCCAGCGCCTGCGCGCCAACAGGGATGTCCTTGAGGCCACGCCCTCGGTCTGGCCCACAGGCGGATGGGTCACCTCCGGCTTCGGCTGGCGCGTTTCGCCCTTCACCGGCAAGCGCGAGTTCCACAGGGGCCTGGACATCTCGTCCCCCGCAGGTACGCCCATCTACGCCCCCTCGCGCGGGGTGGTGGCCTTCATCGAGCGCGACCCGGCCTATGGCCTGGTGCTCAACCTGACCCACGGCACAGGCCTGATCACCCGCTACGCGCACTTGCAGCGCGTGAACGTGAAGCAGGGCCAGGTGGTCCAGCGCGGCGAAGCCGTGGCCTATGTGGGCGATTCCGGCCGCAGCACCGGCCCGCATCTGCACTACGAGGTGCGCATCAGCGGCATTCCCGTGAATCCCATGCGCTACATCCTGAACTAGCCATCTGAAACCAGCCCCGCCCTTTTTCTGGACGCCCGGCATAAGCTGGGCTAGTCTCGCGCCCAGGCCCCAGGTTGGCAGCGCGCACGGTGCGCGCCCGCCCCTGGAGCATGCAGGCGGACCTTGATGGACCTCTTCCACTTCGACCCGCGCACGGTCATCAGCTTCTTCCTCACGCTGTTCCGCATCAGCGTGGTGCTTTTCGTCATGCCCTTTTTCGGCGACAACATCCCAAACGTCATCAAGGCCACCCTGCTTCTGGTGCTCACTCTGGCCGTGTGGCCCGCGCTCTCCTTCCCTGCGTCCTACTTTCCGGCGCACCCGGCCAGCCTGGTGGCCATGTTCGCGGGCGAGCTCGTCCTCGGCATGGCCCTGGGCATCATCGTGCGCATGCTCATCGCGGCGGTGCAGATCGGCGGCGCCATCATCAATTTCCAGATGGGCTTCTCCATGGTCAACGCCGTGGACCCGCTGACCGGCCAGCAGGAGCCCGTGACCACGCACTTCCTCTACATGTGCACCATGCTGACCTTCCTGACCCTCAACGGGCACCTGCACCTCATCCGGGCCCTGGGCAACAGCTTTGAGATCGTGCCGCCGGGCGGGCTGTTCCTGACGCCGCAGCTCATGACCGAGGTCATGCTCTTCGCCAAGCAGATGTTCATCCTCGGCGTGCGCATCGCCGCCCCGGTCATCCTGGCCCTGTTCCTGGTGGACCTGGCCCTGGCGCTCATCTCCAAGATGGCCCCGCAGATGAACATCCTGACCATGGGCTTCCCGCTCAAGATCATGGTCGGCTTCCTGTTCCTGACCTTCATCATGGAGCTCATGAGCGAGTACGTCACAAGCTTCATCGGGGCCATGGACGCCGTGTTCCTGAACATCATGAAGCTCGGCGTGATCCATCCGTAGCCGTTGCGAGAGGGTCTAAGGCATGTCCAGGGACGATCCGAGCAAGACAGAAAAACCCACCCAAAAGCGCATCAACAAGCAGCGTGAGGAGGGCAGCGTCGCCAAATCGACCGAGGTGAGCACCGTTGTGGTGCTGCTCACCGCGGTCTTGTCCATGCGCTATATGGGGGAATTCTACTTCAAGAATTTCAGCGAGATCTTCAGCTGGTTCTTTTCCGAAGGCATCACCCAGCCCCTGAACCAGCAGACCGTGTACAACATGTTCGTCTGGTCCATGCTGAAGATGGCCCTGCTGCTTTTGCCCCTCATGTGCCTCATCGCCCTGGCCGCCTACACCAACCTGCGCCTCCAGGTGGGCAAGCTCTGGGTCTTCAAGTTCCGCTGGGACCGCATCAACCTGAACATCTTCTCCGCCCTGAAACAGCTCATCATCAGCCCCGAGGCCCTGGTGCGGCTGGCCCGCAGCATCCTCCAGGCCAGCGTGGTGGCCATCGCGCCCTACATCGTCATCCGCCAGGAGATGCAGAACCTCCTGCCCCTGTTCCACCAGAACGTCATGGGCATCATGACCTACATGCTCATGGTGGCCTACAAGATGGTCTGCTACGCCCTGGTGCCCATGATCCTCATCGCCATCGCCGACCTCTGGTACACCCGCTGGCGCTACACGGACAACCTCATGATGAGCAAGGAGGAGATCAAGGACGAGCGCAGGCAGGCCGAGGGCGACCCGGAGATCAAGCAGAAGCAGCTGCGCAAGATGTTCGAGGTCATGGCCAGGCGGCTGCAGAGCACCGTGCCCAAGGCCGACGTCATCATCACCAACCCCACCCACTACGCCGTAGCCCTGCGCTACGACCTGACCGAGGCCCCGGCGCCCATGGTCCTGGCCAAGGGCGTGGACCGCATCGCCAAGAAAATCCGCGACATCGCCATAGAAAACGACATCCCCATCCACGAAAACCCTCCCCTGGCACAGGCTTTGTATAAGCAGGTTGAAATCGGCGAGACCATCCCCGAGGAAATGTATCAGGCTGTGGCCGGAATTTTGTCCAGACTGGCGAAATTCAAGGGCCGCAGAGGATAACGCCTCATCCCTGAAGATGCTCCCGCCGGTGTCACAACCCGAGGGAGCGTCAACATTATGTCCCAAAGCGCCAAATTCGCTGCCCTGGACATCGACTACTCAAAATTCGCCAAGCAGGGCGACATCCTCCTGTCCGTCGGCGTCGTGGTCATCCTGATGATGATGCTCGTGCCCATGCCGACCATCGTGCTGGACCTCATGCTGACCTTCAGCATCTCCATCAGCCTCGTGGTGCTCATCACCAGCATGTTCCTGGAATCCCCAATGGAGTTCACCATCTTCCCGTCGCTGCTCCTGGTCAGCACCCTGATGCGCCTGTCGCTCAACGTGGCCGCCACCCGCCTGGTGCTCATGCACGGCGACGAGGGCACCGGGGCAGCGGGCAAGGTCATCCAGAGCTTCGGCGAGTTCGTGGTCGGCGGCAACTACGCCATCGGCATCGTCATCTTCTTCATCCTCTTCACCATCAACAAGACCGTCATCGTCGCCGGTATGACGCGCATCGCGGAAGTGGCCGCGCGCTTCACCCTTGACTCCATGCCCGGCAAGCAGATGGCCGTTGAGGCGGACCTGAACGCCGGGCTCATCGACGAGCCCGAGGCCACCCGGCGCCGCGACAAGATCCGCAAGGAGGCCGACTTCTACGGCGCCATGGACGGTGCGGGCAAGTTCGTCCAGGGAGACGTCAAGGCCGGGCTCATCATGCTGCTCATCAACGTGGTGGGCGGCTTCTTCATCGGCGTGTTCCAGAAGGGCATGCCCTGGCTGGAGGCCGCGCGCACCTATACCCTGCTCTCCATCGGCGACGGCCTGGTGGCCACCATCCCCTCCCTGATCATCGCCACGGCCTCGGGCATCATCGTCTCCCGCGCCGCTGCGGAGGCCAAGATGGGCGAGGAATTCCTCGGCCAGCTGACCTTCCACCACCGCGCCCTCAAGCTGGTCGCCGGCATCCTGCTGGTCTTCGGCCTGGTGCCCGGCCTGCCCACCCTGCCCTTCATCTTCTTCTCCGGCCTGATCTACTGGATCGCCCGCATCGCCGAGCGCACCCGCCCAGGCCACGAGGCCAAGGTCAAGGCCGATAAGGATCTGGCCAGCGGCAACGGTCCGAAGCTGGACACCCCGGAGGAGGTGCAGTCCCTGCTGCCCCTCGACCAGCTCGAGCTGGAAGTGGGCTACGGCCTCATCCCCCTGGTGGACGAGGAGCAGAACGGCAACCTGCTCTCGCGCATCCGCTCCATCCGCCGCCAGTTCGCCCTGGACATGGGCGTGGTCATCCCCTCCCTGCACCTGCGCGACAACCTCCAGCTCAAGCCCGGGGAATACCGCGTGCTGGTGAAGGGCAACTCCATCGCCTCGGCCGAGATACTGATCGACCATTTCCTGGCCATGGACCCCGGCGACGCCAAGCACCGCATCGAAGGCGTGGACACCGTGGAACCGGCCTTCAACCTGCCCGCAGTCTGGATCCCCGAGGTCCAGCGCGAGGCCGCCATGCTGGCGGGCTACACCGTAGTCGACCCTTCCACGGTGGTGGCCACGCACCTGACCGAGATCTTCCGGCGCAACCTGCACGACTTCCTGGGCCGCCAGGAGGTGCAGGAGCTCCTGACCAACCTGGCCAAGCGCGCGCCCAAGGCCGCAGACAACCTGGTGCCCAACGTCCTGCCCCTGGGCTCCGTGCAGAAGGTGCTCCAGAACCTGGTGCGCGAGGGGGTGAGCATCCGCGACATGCTGACCATCACCGAGGCGCTGTGCGACTACGGCCCGACCATCCAGGACACCGGGGTGCTGACGGAGTACGTCCGCGCGCGCATGGGCCGCACCATCATCAAGAGCTACATCGGCAGCGACGGCACCCTGCCCATCGTCACCCTGTCCGGCGAAATCGACGAACTTTTGACCAACAGCCTGCGCAACACCGACCAGGGCGGCTATCTGGCCCTGGAGCCGGGCAAGGCCCAGCAGGTCATCCGGGCCATCTCCAGCGCCCAGGAGAACAGCGCAGGCACCGACGGACAGCCTGTTCTGCTCACCGCGCCGCAGATTCGACCGCATCTGGCCCAATTGTTGCTTCGCTTCCTGCCAACCATGCCTGTGGTTTCCCAGGCAGAAATACCGGCAGATATCCGAATCCAATCCCTGGCCACTGTTACCCTGAGCTGACACCATGCACGTAAAAACTTTCAAGGGATCGGACACCCAGACTGCCCTGGCCCTGGTCAAGGCGGAACTGGGCGATGAGGCCATCATCCTGAACACCAAGACCGTGCGCGGAGCTAACGGGAAGAGCTGCGAGATCACCGCGGCCATCGACCCCAAGGCCCGGCCAGCCGGCGCAAACGGCTCCGGGACGCCCCGGCGCGATGCGGGCGGCTTCATGCCGTCCCAGGACGGAAACCCGGCCGACTGGGCCTGCGAATGGCGGCAGATCAAGGACCACCTGATGGCCCTGGTCAAGCCCCAGATGAACATGGACGAGCTCTCGCCCAGGCAGCGCGTGGCCCTGAAGTACTTGGAGCGCGAGGAAGTGGACACCCAGGTCATGCTCAAGGTCTTCCTCGACCTCAAGGCCCACCCGGAGCGCCCCATCCTCCCGGTGCTGGAGTCCGTGGCGCCCTGCTACGGCTTTGAGTCAAAAAAATGGCTGCAGAAGATCCACGTCTTTGCCGGGCCGCACGGCGCGGGCAAAAGCTCCTGCCTCATCCGCCTGGCCCTGCGCGAGAAGCAGCTCAAGCCCAAGTCGCGCATCTGCGTCGTGGCCGCGGACGAGGGCCAGGGCAAGGGCAGGCTCGTGCTGCGCCACTATGCGGACCTTTCCGGGCTGGCCTTCCGCGAGGCCACCAATGCCGAGGAGATGGAGACGCTGCTCAAGGAGTCCATGAAGTTCGACATGATCCTGGTGGACCTGCCCGGCCTCACCGGCAAGGCCACCCTGGCCGAGCGCCTGGCGGAACTGGGCCTCATGGACTGCAAGGACATGGCCGCGCACCTGGTCGTGTCCCCGTACTTCAGCGCCAGCCAGTACACGGAGATCGCCCGGCGCTACTTGTGCCCGCAGCTGAAAAGTCTCATCTGGACGAAACTGGACGAAGCCTGTACCTTTGGCGCACTGCTCAACATGGCGCGGCTCACCGAGCTTCCGGTTTCGGCCTTGTCCTTCGGCGCGGGCCTGAAGAACAGCATCATCCCCGCCGCCAGCGACATGTTGTGGCGGCTCATCTTCAAGCACACCCTGCCCGGCTCCCAGGCCGCGCAGCATGCATAAGGCGAGGAAGGCAATGACGAGCTCTCTCCCCCTGGTCTTCTCGGTCACCTCCGGCAAAGGCGGGGTCGGCAAGACCAACATCTCGGTGAATCTGGCCTGCGCCCTGAGCAACATGGGCAAGCGCGTGGTCATCCTCGACGCTGACCTGGGCTTGGCCAACGTGGACGTGATCCTGGGCCTGGCGCCCAAGCTCAACCTCTTCCACCTCTTCGCCGAGGGCATGACCCTCGAGAAGATTCTCTGCGACACGCCGTACGGGTTCCGCATCCTGCCCGCCGCCTCGGGCGTCAGCGACATGGTCAACCTGACCACGGGCCAGAAGCTGGACCTGCTGGAGGCCATGGACTACCTTGAGGGCGGCATCGACCACCTCATCGTGGACACCGGGGCCGGCATCAACGACAATGTGCTCTACTTCAACATCGCGGCCAGCGAACGGCTGGTGGTGCTGACCACCGAGCCCACTTCCCTCACCGACGCCTACGCCCTGATCAAGGTGCTCAAGCTGCGCCACGGCGTGGACCGCTTCCGCGTGCTGGTGAACATGGCCCCGGACGAGAAGAGCGCCAAGGAAATCTTCACCAAGCTCTACAAGGCCTGCGACCACTTTTTAAGCGGCGTATCCCTTGATTTTGTGGGCTTCATCCCGCAGGATGCAGCGGTGCGCAAGGCAGTCATCGCCCAGATCCCCTTTATGCACTTAAACCCTGATTGCCCCGCCAGCGTGGCCATAGGTCAGGCAGCGGCCAAGATAACAGGTTGGAAAGTCACGGCAAAGGCAGATGGAAACATTAAATTCTTCTGGAAAAAGCTCCTCTTCCAGGAACAGTCCGTGGCGTGAACTGGAGTCGGGCAAGATCGCCTGGACGCATTTCCCACCGCGCGACCAGGAACTCATCGTCCGGCACTACGCCCCGAAGATCCGCATCCTGGCCCTGAGGATGAAGAACAAGCTTCCGCAGAGCGTGGAGCTTGGCGAACTCATCAGCGCCGGGAGCATCGGGCTTCTCGACGCCCTGGGCAAATACCGCCCGGAGCTCGGCATCAAGTTCGACACGTATTCGGAGAACCGCATCAAGGGCTCCATGCTCGACGAGTTGCGCCGCATGGACTGGTTCTCGCGGGGGATGCGTCAGAAGGTGAAGATGCTCGACGAAGCCATGCGCCAGATCGAACATGAAACCGGCTCCTCGGCCACGCAGGAACAGTTGACCAACAAGACCGGCCTCTCCTCGCGCGAAGTCCAGCAGGGCCTGGAGGCCCTGCAGAACCAGCTGTGCGTCAGCCTCGACGCCTTTCAGGAGAACTTCGTCGGCAGCCGCGAATCCCTTTCGGAGAACGAGCCGTATCAGTCCACGGCATTCCAGGAAATGGTTGACAAGATTGCAAGCCTCATAGAAGAATTAACACCTAGAGAGAAACTAGTCATATCGCTCTACTACGGCGAAGAGTTGAACATGAAAGAGACCGCCCAGGTCATGGACATCACGGAAGGGCGCGTCTCACAGCTCCATTCACAGGCCCTTGCCAAGCTGCGGGACAATTTCCGGCGGCGCTACGAAAACGACGGTTGATCCAGGAGGAGAAAGAATATGCCCGCGGACAAGAACATGCGCATTCTCATTGTCGACGACTTTTCCACCATGCGCAAGATCATCAAGAACATCCTCCGCCAGCTCGGCTACAACAACGTCACCGAGGCAGACGATGGCACCACGGCCTGGGAAACCCTGAACCGCGACAACATCGACTTCATCATCTCCGACTGGAACATGCCGCAGATGACCGGCATCGAGCTTCTGCGCAAGGTGCGCTCCAGCGAGGAGTACGCCGCCACGCCCTTTCTCATGGTCACGGCGGAGGCGCAGCAGGAAAACATCATCGAAGCCGTGCAGGCCAAGGTCTCCAACTACATCGTGAAGCCGTTCACCCCGGAGACCCTGGGCCAGAAGATCGACAAGATCTTTGTGAGCTAGGCCGAACCCATGAGGGGGGGGCACATCCGTGGTTCCAGATCCCACTGAGGGGGCGCAGCCCACAGTTTCGGGAATGCCTGACGGGGACGAAGTCGCCCTTGATACGAGCGAGACCGCGCGCGCATCGCAGAAGGTCGACCTTGACCTGGACGACGCGCCCTTCCTCGAGGATGAGGAAGAGGTCAAGCCGGAACCGGTTAAGCCCAAGGAGACCATCAAGCTTGCTGCGGCCGATGAAGAAATTCCGGCCCCAAAGGACAAGAAGAAACTCATCATCATCGGCGCTGCAGCCCTGGTCCTCGTGCTGGCCCTCGCCCTTGCCGCAAAATTCCTCTTCTTCAAGGGCAAGTCTGTCCCCCCAGCCGAAAAGCCGCACCAGGCGGCAGTCCAGGACAACAAGACCGAAGCCGCCGCCCCTCTCCCCCCGGAAGTCCTTGTGCGCCTTGAGCCATTCTGGGTGGAGCAAAAAGGCGAAGGCGACGAGATACGGTTTCTCATAGCGCGCATCCTCCTGAGCACCCACGACCAGACAGTGGCCAAGGAGCTCACAGGGCGGCTCTTGCAGGCGCGCAATGCCGTGTTCTACTATCTGAAGAATAAAGATGTGCAGTATTTGACCGATGAGAAGAATACGGAGAAATTGAAGTCCGAACTGCTGCTCGTCATCAACCAGTACGTCACCGACGGCAAGTTCGAAACCCTCATGTTCGAGGAGTATGTGGTGAAATAGCATGGCCTCCACGCCGCTGGACCTGCCCATCCTGATCTCGCAGCTGCCGAACATGCAGCAGATCGCGGGAGCGCACCTCGTGCCGCACGAGGCGCAGCAGGTGCTCTTCGGGCAACTGGTGGCCGAGCATCAGCGCAAGGACCAGCAGACCGTCCAGGACGTTGAGAAGAAGGAAGGCCTGGAAGCTTTGGACCGTGAAACAGGCGGCAAGAACTCCTCCCCCGGCTTTGCCCGGAAGCGGCGCGCGCCCCTTCCCGAAGCCCTGGCCCAGCCGGACACACAGTCCTCCAACGCCTCGCCCTGGGCCGGCAACATCATCAACGTGAAGATCTGAACCCGGACTGTCTGCTCCAAGGCCTACGGGCCCTACCTCCTTTCCTCCTCTTCCCTTTCCTCTTCACGGATCTCCTCTGCCGTGGGGAAACGTCCCAGGAACCAGAAATACAGCCACTTCCGCCGCTCCTTGCGCACCAGAGGAGGACCGCCCGAGCGCTTCATCCGGTCGACGAGCAGCGCCAGGAAGACGCCGAAGGCCAAAACAACCAGGGCGAACAGCCAATTGCTCATCACTCCACCACCATCGCTTTCGCGTTGTGCAGCCTACGTAGTGCATATCTACCCAGGATGCACGGAAAACGCGAGAGAATACATGGAACCGCGCCCGCGGCATTGCCTCCGCCCCCGGGAATGTGCATAATGCCTAAGCGAACACGGCTCTTGGCCTGATCTCCGCCACCTCAACCCGTCAAGGAGGCTTCAATGCCCACCCCCAGCGAATACACCCTGTTCAGCGGCGGCGCACAGGGCGCCGAGGCCGAGTTCGGCAAACTGGCCGAGTCCATGGGCGTCCAGGAGGTCAATTTCTCCTTCGAAGGCCACAAGATAGAGCGCTCGCGCGGCCTGCGCATGCTGACCACTGAGGAGCTCATGCGCAAGGATGTGAGCCTGACCTACGTCTCCAAGCTCCTGGACCGCAATTTCAGCAACGCCCCGCAGATCCGCATGGTCCTGCGCACCATCATGTACCAGGTGGACTCCGGCCTGGAGGTCTTTGTGGTGGGCAGCATCCTGGAGAACGGCACCGTCAACGGCGGCACCGGCTGGGGCGCGGAGTTCGCCAAGATCTGCAACAAGCCGCTGTTCGTCTTCGACCAGGTGAAGAACGGCTGGTTCACCTGGAGCAAGGGCACCTGGGAGGCCGTGGCCAGCCCGGTCATCACCAGGCACCACTTCACCGGCACTGGCACCCGCTTCCTTGAGGACAACGGCCGCCGCGCCATCGCCGAGCTCTTCGTGCGCTCCTTCCAGGCCAAGGCCTAGGCGGAGAAAAGACCTTCCAGGCGATCCCGGTCCGCATGCCGGCCGGGGTCGCCTTTTTTTCGGCGCATTGATTTTCCGCGCAAAACCGTGCATTCCTCATCAAAAGATTGGCTTCCCGCCCAATTCTCCAGCAAACCACACAGGTGTCCCTATGCAGATCACCGCGCTCCTGCTCCTGGCCCTCACCGTCACCGAGCTGGCCCTGCTCTTCGTGGTCATCGCCTTCTACCTGCGCCTGCGCAAGTCCGAGGCCCTCATCGCGCGCATGCAGACCAAGCAGGAGCAGTTCCTGAACAAGCTGCGCGTCAACGCCCAGCTGGAGCAGGAGCTGGTGGACAGCTTCGAGCGCAGGCAGGACGAACTGGCGCGCCTGGACTCCCAGCTCACCGAGCGGGTGGTGGTGCTGAACAAGCTGCTCAAGCAGGCCGACGAATACGCCCGCTCCCCGCAGTTCCTGCGCCAGGTCATCATCTCCGGCAACCGCCAGGGCAAGAACCCCAAGGAGCTGGCCAAGACCACGGGCCTGTCGGTGGACGAGGTGGAGCTCATCATCGACCAGAACACCTGAGGCACAGGGCACCCCCCATGCGCATCAAGGGCTATGGCGCCAGCCAGCAGGGCCAGCCCGGGGCCGGCCGGGAACGCGCCGCCTCCTTCCGCGCCCGGCACAGCGTCGGCGAGCGCATACGGGGCCGGGTGGAGCGGCGCGACCCCTCGGGCCTGTACTGGGTGCGGATCGGCGGAGAGGAGCTCCTGGCCCGGCTGGAAGTCCAGACCGAACCCGGGGATGAACTCCTGTTCGTGGTCCGTGCCCTCAGCCCGGAAATCCATCTCCAGGCCCTGCAGGGCGAGGCCGCTGCAGACGATCTGCCCTTCCTGGTGCAGCGCTTCCGCGCCGCGCGGGAATCCTTCGAGCAGCATGCCACACCCCTGCTGGCTGTGCTCGCGGGCATCCCGCCCGTCTTGGCCCTGCGCCAGGAGGGCCTTGGCATTGCCCTGAGCGGAGACGCCGAGGCCGCGGGCCTTTACGGTCAAGCCCAGGACCTGCTGGGCCGTCTCAACGAGTCCCTGGCGGGCAAGAGCGGGGCCGAGGCCCTGTACCTGCCCTGGCTGCTGCCAGGGCTGCGGCGTCAGGAGATCGTGCGCCGCGCCACCGGCGGCAAGGGCTTTGCCGAGGCCAGCCTCAGCGGATTTTCGGCGGAATGCGGCGGACTGGAGGCGCGGCTGCTCTCCAGGCCGGGCCAATGCAGCCTGCGCCTTCTGGTCGAGCGGCCGGAACACGCCGGGCCTGTTCAGGTGGAGCTGGCCGCCCTGGTGCGCGACGGGCTGGGCGTGGAGGCGGAATTTCTGGGCGTATCCCGGCTGGCCGCCACAGGCGGGGCCGGAGTGCTCGGCGAAGTCCTGGGCGACGTCCCGCTCTGGGCTTCAGGCGGGCTCAATACGCGGGTCTAGGCCGGCCAGGCCCCTTTCCAAAAACAAAAAAACGCCCCGCAGGGCGTCAGCTCAGGCTGTGGCGGGGCGAAGGCCCTAGGCCAGGGCTGGCCGGCCGCGCAGATCGCCGCGCAGGGGCTCGGCAGCCGGGGCCTGCTGCGGGGCCGCGGCAGGCAGGGCCAGGGTGCGTTCCTCAAGGTACTCGCCGGCATGGTCCTCGATATGGCGCAGGAAGGCGTTGTTCATGGAGTGCCCGGAGGCGAAGACCTCGAAGCGGCCCTGCAGGGGCAGCCCCATGACCGCCATGTCGCCCACGAAGTCCAGCAGCTTGTGGCGCACGAATTCATCGGTGTAGCGCAGGCCGTCGGTGTTCAGCACGCCGAATTCATCCAGCACCACGGCGTTGTCCAGGGTGCCGCCCAGGGCCAGGCCGTTGGCGTGCAGGTATTCCACCTCGCGCAGGAAGCCGAAGGTGCGCGCCTTGGCGATGTCCGTGGCGAAAACCTCAGGGGTCACTTCCAGGCACAGGTTCTGGCGGCCGATGAGCGGATGGGCGAACTGGATGGTGTAGTCCACCAGGAAGCCGTCGTGGGGAGCGGCCTTGATGAACTTGCCGTCGCGCTCGAAGGACAAAGGCCGCGTGATGGCCAGAACCTTGCGGGCCTTGGCCTGGCGGCGCAGCCCGGCCTGATTCAGCAGGTAGACGAAGGAGGCGGCGCTGCCGTCCATGATGGGCAGCTCGCGTCCCTGGACCTCGATGCGGATGTTGTCGACGCCCATGCCGCGCACGGCCGCGAGCAGGTGCTCCACGGTGGCGATCTGGTCGTGCCCGTTGCCCAGGCTGGTGGCCAGGCCCGTGTCCACCACGAGGCGGGGCTTGGGGCTCAGGAAGGAAGTGCCCGATCCGCTGCGCAGGGCGAAGAGGATGCCCGTGTCTTCGGGCGCGGGGCGCAGGACGAGTTCTACCTTCCTGCCACCATGCAGGCCGATTCCCGTGCAGCGCACCGTGTTGCGGATCGTGGTCTGATGCATGCGTCCTCCGTCTGCATGCCACATGCATAGGTGGTGCCAACTCAAAATGAGATGGCAACTGACTTAAATATTAAGATTAATAATGGACGACCAGAAGGCCGGCTGTGCTGTTTCCCCCACAAGGTGCAGGGATGCGACGGCCCGGACCTGATATTGTGGGCTTTACGCAACAGTCCGGATGGCGCGCAGCACGCGATCCAGGCCCGCGTAGTCGGTGAGGACCACGGGGGCGGAAAAGCCGCTGGCGTAATCTTCAAAGATGTCCAGCACCGCCCGGCCCTGGCTTGAGCCGAACTCGCAGAGCAGCACGCCACCGGGCCGCAGGGCGCGCGCGGCCGTGGGGACCAGCCCGCGGATGTGGGCCAGGCCGGCGTCCGGGCTCAGCAAGGCGCTTCTCGGCTCGAAATCGTGCACCTCAGGGCTGAGGGACTCGTACTCGGCTTCCGTGACATAGGGCGGGTTGGCCACCACGAGGTTCAGGGCGCCTGGGGGCAGGTGCAGGCTGGTGAAGTCCGCGCAGAGGAATTCCAGGCGCTCCTCCACCTGGTGGCGCCGGGCATTGTCCCGCGCCACCTCCAGGGCCGCGCAGGAGAGGTCCACGGCCAGCCCCCTGGCCCCGGGGAAGACATGGGCCAGGGCCACGGCCAGGGCGCCCGACCCGCTCCCGAAGTCGGCGAAGCGCAGGGGCGCATCTGCAGGATACAGGCGCTGTGCCTCCTCGATGAGCATCTCCGTCTCCGGGCGCGGGATGAGCACGTCCGGGGTGACGCGCAAGCCCAGGCCGAAGAACTCCTTCTCGCCCAGGATGTAGGCCACGGGCTCGCCCTTGGCGCGGCGGGACACAAGGGCGCGGAAGGCGGCCAGGGCCTCCCGGCTCGGCAGGGTCTTGGACTGCACGAGGAGCCCCAGGCGCGTCAGCCCGAAGGCCTTGGCGCCCAGGAGTTCGGCGGAAAGGCGCGGGGCGTCCAGGCCAAGGCCGGACAGTTCGGCTGCGGCAAGGGCCAGGGCCTCGCCCAGGGCCAGTGGGGTCCGCGTCTGGTCGGAACGAGGCCCGTGCGAAGGGATGCTGCCCTGGCGCTCGGCCACGGGGCTAGCCTCCGTTGGCCTGCTGCTTGAGGATCTCGGTCTGATAGTGGCTGGTCAGGGCCTGGATGAGGTCGCCCACGTCGCCCTCCATCACCGAATCCAGCTTGTACAGCGTCAGGTTGATGCGGTGGTCCGTAACCCGGCTTTGGGGGAAATTGTAGGTGCGGATGCGTTCGGAGCGGTCGCCGGAGCCCACCTGGGCGCGGCGGATGTCCGTCTCCACGGCCTTGGCCTTCTCCTGCTCCTGGGCCAGCAGGCGCGAACGCAGGACCTTCATGGCCGAGGCCTTGTTCTTGTGCTGCGACTTCTCATCCTGGCACTGCACCACAAGCCCGGAGGGGATGTGGGTGATGCGCACCGCGGACTCCGTTCTGTTGACGTGCTGGCCGCCGGCGCCGCTGGCGCGGTAGACGTCGATGCGCAGGTCCTCGGTGCGGATGTCCACGTCCACCTCCTCGGCCTCGGGCATGATGGCCACGGTCACCGCGGAGGTGTGGATGCGCCCCTGGGCCTCCGTGGCGGGCACGCGCTGCACGCGGTGCACCCCGGCCTCCCACTTGAGCTTGCTGAAGACGCGGTCGCCGGAAATGGAGGCGATGACCTCCTTGTATCCGCCGGTGTCCGTGGGGCTGGCGTCGAGCAGCTCCACGCGCCAGCCGATGCGCTCGGCGTAGCGGGTGTACATGCGGAACAGGTCGGCGCAAAACAGGGCCGCCTCGTCGCCGCCCGTGCCCGCGCGGATCTCCAGGATGCTGTTCTTGTCGTCCAGCGGATCCTTGGGCAGCAGCATGAGCTTGAGGTCCACGTCCAGCTGCTCGATGCGGGCCTTCAGGCCTTCGGCCTCAACCTCGGCCAGCTCGCGCATCTCAGGATCGGCGTCTTTGAGCAGCTCGTGGTTGCTGGCCAGCTCCTGGGAGAGCTGCTTGTACTCGCGGAAGGCGCGCACGATGGTTCCCAGGTCCGCGTGGCTCTTGGCCACCTTGCGGTAGCGGTCCTTGTCGGCCAGGACCTCAGGAGCGCCGAGCTCCTTCTCCAGGTCCAGAAAACTGTGCTCGATCTCTTCCAGCTTGGCGAACATCAGGGGCAGCCCTCCTCGCTCACGGCGCATTTGAGGGCGGCCATGGCCACCTCGATCTGGCTGTCGTCCGGCTCCTTGGTGGTCATCACCTGAAGCACGAGGCCGGGCCAGCAGAGCATGCGGCAGAGCACATTGGTGCTGAACTTGCCTGCGAAGCGGATGATTTCGTAGGCGATGCAGCTGATGGGGACCATGAACAGAAGCTTCACGGACACGATGTACAGGTGCTTGAAAAGAAAGGTCTCCGGCTTGTAGAAGGTCAGCAGGTAGGGCACCAGCGCCGTGTAGAGCAGGATGCTCACGGCCAGGACAAAGAGCAGGAAGGAGGTGCCGCAGCGCGGGTGCAGCCGGCTGTTGCTCCGGGCCGAGGCCACGGTCACTTCATTCCCGCTCTCAAAGGCCCAGATGACCTTGTGCTCGGCCCCGTGGTACTGGAAGACGCGGCGGATGTCCGGCACAAAGGAGATGGCCCCGATGTAGCCCACGAACATGAGCATCTTGAAGCCGCCGTCCCAGGCGTTGAAGCTCAGGGTGTCCACATCGCCGGACAGGCCCAGCCACTGCATGGCCACGGACAAGAAATGCGGCAGCACCACGAACAGCCCCAAAGCCACGCCCAGGGCAACGAACATGGTCAGCACCAGGTGCCAGGGCGTCAGCTCGCCCTCGCCGGAATCGCCGTCCACGGACTGCATGGCCGAGAAGTTGAGGGCCTTGATGCCGTTGACCAGGGTCTCCAGAAGCACCGGGAAGCCGCGCAGGAAGGGCTTGCGCAGGATGGCCGCCGAGGTGAGCGAGAACCAGGGGCGGACCTCGACCAGGATCTGCCCGTCGGGCTTGCGCACGGCAATGGCCAGGCGGTCCTTGGCGCGCATCATCACGCCCTCAATGACGGCCTGGCCGCCCACGGTGGCTCCGGCGGAGAGCAAAGGGATCATGGCTCTTTTCAAGGGGCTCACCTTTCGTGCTTGGAGGCGCTCGCGCCTCTCGTCATGACGCGCGGACGCTTCCGGGCGGTGTCATCCAGATATGTCCGCCTGGCGCGAAGTAAAGACCGCAGCAGGCCGTGGGAAACAAGAATGCCTCCATTGGCGACCCAACAGAGGCATTCCGGAATGCGAGCGTCGGGCGCTACTTCTTGTCGTCAGCGAGATTCGCGTACTTTTTGCGGAAGCGATCGATGCGGCCGGCGGTGTCCACAAAGCGCTGCTTGCCCGTGTAGAACGGGTGGCAGTTCGAGCAGATTTCCACGGTCAGCTCCTTGCCCTTGGTGGTGAGCATGGTCGCTTCGTAGCCGCAGTTGCAGCGGATGTGGGACTCGTTGATGTTCGGGTGGATATCTTTTTTCATGACTCTCTCCAGGCTCAGTGTTCACGTGAAGCAAAGCCGTATACTTCCGAAGTTCACGGAAAGCAAGTGTCCAGGCAGAAATATTTCCCGCCGGGTCGGATCCGGCTTTGCCCGGCGCCCCGGTTGACTTCCCCGGCCCCGGCGGGTAGCGATGGGCAGCGATCATCGCCAGCTGGCGCGCCATACGGGAGTCCGGGCCAACCGGGCTGAGAGGGTCCCATCAAGCGGGACCGACCGTTGAACCTGTCGGATAATGCCGGTGGAGGAAATGGACCATCCCTTCTTCTCCCATGCCCCCGCAGACATAAAGCGCCCCGCCCGGCCAAACCACTGGTCGCCATGAACCTGCGAGGAGCTTCCATGTCCATCATCCAGTTGAATCAGGCCCTGGCCGGCATCTTGGAGCGGCACATCTCCGAGCTCGCGGCCCTGGAGCACATGCCCGAGGCCGAGATACGCTCGCGCATCGATGCGGGCGCCCTCACCCTCCTGGACAACCCGGCCCACGCGGGCGTGCGCCCCACCCTCATCGGCCAACCGGCCCGGGTCAAGGTCAACGCCAACATCGGCACCTCGCCCCTGGCCAGCGACATGACCGAGGAGACCGACAAGCTCCGCGTGGCGGAGACCGCCGGCGCCGACGCCGTCATGGACCTGTCCACGGCGGGCGACCTGGACGCCATACGCCTGCGCATGCTGGCCGCCACCGCGCTGCCCCTGGGCACCGTGCCCATCTATGCCGTGGCCGGGGCCTGCGCCCTGGACGGCCGCGACCCCTCGGGCTTTGAGCCCGGCGAGCTTCTGGCGGAGGTCGAAAAGCAGGCCCGCCAGGGCGTGGACTTCATGACCCTGCACTGCGGACTGACCAAGCGCGGGGCCGAGCTGGCCCAGGACGGTTCGCGCATGCTGGGCATCGTGTCCCGGGGCGGGGCCATCCTGGCCCGCTGGATGCGCCGCACGGGCCAGGAGAACCCCCTGCTCACCCACTACGACGACCTTCTGGACATCGCCAGAAGGCACAACGTGGTCCTGAGCCTCGGCGACGGGCTGAGGCCCGGCGCCGGCGCGGACGCGGGCGACCCGGCCCAGTGGGAGGAGGTGCTGACCCTGGGGGTGCTGGCCCGCCGCGCCTGGGCCGCAGGGGTCCAGGTGATGATCGAGGGGCCGGGGCATGTGCCCCTGCATCTGGTGCAGTCCCAGATCCAGGGCATCAAGCGCGCCACCTTCGGCGCGCCGCTCTATGTCCTGGGTCCGCTGGTCACGGACACCGCCGCAGGCCGCGACCATATCGCCGGGGCCATCGGCGGCGCCCTGGCCGCCCAGCACGGGGCGGACTTCCTCTGCTACCTGACCCCGGCCGAGCACCTGTGCCTGCCTGACGCCCGCGACGTGCACGAAGGCGTGCTGGCCTCGCGCATCGCCGCCCAGGCTGGCGAGGCGGCCCTGGGCCGGCCCTGGGCCGTGGCCCGGGAGCGCGAAATGTCCGACGCGCGCATGAAGCTCGACTGGAAGCGCATGGCCGACAGCGCCCTGGACCCGTGCCTGGTGCGTTCGCGCTCCCAGGGCACGGAGCACGGCAAGGAATGCGGCATGTGCGGCAAGTTCTGCGCCATCCGCATGGCCGAGCCCGAAACAGCCTAGGGCCCCGGCGCGGGGCAAAAAAGAAGAGGCGGGCGCTTGCGCACCCGCCTCTTTGCTTTTCTGGGGTCGGAACTACACGCAGCCGGTGGGCTTGGGCAGGCCGGCCATCTTGCAGGCGCCCTTGCCGGGGCCGGACGGGAACAGCTCGTAGATTTCCTTGAGCTTGTAGCCGGTGACCTTGGACAGGATGCGCACCATGGGAGCGATGCCGTTCTTCTTGTAGTAGTCCTGCAGGAAGTCGATGACCTTCTGGTGGCTTTCGCTGATGATGGAGATGCCTTCGCTCTCCTTCACGTAGTCCACCCAGTCAGGATTCCAGTCCTCAAACTTGAGCAGGAAACCGTCCTCGTCCACCTCAAACTTATTGCTCTTGAACTCAACAATCGCCATTCTTCGTCCTCCTAATAGGATCTCATGGAAGTAGCCAAAGCCGATTGATTCCGTAAAACCCGCGCACGGGCCTTGCCCATGCTTGCGTGGAAACGGAATAATTGATTTCCACCCCGTGGTCAATACGGCCAGGGAGTATATCCTACAAACCGGTGGAAATTTATCCTTGCGCCTTTGCGCGCAGCTCCTCCAGATGCTTGCGGGCGTACTCCAGGCCGGAATCCAGGCGCAGGGCCGCCTCCAGGCACTCCAGTGCGTGCCCGGCCTCGCCCAGGAACTTGTGGCACAGGCCCAGATTGGCCAAATCCGGCGCCGAGCCGGCATCCAGGGCCAGCACGGCGTGGAAGTCCGCCTTGGCCAGTTCGTAGTCGCTGGCCTTGAACCGGGCCACCCCGCGCAGGTTGAAGTACTCCTTGACGTCGGCGTCCAGATCAATGGCCCGGTCCAGGTGCGGCACGCAGTCCTCCCAGCGGGAGTCCTGGGTAAGGGCGTAGGCCTGGTAAAAGGCGCACAGGGCGCGCTCGCCCAGGCCGGGCTGCAGGGGCTCGGCCTGGGCGAAGCGCTCCGCGGCCAAAGCCAGGTCGCCCTGGCGCAGGGCCAGCATGGCCTGGAAGAACGGCAGGTAGTACGCCCCTGGCGCGACCTCGGCCAGCACGGCCAGGCCCTGCTCCGCCTCGTCCACGTCGGTTTCCTCGGCCAGCTTGCGGCCCACGAAGAGGCCCAGGCTGCGATGCACGGTGCGCTCGCGGAAGTCGAAGCCCGGCACCAGGTTGTAGTTGGCCGGAACCTGGATGTCCGCGCGGGTGGTGTCCACGGAATACAGGGAGAAGCCCCCGGCCTGGAGGCCCTCGGCCAGCCGGGCCACCTCCACGCGGATATTCTTGTCCTCGACGTCGGGCAGGGTCTGGAGGTCCACCACCGGCCCGGCCAGCAGCCAGTCGAACTGCCCGGGCTCCGTGAACTTGCGCAGCCCGGAGGCCTCGTACATGCGTCCGGTCTCGAAGTCTCCGGCCAGCTGGGCGATCTCGGTCACGGCGCGCACCGCGGCCTTGACCGGGGAGGCTGCCGTGCCCGCGGTGTAGACGATCTCGCTCAAGCCGGGAAAGGTGCGCGGATCAAAGGCCAGGGCGCCCACGGTGGGCACGGGCAGGCCCTGGGAGAAATCCTTGAGCAGGAGCAGGATGCCGTTCTTGCGGAAGGTCTCGCACAGCTCGCGCAGCACGGGGTCGGCCAGGTTCTCCTGGCTGATGGTGGGCAGCCGGGGCGAGGTGCGGTCGATGACGGCACAGACATGGCGCTCCACCAACTCGCAGCCGCCCTGGAGCACGGACTCCTCGGGCGTGTTCCCGGCGGAGGAGCCGTTGAACTCGTTCAGGGTCTTGAACCAGTCCAGCGGCAGGACCGTGGTTGCTCCGGTGGCCACGTTGAGGGCCGGACAGAAGCGCCAGCGCACGAGATCCATGACCCGCCGCGCCCCTTCCGGGGAGAGCTCGTCGCCCACGGAGGCGCAGATCTCGCGGATGTCCAGGAGTTCGGGCCCGAAGCGCTCAAGGGCCTCGGTCCAGGTGGCGCGCGTGAAATTGTCCTCATCCGCCCAGAAGCTGAAGTAGCTGAAGCGCTCCACCAGCTCCATGAGCGCCGAGGCCTCGGCCTGCTCCGGGGTCGCGCCCTTGCCCATCTGCTTGCGCGTGGGCATCACCAATCGCGCAGCCGGGCCGCAGATGCTCAGAAACACGGGGATGCCGAGGCGCCCGGTGTCCACGCGCTTTGTCTCGGCCAAAACGCCGGCGCACTTCTCCTCCAGCAGCGCCTTGACCCTGGCCACGGTGACGGCCGGGTCAACGGCCTTGTCCTGATCCTTGGTGTAGGCCTTGAGGCAGTCCTTGAGGGCAAACATCATCGACTCCTTATGAAAAGAAGCCCGGAAATGACTCCGGGCTTCCCGTGGGGATGCGCCATATGGCCAACCGTGCCTGGGCCGCTAGGCCTCCAGCTGCTGGATGCCTTCAAGGCGCCAGTTGACCTCCAGATTGCCGGTGGGCCTGGAGAAGTGCCAGACCTCGCGGACCTGCTTGGGCCGGTCTTCCGAGGCGGCCTCGCGCATGAGCACGTCGAACAGCACGGAGAGCACGGTGTCGCCGGGCTCCTCCTTGAACTCCAGAAGCCGGGCGTTGATGAGCAGCAGCTCCGTCTTGGACGGGCCGGGATCGGCCACGGCCTGCCGCCGGATCTCCTCCAGGACCTCCGGGGTGGTGAACAGCGCGATGTCCGCGAGGTCGCGGCGGTCCCAGGCATGCTGCAGCCGCGCGTAGACCGACTTGGCGCCCTCCAGGAACTCCGGCACATTGAAGCCATTGGGCACCACAGGCTCCGGCCCGGGTCCGGCCGGGGCCACGCCTGGGCCAAAGCCGCCCGCGCTGCGGGTCTCTGGCTGCGAGCGCAGGGCGTCCCAGCTCTGCTCGGCCCGGGTGCGGGCGTCTTCAGAAGCCTGCGGGGCCTGAAACCCGCCCGGCCCAACGTCGACGCTGCCGCCCTGTTCCTGCTTGCGGCGGCGCAACAGCTTCACGGCGAAGAAGATGACCAAACCAATGAGCAGGATATCCAGCAGGCCGATGCCGCCGCCGGCGCCCCAGCCGCCCATGCCGCCGCCGAAGAGCATGGAGCCCAGAAGACCGCCGGCCACCAGGCCGCCCAAGCCCCAGCCCATGCGCGAGAACATGCCCGGCTGCTGCGCGCCCAGGGGCGGCGCGGTGGCTGGCCGGGGCTGCGCCATCTGCGCGGGGCCCTGCGTCTGCCCCGGCTGGGCATAGCCGGAAGAAGGGGCCACAGGCCTGCTGAAACTGCGCGAATAGGTGGACCTGCTGCCAAAGGATCTGCCGCCGCCAAGGCGCGCGGCCTCGGCCAGGCTCAGGAGCAGAAGCACGGCCAGGGCCGCAAGGCAAACGACAACGGATGTTCTTTTCACGATCGTCCTCTTGTTTATACGCTGATGCCCAGGGTGCGGAGGGTCTCGAACATGTGCTCCGGAGCGATGGGCTTCGTGATGTAGGCCGTGGCGCCCAGCTTGTACGCGCCCATGACGGAACGCACGTCTCCCAGGGCGGTGACCATGACGACCTTGGCCTCGTCGGCACATTTGACGCCGCGCCGGAACTCCAGGGCTCGGATCTCCTGCAGGACCTCCTGTCCGCTCTTGACCGGCATCATGATGTCCAGGCAGAGGAGCTGAAACGGACGCCCCTCGTCCAGGGCGGCGGCAAAGGCGTCCACGGCCTGTGCGCCGTCGCTGGCCACAAGGCACTCGCCATAGCGGGCCATGAGTCCGGAAATGTACAGCGCGCTGGCAGGGTCGTCTTCCGCGATGAGTATCCGCATGGCATCCCCCTCTGCTTGCCCATTCTAGCCCAAGTTTCCCAAGGTGACAATGGGAGCGAGTTTGCCCTGGCTGGCGGCTTGCCAGCGGAGCGGATGAGACGTATCTCTCCTTCTCGTGCGCGGCCGGCAGCAAACGGCCCCGCAATGCTCACCCGGAGGTTCTCGACCATGTCCTTCCTGAACATCAGCACCCAGGCCGCCCTGCCCTCAAAATGGGACGGCTGGCCCTTCAATTCCGGCTTTGGCGGCGACTGGCAGACCACCCTGGCCACCTACGCCTTTTCCGCCGTCATCCTCATCGCCATCAGCGTGTTCCTGCGCGCCCTGTACGGACCGAAGGGCATCTGGCGCGACAAGGAGATGGAGCGCGAGGCCGAGGCGGCAAAGCGCAAGGAGCTCTCAAGCCTGGAGTCCAGCTACCGCTCCGGAAAGATGACGGAATTCGAATACCTGCGCAAGAAAAGGGCCATCGAGCAATGAGCGAGGCCCTTGTGCTGGACGTCCACGCACGCTTCCTCGAATTCGCCACGCCGTACCTGGACGAGCCCGGCGACGGCTTCGCCTACCGCCTCAAGATCGAGCACACGCAACAGGTCATGGCCCTCGCGGCGGACATCTCCGCCGCCTCCGGGGTATCCGGGCGCGTGCGCCTGGCGGCCTGCATCGCCGCCGTGCTCCACGACGTGGGCCGCTTTCCGCAATACAAGCAGTACCGCACCTTCCGCGACGCCGAATCCGCCAACCACGCGGCCTTGAGCATCCGGCACAGCCTGCGCGAAAACATGCTCAAGTCCGTGCCCAGGGACATCCGGCGGCTGGTGCTGGGTGCGGTCTACCTGCACAACGTGCGCACCCTGCCCGCCGGGGCCCTGGGCCCGGAGGCCCTCGCCGTGGCGCACATCCTGCGCGACAGCGACAAACTGGACATCTACAAGGTCATGATCGCCCACTTTTCCCAGGAGACGCCGGCGCACCCGGAGGTGGCCCTGCACCTGCGCCCCCACCCCACTGCGTATTCCCAGAGCGTGCTGGATGGCCTCACGCGCGGCGAAACGGGCGACTACCGCAACATCGTCTGGGTCAACGACTTCAAGATCATGGTCCTGGGCTGGTTCTACGACCTGAACTTCCGCCGCTCCTGCCAACTGCTTCAGGAACGCGGCTACCTGGACACCATTTTCGACACCCTGCCGGCAGACCCGCCCCTGCTCGACCTGCGGCAACGCATCAAGGGCCACCTTGCCCGCAGGCTCCAGGATGCGTAAAGGTACATGAAGCACCCGCGCAACGGGAAAGGAGCGCTCATGCCCCAGGTCAGCATGTATGACGTCGTCATCCTCGGCTGCGGACCGGCCGGCATCCAGGCCGCCATCCACGCCTCGCGCAAGAAGGCCAGCGTGCTCATGCTGGGCCGCGTGAACAAGAGCAGCCTGTTCTGGGCCCATGTGGAGAACTTCCTCGGAATGTTCAAAACCAGCGGCGAGGACATGCTGCGCACCGGGCTTTCCCAGGCCAGGAGCTTCGGCGCCGAGATCCTTGAGGAGGACGCGCTGGGCATCACGCATCAGGGGCGCTGCTTTGAGATCGTCACCGAAAGCGAGCGCACCGTCTGCGCCCGCGCCCTTGTGCTGGCCACGGGCACCACGCGCAACAAGCTGGGCGTGCCCGGCGAGAAGGAGCTGCTCGGACGCGGGGTCTCGTACTGCGTGGACTGCGACGGCGGCTTCTTCCGCGGCGAGGACGTGGTTATTGTGGGCGGACAGAGCGCCGCGGCTGGCGGGGCCCTGAACCTGCTGCACCTGGCCAAAACCGTGCACCTGGTCTGCGAGAGCCTGGACGTGTCCCCCGCCCTGCAGGCCAAGCTGCGCGAAAGCGGCGTGGTCCTGCACGAGAACGCCAAGATCAAGGCCATTCTGGGCGAAAACCAGGTGCAGGGGCTGGAGCTTGCGGACGGACTGGTGCTTCCGGTGGCCGGCGTGTTCATCGAGCAGGGGGCCAAGGGCGTGCTGGAGCTGGCCTCGACCCTGGGCCTCAGCCTGGATGAGAGCATGAAATACATCGAGACCGACAAGGCCCAGGCCGCAAGCGTGCCCGGGGTCTTCGCCGCGGGCGACATCTGCGGGCCGCCCCTGCAGATGGCCAAGGCCGTGGGCGAGGGCTGCGTGGCCGGCACAATGGCCGCCACCTACGCCAAGAACCTCAAGCTGGCCCAGGAGGGCCCGGCCGAGGGGTAGCCCGGCCTGCCCTTCGTTCCCTCTGGCGCTTCGCCGTTGTTCCGGCGTTTGCGCAACAGGTCTTTTGGCTTGACTATTTGACGTGGCCTCGGCTACTTGGCCTGCCGCTTCGCAATGCTGACCCTTGCCCTCCGCTCCTCGGCACATTGCGCCCGCCACGGCCCGCCTGCGCAACCGAGGAGGCCAACCTCCAGCCAGCAGAGAAACACATGCTCATGCGCCCTGAGACACCTGCCGACCACGCCGCCATCCGCGAGATCAACATCGCCGCCTTTGCCGTGCACCCCTTCAGCAGGCAGACCGAACACCTCATCGTCGAGGCCCTGCGCGCCGCCGGGGCCCTGGCCATCTCCCTGGTGGCCGAGGCCGAGGGCCGCGTGACCGGCCACATCGCCTTTTCCCAGGCCCCTGTGGACGGCCAGGACCTGGGCTGGTACCTGCTTGGGCCCGTGGCGGTGCTGCCCGAGGCGCAGGGGCGCGGCATCGGCTCGGAGCTGGTGCTGGCGGGTATTGCGGAGCTGCGCAAGCGCAACGCCTCGGGCTGCGTCCTGGTGGGCGATCCGGCGTTCTACACCCGCCTGGGCTTCCGGCAGGCCCAGGGCCTGCGCTATCCCGGCGTGCCGCCCGAGGTGGTCCTGTGCCTGCCCTTGTCCGGCCCGGAGCCTGACGGCGTGGTCGCGCACCACCCGTCCTTCGACGTGGAGCCGTAGCCGCACTCTCAGCAGCACCCATCTTTCCCCTGGCTCTCGGCACGGGCCAATCTGTCGGCACGTTTCTGCCGAACCCAACCCTCCTGGCCTCCCACACGCCGAAAGGGCTGCTCCAGGTTCCTCCTGAAACAGCCCTTTCGGCTTTATGGGGATTTCAAAGGACCTCAGGCCCTTTGGCGGGGCCCGGGGGCGAAAGCCCCTGGGCTCACTATTTCCTGTTGAAGCGCACCAGGCTGCGCGCCCCGTCGTCCAGTCCGCGCGCGTCGATCAGGTGCGTGGAGCAGCTGATGCAGGGGTCGTAGGCGCGCACCAGCATGGACAGCTTGAGCTCCATCTCCTTCTCGGTCAGGCCGGACAGGGTGGGCGTCAGGGCCTCAAGGTCCTTCTGGATGTTGGCGTGGTTCTGGTTGGTGGGGATGACGCAGTCGGCCTGGAAGATGCGGCCGTGCTCGTCGTACTCGTAGGCGTGGAAGAGGATGCCGCGCGGCACCTCCACGGCGCCGGCGCCGCGTCCGGCGAAGATGTCGGCCTTGGCCGGGGCCTCGTCGCGGATGCCGCGCGCCAGAAGCGCGTCTACCAGTTGCAGGGACTCCTCCACCGTGTGCACGCACTCCACCAGTTGGGCGATGGTGATGAGGAAGGGATTGGCGCAGCCCTTCTTGAGGCCCAGGGTCTTGGCGGCGGCGGCGGCCTTGGGCATGAGGTGCTCGGCGTTCAGGTTGAAGCGCGCCAGGGCGCCCACCATGTACGACTCGCCCTGGTTCTTGGTCCACTTGGCCGTGGAGGTGGGGACCAGGTATTCGCGGGTCATGTTGCGATACTGGCGGATGGGCCTGCGCTCGTCCTTGGTGGAGCCGATTTCGCCCCAGTACATGGCGTACTCCGAAGGGGACACCAGGCCCACGTATTCGGTCTCACGCTCGAACTTCGGGAAGCGGTCCATGAGGCCGGCGAAGAAGTCCACGGCAAAGTCCAGGTTGGGCAGGCTGTTTTTAAGCATGCCCCGCAGGCTGACGAGCTCATCCTGGCTGGGGAACATGGTGAACCCGCCGGGTGTCATGCGCTGGGGGTGCGTGGTGCGGCCGCAGATGAGCCGGCTGAACTCGTTGCTCACGCGCCGGGCGGCGATGAACTTGAGCACGGCGTCCTTGTGGGTGGCGGCCAGGGGCAGGATGGAGTCCACGCCCATGAGGTCGGGGAGCACGAGGTAGGCGATGTGCAGGAGGTGGCTCTGCAGGTTCTCGGCGTGCAGGGCCAGGCGGCGCAGGATGTGCGTCTGCTCGCTGACGTTGATGTTCAGCGCGTCCTCCGTGGCCTGCAGGCTGGCCAGCTGGTGGCCGATGGCGCAGATGCCGCAGATGCGCGAGACGATGTGGTGCACGTCCTTGTAGTCGCGTCCGATGAGCATGGCCTCGAAGAATCTCGGGGCCTCGGGCACCTCCCAGCGGCAGGTGGACACCGAGCCGTCGGCCTCCACGTCGACCACGATGTTTCCGTGGCCCTCCACGCGGGTCAGGTAGTGCACGCGGACCTTCTTGGGCCCGGCGGCGGCCTCCGGCACGGACACGGGTGCTGCAGGCGACGCCTTGGGCGCTTTGCTGGTCTTGGCGGCGGTCTTTGCGGGTGCGGTCTTGGCCATGATCATTCCCTCTATGGGCGGCCCGTTGGCCGGGCCGGTCGGCTACTTTTGGCTACAGGGCAGCGCCGGTGTCGCCCAGGAAGAAACGCAGCAGGTCCTGGGTGGCCTTGCGGTCCGATCCGGCGCGGTCCATGACGATGCGGGCGGCGTCGAGGTTGGCGCCGGGCACCAGGCCCCGGCAGCCCCAGCAATGAGCGCCCTGGGTCACGCAGGCGGCCTTGCAGCCGGCCCGGGTGATGATGCCCAGACACATGCGCCCCATCTCGTAGCGGCAGACATTGCCCGCCTGCTTGCACTCCACGCAGACCGGGAAGTCCGGTATCCACGGCGTGCGGCCCTGGAGCAGCTCCTTGGTCAGGCGCGCGAACTCCACGGGATCGATGGGGCATCCGGGCACCTCGGCGTCCACCTTGACCACGCTCTTGAGCGGCCGCGCGGCATACGTGGGGTACCAGCGGGCCTGGGCGCCGTAGACCTCTTCGCGGTAGACGTTCTCGGCCATGAAGTTCTTCAGGCAGTTGATGCCGCCGATGGCCGCGCAGGCGCCCAGGGCCACGAGAACCTTGGCGTTCTTGCGGATCTCCTTGAGGCGCACCTCGTCCTCGGGCCGGGTGATGGAGCCCTCCACAAAGGCCACATCGTAGTCGTCGGAATGGCCGGTGGCCACCTCGCGGAAGCTCACCACCTCAACGTGGCCCAGGATGTCGAGCAGGCGCTCCTCCAGATTGGCGATCTGGAGCTGGTCCCCCTCGCAGCCGGCGAAGTCAAAAAAGGCGATCTTTGGTTTGGCCATGATGTCCCTCCCCGCCAAGCCGCCTAGATGGCTTCCTGGTAGGCCTCGATGTCCGTGTAGCAGAACACGGGCCCGTCGATGCAGGTGTTGAGCTCGTTGATCTGGCAATGGCCGCATTTTCCCAGGCCGCATTTCATCTTGCGCTCCAGGGAGACGAAGATCTGCTCCGAGGCGATGCCCTTCTTGCGGCATTCGGCGATGACGAAGCGGTACATGATGGGCGGGCCGACCATGGCCACGAAGGTGTTGCCCGGATCAAGGTCGGCCTTGGGCAAAAGGGTGGTGATGACGCCGACGTTGCCCTTCCAGGTGCTGTCGGGCATGTCCACGGTCTCCATGACCTCCACGTCGCCGCTCTTGGCCAGGTCGGCGATCTCGTCCACAAAGATGCGCTCCTTGGGATCGCGGGTGCCGACCATGAGGATCAGGCGCCCGAACTCGTCGCGGTGCCTGAGCTGGTAGAACAGAAGGGAGCGCAGGGGGATGTAGCCCAGGCCGCCGGCCACGATGAGCACGTCCTTGCCAACGAACTTCATCACCGGGAAGGACGAGCCGTAGGGCCCGCGGATGCCCACCTTGGCGCCGGGCTCCAGGGCGTGCAGGGCGCCCGTCACGGCGCCGATGCGCCGCACCGCGATCTCAAAGGTGATGTTGGTGCGCCGGGGCGGCGAGCTGATGGAGAACGGGGCCTCCCCGATGCCGTAGATGGACAGGTTCACGAACTGTCCGGGCTTGTGCGCCAGGGGCTTGCCGTTGTCCTGCTCAAAGGTGAAGCGCGTGACGAAGTCCGAAAGCTGGGTCTTCTCCACCAGCGTGACCGGACGCGGCACGTAGGGCGAGAAGAGTTTAGTACTCATGAATGGTCTCCTCCCACAGTTCGTTGAACACCTTGAGCGGGTTGGCGATGCCCGCCGTGCAGGCGCGCACGCAGCGTCCGCAGCCCACGCAGCCCAGCTCGCCGATCTTGTCGTAGATGTATTTGCCCTTGCGGAAGTAGCGGTGGCGGTAGCGGTCCTGGGCCTTGGGGCGGAAATTGTGGTTGCCGGCCACCTTGGCGAAGGATTCCAGCATGCAGCCGTCCCAGACGCGGAAGCGCACGCCCTTCTCCAGCAGATCGTCGGCCTCCTCGCGGATGTCGAAGCAATAGCAGGTGGGGCACACCAGGTTGCAGGAGCCGCAGGCAAGGCACATCTGGGAATAGCGCCGCCAGAGGGGCGAATCCCAGCATTTGGACAAGAGGCGCGGGGTCTCCTCCCAGTTGTAGCGCAGGCCGTTCTTGCGGGCCTTGGTCAGGATGCGCGCCTTGGCCCGGCGCGCGCCTTCCTTGTCGCCCGCGGTGGAGGCCAGGAGCGGGCCGTTCATGCCCAGCAGATCCTCGCCCCGGGCCGAGCCGACCTCCACCGTGAAGGCGGCCGGTCCGATCTTGGTCCAGTAGAGGTCGAAGCCGTGGGCCACGCTGGCCGCGCCCACGCTGGCCCAGAAGGCCGAGGCCGAGACGGTCAGGGGCTCAAAGGCCATGACCACCGTGGCCTCGCGGCGGCGGATGTAGTTCTGGTCCGGGCTGCCGCCCTCCATGAGCTGGTCCAGCTGGTTCAGAGCCTTCACATCATAGGGGTGCACGCCGAAGAGGATCTGCTTCGGGGCCTCGAAGACCGCCGCGGCCTCATAGGTGCGGCGGTCAAAGGATACCAGGGCCTCTTGCGGGGGCATGACGAAGCGCTTGGCCGAATTGTAGGCCACGTCATAGTCCCAGGCGATCTCCAGGTCCTTCTTCCAGGGCACAAGATCGTAAAAACCTTCGCGCAGCCGGGACGGGACGTAGAGCGCGTATTTCCTGCTCCACTTTTCAAACAGCCCGGGCAGCTGCTCCTTGTACACGGTGTACGTCGTCATGGTTCCCCTCCGGAATCGGATGCGGTGACTCTGCTTTATTGAACCTTAGGGCAATTTCCCAGGAAATTGCAACCCATGTTCAAAAATGCACATGGATTTCTTGGGAAAAAAACGGGCGCCCAGATGGACGCCCCCCTAAAAATGCCCGGCAACCCCCGCATGATCTTCAACGCAGGCCCGCCAGCCAGGTCCGCAACACGGCAAGCTGATCGGCCACCGGCTCCGGACCGGTGCCGCCGGGCAGATTCCTGCGGCGGACGGCGGACTCGAACTCCAGCACGGCGTACACGTCCTGCTCCACCAGGGGCGAAAACGAGCGCAGCTCCTCCAGGCTCAACTCCTCCAGGGCCACGCCCTTGCGCTCCGCCAGGGCCACGGCCGCGCCGGTGGCGTGGTGCGCCTCGCGGAAGGGCAGGCCCCTGGCCGCCAGATAGTCGGCCAGCTCCGTGGCGTTCAAAAAACCCCTGGCCAGGGCCCGGCGCATGGCCGCAGGCACGAACTGAAGCACCCCGAGCATGTCGGCCATGATGGACACGGACGCGGAAACGGTCCTGTCGGCGTCGAAGAACGGCTCCTTGTCCTCCTGCATGTCGCGGTTGTAGGTCAGGGGCAGGCCCTTCATGAGGGTCAAGAGCGACATCAGCGCGCCATACCCCCGGCCGGTCTTGCCGCGCATGAGCTCGCAGACGTCCGGGTTCTTCTTCTGGGGCATGATGGATGAGCCCGTGGAATAGGCGTCGGGCAGCTTCACGTAGCCGAAATTGGGGTTGGCCCAGAGGATCAGCTCCTCGCAGAAGCGGCTTAGGTGCATCATGACGAGGCTGCCGCAGAACAGGGCCTCCAGGACGAAATCGCGGTCGCTGACGGCGTCCATGCTGTTGGCGAAGGTGCTGGGAAAGCCTACGAACCCGGCCACCTGGGCCGGGCTGATGGCATGGGTGGTGCCGGCCAGGGCCGCCGCGCCCAGGGGCGAGACGCGCACCCGCGTGAGGCAGTCGGCCACGCGCGCATGGTCGCGCCGGAACATCTGGGCGTAGGCCAGCAGGTGCTGGGCCAGGCTCACGGGCTGGGCGGGCTGCAGATGCGTGCAGCCGGGCAGCAGGGTGTTGGCATGCTCCGCGGCGCGGTCGCAAAGCACGCCCGCCAGCCGGGCCAGCTCGCCGCTCCAGGCCTCCAGCCGGGCCGAGACGTGCAGGCGCAGGTCCAGGGCCACCTGGTCGTTGCGGCTGCGCGCGGTGTGCAGCTTGCCGCCCACAGGCCCGACGATCTCCGTCAGCCTGCGCTCGATGTTCATATGCACGTCCTCCAGCTCGCGCCTCCACACGAAGGACCCGGCCTCGATCTCGGAGAGCACCTGGTCCAGCCCGCGCACGAGCTCCCCGGCCTCCTCCTGGGAGATGACGCCGCACTGGCCGAGCATGGCCGCGTGGGCCTTGGAGCCCTTGATGTCCTCGCGGTACAGGGCGCGGTCAAAGCTCTCCGACTGGGTGTACTGCTCCACCGTCGCCGCAGCAGCCTCGGCAAAGCGTCCGCCCCACATCTTCTTGGTCATGTCCACACCTCCCGGCGTGCTGTGCTGTGCGACTGGGCGAGGCCTTGGCAAGGGGCTCCGCCCCTTGACCCCGCCAAAGGGCCTGAGGCCCTTTGGAATCCCCGTTTGTTCGCTGCGGAGTGCGGGGCGGTTCCCGCCCCGCACTCCGCAGCCATACGAGGGGGTCCGGGGGAAATCATTTCCCCCGGCGGGGGTGCAGGGGCAGCGCCCCTGCCGAGATTCAGGGGCAGCGCCCCTGCTCATTTCTTTACTTGCCGGCCATGCGGCCCTTGAGTCTGAGGCCCACGAGCTTGATGAAGCCAGCGGCGTCGGCCTGGTTGTAGACCTCGTCCTCCTCGAAGGTGGCCAGATCCATGCGGTACATGGAGAACGGCGACTTGCGGCCCACGGGCACGCAGTTGCCCTTGTAGAGCTTGAGGCGCACGGTGCCGGTGACCTTTTCCTGGGTCTTGTCCACCAGGGTCTGCAGGGCCTCGCGCTCGGGCGCGAACCAGTAGCCGTAGTAGACCATCTCGGCGTAGCGCGGAATGAGCGAGTCGCGCAGGTGCATGACCTCGCGGTCCAGGCACAGGCCCTCCAGGTCGCGCTTGGCGATGTGCAGCACGGTGCCGCCGGGGGTTTCGTACACCCCGCGCGACTTCATGCCCACGAAGCGGTTTTCCACCATGTCCACCCGGCCGATGCCGTGGCGTCCGGCGATCTGGTTCAGGGTCAGCACCATCCGGGCCGGAGAGAGGGGGTTGCCGTTCAGGGCCACGGGGTCGCCGGCCTCGAAGTCGAGGGTGATCTCCTCGGGGCTGTCCGGGGCCTGCTCGATGGGCGTGCAGTAGCGGTGGCAACCGGGATCCGGGGCGTTCCAGGGATCCTCCAGCTCGCCGCCCTCGAAGGACACGTGCAGCAGGTTGGCGTCCTGGCTCCAGGGGTTCTTCTTGGTCACGGGCACGGGGATGCCGTGCTCTTCGGCGTAGGCGATCAGGTCCGTGCGGGATTTCATGTCCCAGTCGCGCCAGGGGGCGATGGTCTTGAGCCTGGGCGCCAGGGCCATGGTGGTCAGCTCGAAGCGCACCTGGTCGTTGCCCTTTCCCGTGGCGCCGTGGGCCACGGCCTGGGCCCCCTCGGCCTCGGCGATCTCGCACATGCGCTTGGCGATGAGGGGCCGGGCGATGGAGGTGCCCAGCAGGTACCGGCCCTCGTAGAGCGCGGCGGCGCGCAGCATGGGGAACACGAAGTCGCGCGCGTACTCCTCGCGGATGTCCTCGACATAGGCCTTGGCGGCGCCGGTGGAGAGCGCCTTGGCCTCCACCCCGTCCAATTCCTCGCCCTGGCCCAGGTCGGCGGTGAAGGTGACGACCTCGCAGTCGTAGGTGTTCTTGATCCACTTGAGGATGATGGAGGTGTCCAGGCCGCCGGAATAGGCCAGGACGACTTTCTTGATGGAACTCATGCTGCTTGCTCCGTGTTGGACTGCGCTCGGTTACAGGGCCTCAAAGACCCATTCCAGAATGGCCTTCTGCATGTGCAGGCGGTTCTCGGCCTCATCGAAGATGGTGTCGGCGTTGGCCTCGAAGACCGCCTCGGAGATCTCCTCGCCCCTGTGGGCCGGCAGGCAGTGCATGACCTTGCAGCCGGGCTTGGCCAGGGCCATGAGGGTCCCGTTCAGCTGGAAGCCCTCGAAGGCCGCCTCGCGCCGGAGCTGCTCGGCCTCCTGGCCCATGGAGGCCCAGACGTCGGTGTTCAGATAGTCCGCGTCCCTGGCCGCCTCGGCGGGGTCTTCGGTCAAGGTCAGGCGCGCGCCCAGGGCCGTGGCCCGGGCCACGACCTCCAGGTCCGGCCCGTAGGCCGAGGGGCAGGCCAGGGTCAGGGCGAAGCCGAACTGGGCCGCGGCCTCGATCCAGGAATGGGCCATGTTGTTGCCGTCGCCCACCCAGCCCACCTTGAGGGCGCCGAGGTCCGGGGTGCGCTCGAACATGGTCAGCACGTCGCTCATGACCTGGCAGGGATGGTGCTCGTCGGTGAGGGCGTTGACCACCGGGATCGTGCCCCAGCGGACCAGGGTGTCCAGCTTCTCCTGACCGAAGGTGCGCACCACCAGGGCGTCGGCGTAGCGCGAGAGCACCCGCGCCGTGTCCTTCAGAGGCTCGTTGCGGCCCAGCTGGGACTCGTGCGGGGTGAGGAACACGGTGCTGCCGCCCAGGTGGCGCACGGCCACCTCAAAGGACACGCGGGTGCGCGTGGAGGCCTTTTCGAAGATCAGGATGACGGTCTTGCCGTCCAGCAGCCTGGTGCGGACGCCGCCGTCCTTCATGGCCTTGGCCCTGGCCAGCACTCGGGCGGCGTCGGCCTTGGGGATGTCCAGGATGTTCAGGAAATGTCTGGGCATGGGGGACTCCTCGCAAGCTCCCTGGCGGGTGTTCGTGAAAAAGCGTTATTTTGCCCAAGGGGGCCGGGATTGTAAAGGGGCTCGGCCCAGGGCCCGACGTCAGGGGCGCAAGGCGGCGGGAAGGTGCTGTTCCGGGCGCACGGCGTCCACGGCCAGGTCGGTGAGCTGGTCCATGGCCGGCCCGTGGTCGAACCCGGCCAGGTGGAGGATGCCGTGTGCCAAAAGCCGCGCCAGGTGCCGGGCCGGGTCCTGGCCGTAGAGAAAGGCCTCCCGCGCCAGGGTGTCCACGGACAGGAACAGCGCGCCCAGGCTCTGGGGCCGCTCCGGGTCGGGCTCCGGGAAGCTCAGGATGTTGGTGGGGCCCTGGCAGTGCAGGTATTGCGCGTTGAGGAGCGCGACTCCTGAATCGTCCAGAAGGGTCAGGGACAGGTCCGCGCCGGTGAGTCCCAGGCCGTCCATAATGGTTTCGACCACGGCCGCGAGCTCGCGGCGGGAAAGCGGAAAGCGCGGGTCCAGGGCCCCGGGCCTCAGCTGGATGTCCAGGCGCAGGCTCATGAGCGGCCCTGCTTCCTGTGCTGGCCCTGGCGGCCCTTGTCGAACCGGTCGTAGGCCTGGACGATGCGGCCCACCAGCGGGTGGCGGATGACGTCCTCCTCGTGGAACTGCGCAAAGCCGATGCCCGGCACCCCGGCCAGGATGCCGCGCGCCTCCACCAGGCCGGAGCGCGTCTGGGTCGGCAGGTCGATCTGGGTCACGTCGCCCGTGACCACGCAGCGCGAGCCGAAGCCCAGGCGCGTGAGGAACATTTTCATCTGCTCCGGGGTGGTGTTCTGGGCCTCGTCCAGGATGACGAAGGCGTCGTTCAGGGTGCGGCCGCGCATGAAGGCCAGGGGCGCGACCTCGATGACCCCGGTGGCCAGCATGTCCTGCACCCGGGCGAAGTCCAGCATGTCGTGCAGGGCGTCGTAGAGCGGCCGCAGGTAGGGGTTGACCTTCTCGGCCAGGTCGCCGGGCAGGAAGCCCAGCTTTTCGCCGGCCTCCACGGCCGGGCGGGCCAGGATGATGCGCTTGACCTCGCGCTTCATGAGGGCGGAGACGGCCAGGGCCACGGCCAGGTAGGTCTTGCCCGTGCCCGCCGGGCCGATGGCGAAGACCAGGTCGTTTTCGCGGATGGCCGCCAGGTAGTCGCGCTGGCTGATGGTCTTGGCGGCGATGGTCTTGCGCGGCGAGGCCACGTACACCGTGTCCTGAAAGATGCGCCGGACATCCGCGCCGGGCTCGCGCAGGAGGATGCGCCAGGCGCAGTCCACGTCCTGGGGCAGGACGGCCTTGCCCTCCTGGAGCAGCCCGTAGAGCTGCGTCAGCACCGAGGCGGCCAGGAGCACGGCCTCGTCCGGGCCGCTCAGGGTGGCCACGGCCCCGCGGGTCTCGATGACCACGCCGGACTTCTCGGCCAGCAGGGCCAGGTTGCTCCCCTGCGGCCCGAAGAGTTTGTTGGCCAGCTCGGAATCCTTGAACTCCAGCCTGCGGCCTGGTGCGCCCGGTCCGGTCATGTGCGCGCGTCCTCCCACGGATTGTGCTTCCGCACACCGCTACCGCAAACGGCAGGGGGCCGCAAGCTTAGCGCGCCGCACGCCTGCGGGCCAGGTGCGCCAGGAGCAAGGCGCGCAGGATGAGCGCCGCCAGGACGACCGCGGAGCCTCTCTCCAGCCAAGGGGGCACAGCCTCGGTCACCGTGCCAAGCACGGAGTGGATGTCAATGCCCAGGGCTGCATAGATGCGGTTGGTGAGGAACCCGAAGCCCAGGGAGCAGCCCACGATGGAGGCGAGGTACACGGCCGTCAGGGCCGAGCCGAAGGTGCGGGCCATGACCGTGAGGGTGGTGGCGTTGGTGGCCGGGCCGGAGAGGAGAAACACCAGGGCCGCGCCGGGGTTGAGCCCCTTGAGCAGCAGGGAGGCCGCGATGGGCGTGGAGCTGGAGGCGCAGACGTACATGGGCACGCCCACCAGGAGCATGGCCAGCATGGAGGTGAACTCGCCGCCCAGCGCATCGAGAAAAAATGTAGGCGGCACAAAGGCCGCGATGGCCCCGGCCACCAGCACCCCAAGCACCAGCCAGAGGCCGATGTCGGCCAGCATCTCGCCGTAGGCGTGGCCCTGCCCTGCCCGCAGCCGCGCCGCAAGCCCGGGACGGCCCGACCCGGCAGCCCCTGCGGCGGCGCCGGCGCAGCAGCCGGAGGCGCAGGCCGCCTCAACCTTGAGGGCCGGGATGAGGCGCTCGGGCAGGAGATTGGCCGCCAGCCCGGCAAACACGGCGGTCAGTATGGCCGCAACGGGCCGCAGCACGGTCATGAGGGGATCGATCATGGCGTAGGTCACGGCCAGGGAGTCCACGCCGGTCTCCGGCGTGGCGATCATGAAGGCCGCGGTGGCCCCGGCTCCGGCCCCCTGCCGGCGCAGGCCCATGGCCGCTGGCAGCACCCCGCAGGAGCACAGGGGCAGCGGCGCGCCCACCAGCGCCCCCTTGAGCACCGAGACCAGGCCCCGGCCGCCGAAATGCCGGGCCAGAAGATCCCCGGGCGCCAGGGCCTTGAGCAGCCCCGCCACGAAGAATCCGAACAGCAGAAAGGGCGCGGCCTGGCGGAACACCTGCCAGCTCTCGGCCAAGAGCCTTGCGAAATCGGTCATCCCTGCTCCTTGCATAACAATACAAATAATTGAGCACTCGTTCAGGCGAAACGGCGCGAAACAGCCTTACCTGCGCTCCAAGACATGCTCCAGCCCCTGGGCGAAGAGCAGGCGCACATGCTCGTCGTCCAGGGTGTAGAACACGTTCTTGCCCTCCTTGCGCGACTTGACCAGCTTGGCCGTGCGCAAAAGCCGCAGCTGGTGCGATACCGCCGAGGGGGTCGTGCCGAGCACGGCGGAGATGTCGCAGACGCAGAGCTCGCCCTGGCTCAAGGCGTGCAACAGGCGCACCCGCGTGCGGTCTCCCAGGAGGCTGAAAATCTCCGCCAGACCTGCCGCAGCGTCGTCGGGCAGCATGGCCCCCCGCACGCGGTCCACGCGATCCAGGTGCACGCATTGCTGCTCGCAAACATCCAGATTGCCACTGTCATTCATATGAATAGTTGCTCACTTGTTCCAAACAATAGCCAGTCCTCCCCGCCCTGTCAAGCCGGCAGGACCAGGCCCGCTACTGGCCCTCAGTGGCCTTGGTCAGCAGGGTCACGTTGCTTTTGGTGAAAAAGCCGTCAAACCCCTCGTAGCGCTCGATGTATTCATTGACCATGAGGGTGTTCGCCAGAGGACGGCTGAAGGTCTGGCGCAGGCCCTCCTCCGGCGAGCCCACCAGCTCCACCAGGAACTCCATGCCCGCGGCCTTGAGCCCGGCAAAGGTCTCCTGGATGCGCTCGGTGCGGAAGGCCAGGTGGTGGATGCGCCGCCCGTAGTTCTCGATGAACTTTTCCGTGGGGCCCGGGGCGCCGGCAGCCTCTCCCAGGCCCGAGGTGATGACCATGGCGTAGCCCTCGCCCGGCAGGCGCGCCACGTTGGTGATGGAGTTCAGGCTGTCCACGTACAGGGACATGGAATACTCGTAGTCTGTGAGCTCAAGGAACTCCACGATGGCGTTGTCCCGGTCCCGGGCATGCACGCGCACCGAGGCGTGGTCAAAGGCCCCGAGGTTGCGCAGGTGCGCCTTGTCCGGCCTGGGCAGGCACCAGTCGTCCTGCACCGTCCGGGAATCCGCGTACTGCCTGCCGCCGCGCAGCCACTGGACGAAGCCGTAGGACAGGGCGCTGTGCAGCGAGGGCTCGGTCTGGATGAACAGGGCGGTGTCCGTGCGCACCACCTCCGGGGTCAGGAAGCGCACGCCGCGCGCCTTCTGGATGGCCGCGAAGCGTTGCAGATCATGGCACAGGAAGACCAGGGCCTCCACCCTGGTGCGCGGCAGGTGCGCGGACTTCGGCCCCGTGGGCTCGGCGTCGAAGGGGCTGGGGGCTGCCTTGCGGGCGCGCAGGAGAAAGTCCGCCGAGCCCGGCAGCTCAAGAACGCAGGCCGTGGCCTCCGGCCCCTTGAGCGCAGCGCCGAAGAAATAGCCGCTGGTGTCCAGGAACTCGGCCGCGGCCGCCTTCAGACGGTCCGGCTCCACGTTGAGGACCACCGTCTCCAGACCGCCCACCAGGCCCTCCAGGCCGAGCCTGCGGCGCTGGCCAAGGGTCTGCTCCACCCTGGCCAGGAGCATGCCCTCATCATTGCGAAATGCGTCAGCCATGTCCCTGCTCCTTGTAAACAACCTTCGCCATTCACCATCCGTACGAATTGCATCCTGGATCAAGCGCCGTCAAGGATCAACAACAGCTCCAACACGCATTGACATTTGACGCAGCTGTGAATACAGTTTGAAAATTAGAAACTTGAAGTGTATCTCCGCTTTGGCACCTGACCTTAAGAAAGGTTTCGCACAATGACTATCGGCGACGACTCAGAGGCATCCTTCTCCGCTATACTCAAGGATTTACTGAATCGCTCGGCCACAACCTGCGTGCTGACCATGGAGCACTGGGACAGGCTGGCCAACGAGTACAGCGAGGATATCTTCTCTGAGGCCCTCTACCACATGAGCCGCCTGGTGCTTCCAGCGCCCGAGGCCAGGGACACCATCCAGGCCATACTCCAGCACCAGGACGGGCTGTGCCAGGCCCTGGGCCGCAACGTCAGCCTGGTCACGGCCATGTGCGACTACTTCATGCAGGTGAATCCCCTGCTGCGCGAACCCATCCTGGTGGAGGTGAACCTCCTGCGCCAGAGGGAGGAAAGCGCCTACAAGGACGAGCTGACCGGCCTGTTCAACCGCCGCTCCTTCAACCAGGAAATCCCTAGGGAAATGGAGAGGTTCCGTCGATTCGGCCAACCCTTCACCCTGCTCATGCTCGACCTCGACCATTTCAAGGACTTCAACGACACCTACGGGCATTCCGCAGGCGATCAGGTTCTGCGCGACGTGGCCCAGATCCTGAACGACACTGCCCGCCTGTATGACCGCGCCGTGCGCTACGGCGGGGAGGAATTCGCCGTGATCCTGCCCCAGGCCACCAGGGAGGAGGCCACGGGCGTGGCCGAGCGCATCCGCAGCAGTATGGCGCGGCACCAAATCGATTTCGCCGGGCGCAAGATGCCCCCCGTCACCGTGAGCATCGGCCTGGCCTGCTTCCCCACGGACGCCCTGGACATGTCCACCCTGGTGCAGCGCGCCGACCAGGCCCTGTACATGGCCAAGGTCACGCGCAACAGCGTGCGCCCCTTTTGCGACCATCAGCGCAACCACACTCGCTACATCCTCTCCGACCCGCTCCCGGTGCGGCTCTCCGATGCGGCCAACAAGATGTACGCCGTGGCGCGCGACATCAGCTTCGGCGGGCTGCTCTGCGAAACGGACATGCCAGTGGCCCGGGCCAGCGCCATCGACCTCGTGCTGACGGACAGCGTTCTGGGCATCCGCCTGCCCATCCGCGCCCAGGTCAGCAGGGTCATGAGCCATGGGGACACCTACCAGTTGGGCCTTTCCTTCCAACTGCCCTCCGTGGAGGACCAGAAGAGCCTCATGGCCCTCATCGAGGGGCGCACCGAGCCCGTGCCCTACTGCTTCCACCCCGACCAGCGGCCCCCAACAAGCACCTAGGGGCCTTGCCGGCCCATCCGCCCCGCCGCCCCGGCGGCGTGCCGGTCCAGCCAGGACCCGTACAAGGCGGCCACGTCCGGCAACCCGAGCAGGCTCATGTACGCAGCCACCTCCCGGGCAGCGGCCACGAGGACGCCTGGGCTGACGATCTCCAGCATCCAGTGCAGCCTGGCCGCGGCGAAGTCCGCATGCTTCCCGTTTCCGGTCAGCAGCGCCAGGCGGTGCAGCTCACGGAACACCTGCACCGCGGGCCGGAACCTGGCCTCCAGAAAGCGCAGGGCGCAGGCTTCCACCAGCTCCCCCCGGTCCTCGCAGTGCCGCGCCAAAAGGCCATAGCCCCGGATCCAGAGCGGCTCGCGCCGGAGCATCTCCCGGCACAGATCGGCCTCAAACCCGGCCGCCATGCGCCGGTCCAGAACCTCGGCCCGGCGCTCCGGCAGGGTGAGGTACGGCTTCAGGAACTCTGTCAAACGCAGCTCATAGCCGTCCCGCGCGGCGTGGTGGTGCAGGTCCGGCACGAAGTCCTTCAGGCAGCGCTCCTTGAGCACCGTGGCGTTGTGCTTCTCAAAATCGTTGCGGCCCGGGGTCTGGCTGGCCAGGTGGGTGACAAGGCTCTGCGGCACGCAGGCCTGCCTGAGGCCGCGCCTGCTGATCTGCAGGCCCAGGTCCACGTCCTCCCCGCCATTTCTATAGTCCTCGCAAAAGCCGCCGCATTGGAAGAACAGCGCCCGGGGCAGCAGCAGGACCGCTGCGGTGAGGGCCTGGACCGCGCGCTTCTTGCGCACCAGCGCATGGTCCGCAGGGAAGAACTCGTACAGATGCACGGGATAGAGCTGCGGCTCGATGCTGATGCCCAAATGCTGCACGCGCACGCCCAGGCCGGGTTCCTCCGGGTAGACCAGCAGCGGCCCCACGGCGCCCAGTTCGGCGTCGCCGCGCAGTTCCGCGAGCAAAGGCTCCAGCCAATCCGGCGAAAGCAGGGTGTCGTTGTTCAGCAAAAGCAGCAGTTCGCCAGCGGCCGCGCGGGCCCCGGCGTTGCAGGCCGGCCCGAAGTTCAGGTTCCGCCCGAAGGAGAGCTGCCGGAAGCGGCCGGGAAACAGCGCCGCGCCCAGGGGCGCGCAGTCCGTGGCCGTGCCGTCCGTGGAGCCGTTGTCGGCCACGAGGACCTCATAGCCGTCGCCCGGGGTGTGCCGGCGCAGGCTCTCCAGGCAGGCCCTGGTCAGCTCCCACTTGTTGAACACCGGGATGACGATGGACACGAGCGGCGTGGCGTCTGGCATATGGCTCCTTGCGTCCGGCTGGGCCGCTAGCCCGGCAGCAGCCGGAAGCGGCGCTCCAGGTCGCGCTCCAGCAGGGCCACGCCGCCGGCGCTGATGCCCGCCAGGGCGGCTTCGCCATGCTTGGCCTCCAGCTTGCGCGCATTGGCCTGGGCGCTGCCGATCTCCGCAGGGCTCGACTCGGCCACGACCCCGCTGCGGCGCTTGTGGCGCACCGCCAGGTGCCCCTGGTAGACCACATGGCCGCCGCCCAGAAACACGCGCAGGTCGCGCTCCAGGTCGTCGTACTGCGAGGGCGAGAAGCGGATGTCGAAGCCGCCCGTGGCGTCGATGTCCGCGGTGCGCAGCAGGTGGCAGCAGCCGGTGACGCTGACGCAGGGCCGCAGGTAGGTGAACTGGCCCAGGTCCGGCTGGCCCAGGTGCAGGGTGGGCAGGGCCAGCAGCAGGCTGGCGTCCCGCTGCGAGCGCGGGGCGCAGGGCACGTAGTCCACGCTCTGGACGAGCAGCGGGTTGTGCTCGTCCACCACGCGGCAGCCCCAGACCGAGGCCTCGGGGAAGCGCACGGCCGCGGCGCCCAGGCGGCCGAGCCAATGGCCCGGCAAGGTCACGTCGTCGTCGAGGAAGACCAGGAACTCGTGACGCCGCACCTCGGGCAGGGACAGAAGCCAGTTGCGCGCGGCCGGAGCCCCAATGTTCACGGGCAGGCGCACAAGGCTCAAGGCCTCGCCCAGCCTGCCCCGCCAGCCTTCGAGCACCTGCGGCGTGGCGTCGGTGCTGCCGTTGTCCAGCACCCAGATGCGCGCGCCCTGGAGGTCCGAGGCCGCCAGGGAGGCCAGGGTCTCGTCCAGTTCGCAGGCCTTGTTCCAGGTGTACAGCAGCACGGCCACGCTGCCGGGCACGGGCGCAACCTCCCCGGCGGCCCCGCTCATCAGGTCGGACAGGCGCAGAAACTCGCTGCTGCGCCAGGGCGCGGAGAGCACGCAGGCCGTGAGCAGGTCCACGGCCTCGTCCTGGCGGCCCAGGCGCAGCAGGCACTCCGCGCGCAGGCCGGGACTGCCGCCGGGAAAGAACGCGCCCAGGCCGTCCAGGGCCGCCAGGGCGTCCTGGGCCTCGCCGCGAGCCAGAAGGGCCTGGGCCGAGGCCTGAAGCCGCAGGGGCGCCAGGGTCCGGGGCCAGGCCTCGGGCAGCAGGGCGGCGTCGGCCAGCTCCCAGTCCGCGCGCGGCCAGGCCAGGGCCCAGGCCTCGGCCTTCCAGAACAGGTTTTTTGGCTCGGCCTGCAGACGGGAGAGAAGCAGCGCCCTGCGCTCGCCCGCGTCACGCAGGGACCACCAGGGGTCCGTGTCCGGCGCGGGCCGCCAGAAGTTGGCCAGGGCCTTGAGGACGTCCGCCACGGGCTCCGGCAGGCGGGGCCACTGCGGCAGCGGCTGCCCGGAGAGCAGTTGCCCCAGCCCCCCGTCCAGGGGATTGCCGGCCCAGGCGGCGCAGAGCAGGTCCTGGATGAGCCGGGCCAGGCGCGCGCGCCCTGCGGCCTCGCTGGCGGCGGCCTGGGGCAGCAGCCCGGCCGCAAGGCCCGCCAGATGGTCGCGCCCAACGGAGCCGCGCGCCAGCATTCGGCGGGCCTGTGCCGGCAGCGCGGTCCAGCCGCCCAGTGCGCTCGTCTCAATCATCCGGCCTCCGGTTCCTGCAACGTTGCGGTATCCGTCCAGGGTGGGGCTATTTCATGGGCCGCAGGCGCGTCTCCACGCCGGGCACGTCCGCCAGCAGGGCCGCGGCCTTGGCCATGTCCGTGTCCCCGGTATGGTACGGGTAGAGGATCCTGGGCTGGATCATCCTCGCGGCCTCGGCCAGCATGGCCGTGGTCATGGTGTAGGGCAGGTTCACGGGCAGGAAGGCCACGTCCACGCCCTTCAGGGCGGCCATCTCCGGCACGGCCTCGGTGTCCCCGGCCACGTACACGCGCACGGAGCCGAAGTGCAGCACATAGCCGTTGCCCTGGCCCTGGGGATGGTAGGGCTCGCCGCTGCCGCGCTTGTGCTGGCGGTTGTAGGCGGGCACGGCGTCCACCAGGATTCCCGCCAGCTCCTTGGACTCGCCGTTCCTGAGCACCACGGCGCCGTCCAGGTTGGCCGAGGCCTTGAGGGAGGAGCCGATGGCCGTGCCGTCCTTGCGCAGGGCCTTGATGGCCCCGCCGTCCAGGTGGTCGGTGTGCTCATGGGTGATGAGGATCAGATCGGCCTTGGGCAGGGCGGCGTAATCGGCCTGGGAAGACCAGGGGTCAACGTGGACCACCTTTCCAGCCCACTGGAACATGAGGGTTCCATGGCCCAGGAAGGTGACGGCGAGGTCCCCCTTGTCCGTGGGGATGGAGTCCACGGGCTTGGGGCCTTGCGCCAGGGCAAGGCCGGGAAGGACAAGCAGCAACAGGAGACCGGACATCCACAAGGTCTTGCGCATGACGACAACCCCCAGGACATGTTGACGTTTCGCAGGAAAGACGATGAGAGCGCGCCAGGGGCGCCAAGGTGGAAGGCATGTTCCGGCCGCGCTTCGTACCGCTCAAGTACCCTACTCTCCCCTCACGCTCAAGAATAAAGGCCCACCCTGTCCGCCAGGATGGGCCTTTCTGCCTTTTGCCTTGCCGAAGCCCGCTTGCGCGGCCGCGCACGTCCGCCTAGCGGGTCAGGTGGCGGTACTTGATGCGGTGGGGCTGGTCGGCCGCAGAACCGAGCCGGGCCTTGCGGTCGGCCTCGTACTCGCTCCAGTTGCCCTCGAAGAGGCTCACCTGGGAGTCGCCCTCAAAGGCCAGGATGTGCGTGGCGATGCGGTCCAGGAACCAGCGGTCGTGGCTGATGACCAGGACGCAGCCGGCGAAGTTCACCAGGGCGTCCTCCAGGGCGCGCATGGTGTTCACGTCCAGGTCGTTGGTGGGCTCGTCCAGAAGCAGCACGTTGGCGCCCTCCTTCAGCAGGGCCGCCAGATGCACGCGGTTTCTTTCGCCGCCGGAGAGCAGCCCGACCTTTTTCTGCTGGTCGCTTCCGGTGATGTTGAACTTGCCGATGTAGGCCCGGGCGTTCATCTCGCGGTTGCCCAGCTTGATGATGTCCGCACCGCCGGAGATGGCCTCGTACACGGTCTTCTCCGGGTCCAGGGCGCGGTCCTGGTCCACGTAGGCCAGCTTCACGGTCTCGCCCAGGCGCAGGGTCCCCTCGTCCGGGGCCTCCTTGCCGGTGATCATGCGGAAGAGCGTGGTCTTGCCCGCGCCGTTGGGGCCGATGATGCCCACGATGGCCCCGGGGGGCAGCAGGAAGTTGATGCCGTCCACCAGCAGGTTGTCACCAAAGGCCTTTTTCACGCCCGTGGCCTCGATGACCAGATTGCCCAGGCGCGGCCCGGCGGGGATGAAGATCTCCAGCTCCGGCCCAAGCTTCTCGTTCTCCTGGCTGAGCAGGTTCTCGTAGGCGCTGATGCGGGCCTTGCCCTTGGCGTGGCGGCCGCGCGGGGACATGCGGATCCATTCGAGCTCCCTGGCCAGGGTCTTCTGGCGCTCGGTCTCGCTCTTCTCCTCGCCCGCCAGACGGTTCTGCTTCTGCTCCAGCCAGGAGGAGTAGTTGCCCTGCCAGGGGATGCCCCGGCCGCGGTCCAGCTCCAGGATCCAGCCGGCCACGTTGTCCAGGAAGTAGCGGTCGTGGGTCACGGCGATGATGGTGCCCGCGTACTGCTGCAGATGGTGCTCCAGCCAGGCCACGGACTCCGCGTCCAGGTGGTTGGTGGGCTCGTCCAGGAGCAGGATATCCGGCTTCTGCAGGAGCAGGCGGCACAGGGCCACCCGCCGCTTCTCGCCGCCGGAGATGACCGACACGGGCGTGTCGCCCGGGGGGCAGCGCAGGGCGTCCATGGCCATCTCCAGCCTGCTGTCCAGGTCCCAGGCGTCGCAGGCGTCGAGCTTCTCCTGCACGGCCGCCTGGCGGTCGATGAGCTTCTGCATGGCGTCGTCGTCCATGGGCTCGGCGAACTTCTCGTTGATGCGCTCAAACTCGGCCAGCAGGTCCACGGTCTCCTGGGCGGCCTCGGCCACCACGTCGCGCACGGTCTTGTCCTCGTCGAGCTTGGGCTCCTGCTCCAGCAGGCCGATGGTGTAGCCCGGCGACAGGGCGATCTTGCCCTGGAAGTCGGTGTCCAGGCCGGCCAGGATCTTGAGCAGCGAGCTCTTGCCGCTGCCGTTCAGGCCCAGCACGCCGATCTTGGCGCCGTAGAAGTAGGACAGCGAGATGTCCTTCAGGACCTGGCGCTTGTCGTAATACTTGCTCACACCCATCATGGAATAGATGATCTTGTTGGTCGGCTCAGCCATGGTGTCCCTCTAAATCAGTCGGGGCGGATTGGCCGCCCCGATTCGTTACATTCCTGGTTCGTCGGTCTGCGGCTTCCTGCTCGTCTCTTCCTGTTCCATGCCCTGCGCCCGCGCGATGCGGAGCTTCCGGGGCGGCGTTCGCGTCAATCCCGCAGGGGTGGGCGGCTTGCGCCCCGGCTTGGCGCGGCCGGCCGCCCTCCACGGGAAGGCGGCCCCAAGTTCTTGCGCCCAGGGCATGGTCTCAGCCCCTGCTCCAGGTTCGCGGCAGGAAGCGCTATTTCTTGCCCTTCATGGCCTGGGCCAGCATGTCGCCCAGGTTGCCCATGCCGTTGGAGGACTTCTCCACGGGCTTGGCGGCGGCCTTGTAGCCCTTCCAGTCGTCGTTCTCGCGTCCTCCGCCGCCCTCATTGCGCGAGCCTTCGCGCACCTCAAGGGGCGAAAGGGCGATGCGGCGCTCGCTTGCGCGCAGGTCCTCGACCACCAGGGTCACGGCGTCGCCGCGGTTCAGCTTGTCGAACTGCTTGGGGTCCACGGCCGCGCTCATGCGCGACTTGGGCAGAAGCGCGGTGATGCCGGGCTCCAGGCTCACGAAGATGCCGAAGGTCTCGCGCTTCTCCACGGTGCCGGTGACCTGGGTGCCGGGGGCGTACTTGGCGGCGGCCTCCAGCCAGGGGTCTCCGGCGGCGTCCTTCATGCTGAGGGAGATGCGGCGCTTGGCCGGGTCGATCTCCTTGACCACCACGGACACCTCCTCGCCCACCTGCACGATCTCGCCGGGCTTGTTCACGCGCTTGGTGTAGCTCATCTCGCTCACGTGGATGAGGCCGTCCACGCCGGGCAGAAGCTCCACAAAGGCGCCGAAGTCGGCCAGGCGCACCACCTTGCCGGTGAACTTCTCGCCTTCCTTGAGCTGGTTGGCCACATCGACCCAGGGGTCGAGCATGGTCTGCTTGCGGGACAGGGAGATCTTCATCTGGCCGGGCTTCTTGCCGGGCTCCACGCCCAGCACCTTGACGCGGATCTTCTCGCCCACGCTCACGGCCTCTTCAGGCTTGGCCACGCGGGCAAAGCCAAGCTCGCTCACATGGACCATGCCCTCCAGCCCGGGGGTCAGCTCAACGAAGGCCCCGAAGTCGGTGAGGCGCACCACGGTGCCGTCCACCTCCTCGCCGGGCTTGATGGCGGCCAGGAACTCCTCGGTGGCGGCCTGGCGTTCGCGCTCGATGAGCACGCGGCGGGAGACCACGACATTGCGGCCGCGCTCCTCCACCTTGATGATCAAAAAGGGATAGGTGTTGCCCACGTAGAGCTCGGGATCCTCCACGTAGCGGGCGTCGATCTGGCTCACGGGGCAGAAGGCGCGGCGGTTCATGATCTCTACCGAGAAGCCGCCCTTGCAGGTCTCCTTGACCTTGCCGTCCACGGGCAGCCCGGCGTCCTTGGCGTTCTGGAGCATCTCCAGGCCGCCTGCGCCGGACAGGGCGCGGGAGAGCACGACTTCGCTGCGGGTCTTGGAAACCACGTACAGGTCGATGGAGTCGCCGTCCTTGAAGGGAAAATTGCCTTCCGCGTCGAGAAGTTCCTTTTTCTCGGCCACGCCGTCGATCTTGGTGCCCGTGTCGAAATATACGCTGTCGGGTCCGATGCTGATGATGCGGGCGGAAATCTTGTCGCCCACGTTCACAGGCTCGCCTTGTCCGGCGTAGCTGGCCTCAAAAAGCTCAGCAAAGCTCTGCTCCTGGTCCCCGTTCATCTGCGCCTGGTCCCCGTTGGTCTGCGCCTGGTCGGTCATCTTCTGCTCCTGTGCGATTGTACGCGAATATATTGGCGGCACGCGTCCGCCTGGGGCGTGTATTATCGAAGGGGCGACGCTTGTCAAACACAGGCTGGACATTTTTTGCCAGAGCCTAAAGTTTTTTAAGGTCTGGACGATAAGGACGGAACAAGGCGTTGTCTTTGCTTTCGGCAAGGAGGTGGTCCGAACATGCCCATCGATTCCATCGGCGGAAGCTTCTCCGCCCTTGACCAGCAGGCGCTTGGGAGCGACTTCTTCTCCCCGGCGCAGAACCCACCGGCCCAGCACATCCAGGATCCGGCGCCCATGGACAAGCAGGCCTTCGGGGCCGCAGTGGTGGCGAAAACCCTGGACTATCTCAACGACCAGGGTTCCTCCGGCCTGGACATGGTCCCCACGGACAAGCAGACCTTCGGGGCCGCAGTGGTGACGAAAACCCTGGACTACATGAATTCCGGCCATGCCCGCGACAACGGCATGGCCCAGAGCTACGACTTCCAGAAAAGCGTGCTTGGCGGCCATGCGGACGCCCTGGGCGCCCTGGCAAACATCAAGGTGTGACCGCCGAAACCGCCTGAGATGACGCCGCGGACACAAGGCCCCGCCCCTGAACCAGGCGGGGCCTTTCCGTTTCCGGGCGCGGCGCACCCCCTTTTCGGGCGGGTCCGGGCCGGGGGCGCGACTTGCCAGAACGGCCAAGAAGGGCTAAAGGCGCAATTCAACTTCCGCCACGTAAGCGAGGGACACCACGACGTGACCAGGGACAAGCACAAGGTACTCATAGCCAACCGGGGCGAAATCGCCGTGCGCATCATGCAGGCCTGCACCGACCTGGGCGTGGGCTTCGTCTGCGTGTACACCAGGGAGGACGCCGACTCGGGCCACGTCTCCCTGGCCCGTGAGCTGGGCGGCGAGGCGGCGCTGGTGCGCATCCACAACTATCTGGACGCCGGCGACATCCTTTCCGCGGCCGACGCAAGCGGGGCCACGGCCATCCACCCCGGCTACGGGTTCTTCTCCGAGAACTACCGCTTCGCCCGGCGCGTGGTGGAACGCTCCCGGCCCATGCTCTTCATCGGCCCCTCCTGGCGCGTCATCCGCGACCTGGGCGACAAGATCAACACCAAGCGCCTGGCGCGCTCCCTGGGCGTGCCCACGGTGCCCGGCTCCGACCGCGCCATCTACGACGAGATGGAGGCCGAGACCATCGCCCAGCAGCTTTTCGACTACCAGGAGAAGCAGGGCGTGGCCCGGCCCATGGTCCTGGTCAAGGCCTCGGCCGGCGGCGGGGGCATGGGCATCGACGAAGTGCACAGCATGAACCGCTTCCGCCAGACCTACCGGCGCATCCGCAACTATTCCCAGCGCCAGTTCAGCGACCCCGGCGTGCTCATCGAGCAGCGCATCTTCAACTACAACCACCTGGAAGTGCAGATCCTCTCCGCGCGCGGCGGGCTGGACCCCATCCACTTCAGCACGCGCAACTGCTCCGTGCAGAGCCCCGGCAGGCAGAAGCGCATCGAGACCGCGCCGGGCTTCTTCCCCGAAGGCCTGGACTACAGCTTCGACGCCCGCAAGGTCATGGACGACATCGTCCGGCACTCCCTCGCCATCGCCCGCGAGAGCCGCTACGACAGCGTGGGCACCTGGGAATGGATCGTGACCCCCAGGGGCGAGCCCTTCCTCATGGAGGTGAACACGCGCATCCAGGTGGAGAACGGCGTGTCCGCGGCCATCGCCCGCATCAAGGGCCAGGGCGACGTGAATCTCATCCGCGAGCAGATCCGCCTTGGCCTGGGCGAGGAATTGGGCTACACTCAGGCCGACGTCACCTTTGAGGGCGTGGGCATCGAATACCGCATCATCGCCGAGGACACGCAAAACCGCTTCGCCCCCTGGACCGGCCGCATCGAGGCCATCGCCTGGCCGGAGGAGCCCTGGCTCAAGGTGCATACCCACGTGCCCCAGGACCGGGCCTACCAGATCCCGACGGAGTACGACCCCAACCTGGCCCTGGCCATCATCTGGGGCAGGGACCTGGATGAGGCCAAGGCGCGCGGCGTGGCCTTCCTCGACGCCTTCCGACTTGCCGGCGCCGATGCCCAGGGCATGGAACTCAAGAGCAACATCGCCTTCCTGCGCGAGAAAACAAAGGACCTGCTGGAGTTTTAACTCCGGGGACGCCACCGCCAATGGATATTGAAAAAAATCTCGACGCACTCGCCCAGCGCGTGGCCTACGCCCGCGACATCATGGGCCCCAGAAGCAACGACCGTCTCGAGGCCATGAGCCGGGACATCGCCCTGCTCGCCCCCCAGCTCGACACCCTGGACATCGACGAGGCCCTGGACAGGATCGGCGACATCGCCCGGCGCATGTCCGTCCTGGAAGGCGACCTGGACCAGCTCCTCACGCCCATGGACAAGGTGCGCATCGTGCGCCACCCGCAGCGCGTGTGCCTCAAGGACATCCTGGAGAACGTCTACGACAACTACACCGAGATCGGCGGCCGCGACGAGGTCAGCATCGATCCCGGCATGCTCATCGCCCGGGCCTACATCACCCGCCGCGTGGGCAGGCGCACCATCCACCACCCGGTCATGGTTGTGGGCCAGGAAAAGGGCCACGGCCAGGAGTTCCGCAACGGCGGCTCCATCAAGCCCTGGGGCAACGCCAAGGCCCTCAAGTACATGAAGGTCGCGGCGCGGGAGAACATCCCCATCCATGCCTACGTGTCCACGCCCGGCTCCTACCCCATTGAGGACTACCCCGGCGCGGCCCAGCAGATCGCCGAGAACATCTACGAGATGGCCGGGCTTGACGTGCCCATCGTGGCCGTGTTCTCCGAGGGCGGCAGCGGCGGGGCCGAGGCCATCGCCCTGGCCGACCGCCGCCTCATGCTTTCCCACGGCTATTATTCGGTCATCTCCCCCGAGGGCGCAGCGGCCATCGAAGGCAGGGTCCACGGCCAGACCCGCGCCACCCCCGAGCTCATCGAGAAATGCGCCAAGCACCAGATGATCACCGCCCAGGACAACCTGAAAAACGGCTACATCGACGCCATCATCCAGGAGCCCCCCCTGGGCGTGCGCAACGAGCATTTCGACTTCTTCAAGCGCCTGCGCGCGGACATGATCCGCGCCACGGACGAGGTGGTGCTCTCCGTGCAGACCGTGAGCTTTTTGCGCCGGCTGGCCAGGCGCCGCGCCAAGAAGCCGGAGAACGTCGAGGACGTCCTCATCCGCTGGGAGCTGAACGGCAAGGCGCGGGAGGAGCTGGTCTGGAAGCGCTACCAGAAGTACACCAAGATGGCCCGCCACGCCTTTGTGGACAAGCGCGGAATCATGGAGAAGCTGGCCGCCAAGCACATGGAGTTCTTCTTCTCCATCTACACCACCCTGCGCTACGAGATCCTCAAGCGCTACCAGAAGAAGCTCGTGCGCGTGGCCACGGACGTCACCGACGAGATCCACGTGGTCACCAGCCGCATGGACCGCATGACCTGCCAGGCGCTGGAAAAGCTGGGGCTGCTGCAGCTGGGGCGCGGCGACGACTCGGCCCTGACCAGCCTTTCCGCCCCAGCCGGCGACATCCGCTGCAACGAGACCAGCTACAAGAGCCCCAAGAGCCTGGAGGACCGCGAGATCTCCTGCCCGCACTCCGGCACGCGCGGCTGCCTGGACACCTGGGCGCGCGACCTCTTCGGCGAATTCGCAGGGGTCTGCCCCACCTGCGGCTACCACTTCCCCATGGAATACCAGTGGTACATGGCCAACGTCTTTGACCGCGGCAGCGTGCACGAATTCAACCAGTCCATCGCCGCGGGCAACCCCACAGGCTTCCCCCTGTTTGACGAGCGCATCAAGAAGGCCAAGGAGACCACGCACCTGCAGTCCGCCTGCATGACCTTCAACGCCAGCATCATGGGCATCCGCCTCACCTGCGGCATGCTCGTGGCCAACTTCCGGGGCGGCTCCGTGGGCGCGGCCGAGGGCGAGAAGTTCATCCGCGCCCTGGACCTGGCCAGAAAGCGCCACCAGCCCTTCCTGGCCTACGTGCACGGCACGGCGGGCATCCGCATCCAGGAGGGCGTCAACGGCCTCATCCAGATGCCCCGGGTGACCCTGGCCGTGCGCCGCTACATCGAGCAGGGCGGCCTGTACATCGTGCTCTACGACACCAATTCCTACGCCGGCCCCGTGGCCAGCTTCCTGGGCTGCTCGCCCTACCAGTACGCCGTGCGCTCCGCGCGCATCGGCTTCGCCGGACCCGGCGTCATCCGCGAGACCACCGGCGTGGACATTCCGCCGGACTACCACAGCGCGTACAACGCCCTGTCGCGCGGGCACATTCAGGACATATGGGACCGCACGGACATCCGGGCCAACGTGCATCAGGCCTTCCTGACCATGGGCGGCAGCAACCTCTACTACCGCTGATCCGCACCCGAACAGACGCCCAAGCGCCCGGCAGGACCTGCTCCCGCCGGGCGCTTTTTATTGCCCTCCGGCACAGCCCGCCAAGGCGTCACAAGGCCGTCACACAACCGACGCCGGGGCGGATTATCTTCGCGCCATGCATGCCGACACCTACACCATACAGCCAGAACCCCGAGGTCTGAGATGATTAAATCCGTTCTGCACCGGCTGCGCAACGGCAAGCACACATCTGCCTCCGCCCCCACCGCTTCCGACATGCGCGCCAACCGGCTGCGCGAACTCATGCGCAACGGACAGGACTTCGACATCCTGCTCATCAATGTGCGCGACTTCGCCCTGCTGCGCGAGCTCTACGGCAACGACCTGTCGCTGGAGGTGGAGGCACAGATCACGATGGTGCTCAAGCGGGCCGTCAACGAACGCCTGCACGTGGCGCCCTTCTGCCTGACCCTGGAGCCTGGGGAATACCTGCTGGGCTGGCCGAGCCAGGCCGCCGGACTGGGCGACGACCCGCGCAGGCAGCACGACACCGCCTACGAGATCAAGCTGCTGGCCCAGCGCGAGGCCAACACGCACCTGCTGCGCTGGGCCGGTCGCGAACTGGATTTGGGCTTCGGTTGCGCGCGGCACCTGGCCGCCTCGCCCCAGGACGGCGAGGCCAGGCTCTTCTCGGCCGTGAACGAGGCCAGGCTGCGCGCCAAAATGCGCCTGGACTTGAGCCAGCTCTCCCTGTCCTCGGAATTCAACGACATCCTGCACAACCGGGCTGTGCAGGCGGTGTTCCAGCCCATAGCCGACTTCACCAGCGGCACCATCCTGGCCTGGGAGGCCCTCACCCGTGGCCCCCAGGGCACGGCCTTCCAGTCCCCGGCCATGCTCTTCGAATTCGCGGAGCAGAGCGGCAAGCTCTTCGCCCTGGAGCGCCTCTGCCGCGAGAAGGCCATCGGCACCCTGGGGGCCATCGCACCAGGGCAGAAGCTCTTCCTGAACATCCACCCCAAGACCATGGCCGACCCGGAGTTCACCCACGGCAAGACCCTGGAACTGCTCGAAGCCGCCGGCCTGACCCCGCAGAACATCGTCTTCGAGATCACCGAGCGGCACAGCATCACCGAATTCGCCCTGTTCCACCGCACCCTCGACCACTACCGCAGCCAGGGCTATCTGGTGGCTGTGGACGACGCCGGGGCCGGGTATTCGGGCCTGACCACCATCGCCCAGATCCGCCCGGAGTTCATCAAGATCGACATGGACCTCATCCAGGGCATCGACAAGGATCCGGTGAAACGCGCCCTCATTGAAACCTTCGTCACCTTCGCCGACAAGATCGGCTCCAAGATCATCGCCGAGGGCATCGAATCCCAGGCCCAGGCCGCCTGCCTCGTGGACATCGGCGTGCACTACGGCCAGGGCTACTATCTGGCCAAGCCCGCTGCGCCCAAGCCGCCCCTCGCCCTGGACACCACCTACCTCCTGCGGGCCACCCAGGAGCAGGCCCGGCTGTCCACCTCCTGCCTCATGCCCATCGGCAACCTCGTGGAGCCGGCCCAGGCGCGCCCGTCCGGGATGCTCGTGCCCGACGCCCAGCACTGCTTTGAGTCCACGCGCCAGCAGGCCAGCATCGTCATCGTGGAGGGCGAAAGGCCCATTGGCCTGGTCATGGAATACCAGCTCAACCGGCAGCTCTCCGGGCAATTCGGCGCAGCCCTGTATGCCAAGCGGCCCGTGGAGGCCATCATGGACAAAAGCCCGCTCATCGTGGACGAGGCCACCCCCGTGGAGCAGACGGCCAAGGCGGCCATGCAGCGCGAAAAGATCAAGGCCTACGACGACATCATCGTCACCAGGCAGGGGCGCGTGCTGGGCATCGTCACCGTGCAGCGGCTTTTGAACACCCTGGCCCATGTGCAGGTGGAGATGGCCAAGGGCACCAACCCGCTCACCGGACTGCCCGGCAACGTGACCCTGGAGCAGGAGGTGGAGGCCGGCATCGCCGCCGGGAAATGCTTCTCCATCGCCTACGCCGACCTGGACAACTTCAAGGTCTACAACGACACCTACGGCTTCAAGAACGGCGACCGGGTCATCAAGCTGGCCGCGGCCCTGCTGGACCACAGAGTGCGCCGCCACGGCGACGTTACGGCCAGGCTCTTCCACATCGGCGGGGACGACTTCGTCCTGGTCTGCCGCCCGGAGCACGTGGAGCGCATCTGCCAGTCGGCCACGCGCCGCTTCAAGCGCACCATCCGGGGCTGCTACTGCCAGGAGGACCGCAAGCGCGGCAACGTGCTGGCCACGGGCCGCGACGGGGTGGAGCGCACCTATCCGCTGGTGTCGCTGAGCATCGGCATCATGGAGATCGGCGGCCCCTGCAACCTGCTGGAGATCGGCGAGAGGGCCGCCTACGTGAAGAAATACGCCAAGTCCATTCCCGGCAACGTGTACGCTCGGGACCGCAGGCAGCCCCTGGGCAGCGAACCGAAGCCCGGCGGCGCGCCGGAGCCCGGCTGCCAGGACGTCCCGGCCAGGGATGCCGCGGCGGGCAGCGCTGGCGCTGCGGCGGGCTGAGCCTTGGCGACAAAAATGGGGGCCGAAGCCCCCTGTATGCGGCGCAAGGCGCCCGCAACTACTTTGCGGCCGCAGGCGGTGTGAAGACGCGGGCAGCCAGCTCGCGGTCGAGCATGAACAGCCCGCCGCCGTCGCCCACCAGCTTCAGCTTGTTCACGGTGTCGCCGAAGTTGGCCTCCTCCTCCACCTGCTCGGTGACGTACCACTGCAGGAAGATGGCCGAGGCGTGGTCCTTCTCCTTCTGGGCCAGGTCAACTAGGTCGTTGATGCGCTTGGTGACGACGTATTCATGCTTCAGGGCGAACTCGAAGGCCTCCAGCGGCGCCTTCCATTGGCCCTGCGGCGCCTCGATGGCCTGCAGGACCACGCGGCCGCCCTTCTCCAGCACGTAGTCGAACATCTTGCGGGCGTGGAACTGCTCCTCCTGGAACTGCACGTCCATCCAGTTGGCGAACCCGGGCAGCCCCAGGCTCTGGAAGTAGGACGAAAGCGACAGATACAGATACGCGGAGTAGTATTCCCATTTGATCTGGTCGTTGAAGGCCTTTTCCATCTTCTTGCTCAGCATGGGCCGTCTCCTTGTCTTGGGATTATTCCGTTGCGGATGGTGCGAGGTTGAAGAATATGCACTTCCGCCGCGCTTGTGAAGACCGCCCGGGCTAACTGAAGAGATTTCCCGCGAACACCGAGCGGATGCGGTGGCGCAGATGGGTCATGCGGTTGCCGGAGGTGACGTTCTTCAGGCCCATGTTCAGCGCCTTGTCCGAGCCGATGAACACGGCCAGCCTGCGCGCGCGGGTCAGGGCGGTGTAGAGCAGGTTGCGCTGCAGCAGCATGAAGTGCTGCGTCACCACCGGCACCACGATGGCCGGATACTCGCAGCCCTGGGACTTGTGCACGCTCACGGCGTAGGCCAGGGTCAGCTCGTCGAGCTCCGTGGAGTCAAAGGCCACCAGGCTGCCGTCAAAGTCCACCACCAGGGAGCCCTGCTCCGGGTCCACCTCGGCCACCCAGCCCAGGTCGCCGTTGAACACTTCCTTGTCGTAGTTGTTGCGCAGCTGCAGCACGCGGTCGCCCTTGCGGAAGGTGGCGTAGCCGCGCTTGAGCTCCGGCCCGCGCCGGGGGTTCAGGCGCTCCTGCAGCAGCTGGTTCAGGGTGCCCGTGCCCACGTCGCCCTTGTGCATGGGCGTGAGCACCTGGATGTCGCGCACCGGGTCCAGGCCGTAGCGTTCTGGGATGCGGGTGGTGACCATCTCCAGGATGCGCTCCTGCACCTTGGCCGGGTCCTCCTGGGGCATCCAGAAGAAGTCGGCCTCGGGCGGCTCCTTGGGGCTGGCCACCGGGTACAGCCCGGCGTTGAAGCGGTGGGCGTTGACCACGATGGAGCTTTCCTGGGCCTGGCGGAAGATGTGCGTCAGGACCGCCGAGGGCACCTCGCCGCAGCCGATGAGGTCGGCCAGCACGTTGCCCGGGCCCACGGAGGGCAGCTGGTTCACGTCGCCCACGAGGATGAGCCGGCAGGTGACGGGCAGGGCGCGCAGCACGGCCAGGAAGAGCTGGGCGTCGAGCATGGACACCTCGTCCACCAGCAGCACCTCTGCGGCCAGCTTCTGGTCCTCGCAGTGGTAGAAGCCGCGCTCCGGGGAGTACATGAGCAGCCGGTGCAGGGTCTGGGCCGGGGCGCCCGTGGCCTCGGACAGGCGCTTGGCCGCCCGGCCCGTGGGCGCGGCCAGGCGCACCGTGAGCTTCAGCTCGGTCAGGGCCGAGACGATGGCCCGGGTGATGGTGGTCTTGCCCGTGCCCGGACCGCCGGTGATGATGAAGACCTTGTTCACGCAGGACTGGAACACGGCGCGCTGCTGTTCCGGGGACAGGGTGAAGCCCAGGGCGGCCTCGATCTTGGGCAGCACCTGGGCCACCTTGGCCTGGGACACGGGCGAAGGGTGGTGGATGAGGCCGAACAGGCGCTGGCTGATCTCGCGCTCGGCCCGGTAGGAGGTCATGAGGAACACGGCCTGGTCCACGCCCTGCTCCGGCAGGTCCTCGATGTGCACGCGCTTGCGGCCCTCCAGGGCGCAAAGCCCCTCCTCCATGCGCTCCGGGTCGTCCACGCCCAGGAGCTTGGCGGCCTCGGCCAGGAGCTGCTCCTTGGGGCAGAACATGTGCCCGCCGCGGTCGCCCTGGCTCACCAGGATGTAGCCGATGGCCGCCTCGATGCGCTGCGGGGCGTCGTGCTCGAAGCCGAGCTTGAGGGCCATGTTGTCCGCGGTGCGGAAGCCGATGCCCCGGATGAGGTAGGCCAGCTCGTAGGGGTTCTCGCGCAAGCGGGCCTCGCTCTGGGCGCCGAAGATCTTGAAGATGCGCGAGGCGTAGGTGGGCGGCACCTCGTGGCTGTGCAGAAAGACGATGAGGCTCTTGACCTCGCGCTGGCTGCTCCAGGACTCCAGCATGCCCGCCAGCTTCTTTTTGGTGATGCCCTTGCCCAGGAGCTTCTCCGGCTCGTTGTCCAGGATGTCCAGCACGCCCACGCCAAAGCGCCGCACCAGGTCCTGGGCGGTCTTCTCGCCCACGCCCTTGATGGAGGACTTGAGGAAGCGCACCACGCCGTGCACCGTGGCCGGGTAGGTCTGCTTGAAGGACGAGACCTCCATCTGGCGGCCGAACTTGGGATGCGTCTTCCACTCGCCGGAGAGCTCAAGATATTCGCCAGGCTGCAGCTGGCCCAGGCAGCCCACCACGGTGACCATGCCGGGCTCGTCCTTGGCGCGGACACGGGCCACCGCATAGCCGTTGTCCGGATTGTGGTAGACCACGGCGTGGACTTCAGCGGTGATGGTGACGGGCATGTGGCTCCTTGGCCGAGGGGGGACTGAGGCCTGTTTCCAAAAGATGGTGTTCCTGCCCTGGCGCGGAGAAAGCCGCTTTGAGGCCAGGGCTGATGCTCCTGCGGCGCCGCCCTGGGCCAAAACCGCCTCGCGGCGGCGTCCAGGTGGCAAACAGCGCGTTCAGAGTCAGGCCCTACACTGCCTGACGGTGCAACAGGGACTGGCGCAGGGTCTCGCGGTCCATGTACTTGACCTCCGCGCCCATGGGGATGCCCTGGGCCAGGCGCGAGACGGTCACGCCCGGAAAGCCCTGGGCCACGATGTTCTTCACGTGCGAGGCGGTGTTCTCGGCGTCCAGGGTGGCGCCCAGGGCCAGGATGAGCTCGCGCACCTCTCCCGAGGCCAGCCTGCGGCGCAGGAGATCGAACTCCAGGCCCGACGGCCCCACCCCGTCCAGGGGCGAAAGCAGGCCGCCCAGGACCAGATAGGTTCCCCGGAACAGGTTCATCTCCTCCAGGGCCAGGAGCGAATCCCACTCGGCCACGAGGCAGAGCTGCTCGCGGTTGCGCGAGGCGTCGGCGCAGATGGGGCAGGGGTCCTGCTCGGCCAGGCTGGCGCAGGTGCCGCAGAGGCACAGGCGCTCGCGCAGGGTCAGCACGGACTGGCCCACGGCCGCGGCCATCTCCCGGGGCATCTTGAGCAGGGCCAGGGCCGCGCGCAGGGCGCTCTTGGGGCCAAGGCCCGGCAGCCGGGCCAGGTGCTCGGCCACCTCGCGCAGGGGGCCGGGCAGCCGGTCAAGGGACATGCCTAGAACATGCCGGGGATTTTCATGCCCCCGGTGATCTTGCCCATCTCTTCCTCGTTCATGGCCTTGGCCTTCTTGAGGGCGTCGCGCACCGCGGCCAGCACCAGGTCCTGGAGCATCTCCACGTCCCCGGCCTCGAGCACGCTCTTGTCGATGGCGATGGACACGATTTCCTGTCCGCCGGTGGCCGTCACCGTGACCATGCCGCCGCCGCTGGTGGCCTGGACCTCGCGGGTCTTGAGCTCATCCTGGATGGTGGCCAGCTTCTTCTGCATCATCTGGGCCTGGCGCAACATATCCTGCATTCCACGCATGGGGGGAGACCTCCGGTCGATTCGTATTTTGGTGTGGCGCGCTTGCAGGCGCGCCGAACATTGCCCTAGCGCCGCTCCCGCAGGTAGACCTGGGCCGGGGCCTTGGCCTCGAAGGCCTCGCGCACGCGCAGCACAGCCGGGTGGGCCTGCATCTCGCGGTCCACTTCGGTGCCGCTGCGCGCGGGCTCGCGCTCCTCGAAATGGAACTCCAGCTCCGCCTCGGGCCCGAAATACTCCAGCACCAGCCGCTGCAGGCGCACGCGGTTGTCGCCCTGCTCCAGCTGCCGGCAATGGGTCTCGTTGTGGCAGCCCAGGGTCAGCACCGCGCCGTTCCATTCCCCGCGCGACTGGTTCAGGCCGGTGATGACGCCGCTGCCGTTCTTGCCCAGCACAAAGGCCTGGAAGCCCTCCCAGGATAGCGTGCCGCCGCCCGCAGGCTCGGCCGGGGAGGCGCCGGGGGCCGTTTCCGCCGGACTGGCCGGCGGCGTGGCCGGCTCCGCAATCGATTCCGTGGTCTGCACCGTGGGCCTCGCCGTGGATGTTGCCGTGGACGAAACCGTGGAGGAAACCGTTGCCTCGGCAGAGATCCCGGCGGCCTGGGCCGTGGGCTGGACCGTTTCCGCAGGCGTGGCCGAAAGCGTGGACGAAAGCGTGGACGGGCCTGTGGACGGAAGAGTGGCCGAGCCCGTGGCCGTGCTGGTGGCCGAACCACTGGACGAGGCGCCGTGCAGTCCCCGGCCTGGAGCTCCGCCGCCCTGGCCAGCCGCCCCGGCGGGCGGCGTGCGCTGGCCGCCCAGGGCCTCCAGGGGGATCAGATCCGGCAGGCAGGCCAGGTTCAGCAACAGCAGCTCTAGGGCCTGGGCGGGCTCCAGGCTCTTGATGACCCGCTGCTGGCCGTCCAGGGTCATCTGCCAGCAGGCGTGGATGTGTGCGGGCGTGAAGCGCGCGGCCCAGTCGAGCCACTGGGCGGCCTCCTCGGCGGGCAGGCCCAGCTCCGGCAGGATGGCCTCCCCGGCCTGGCGCAAAAGGAACATGTTGCGCCAGCAGGAGGACAGCTCGCGCAGGAAGAAGCCCAGGTCCAGGCCCTGGTCCAGCACCTGGCGCAGGGTGCGCGACAGTAGCGGCAGGTCGCGCACCTGGATGGCCTCCATGAGGGCGAAAAAGACCTCCTGCCCGGCCAGGCCGAGACAGCCGCGCACCTCGCTCTCCAGCAGCTTGCCCGAGCTGTAGGCCAGGGCCTGGCCCAGAAGCGAGATGCTGTCGCGCACGCTGCCCGCGCCGCGCCGGGCGATGATGCGCACGGCCGCAGGCTCGTAGTCCACCCCTTCGCGGGCCAAAATGCCCTCCAGATGCGCGGCCAGGTCGGCCTGGGGCAGCATCTTGAACACGTAGTGCTGGCAGCGCGAGAGGATGGTGGCCGGAAATTTGTGGGCCTCGGTTGAGGCCAGGATGAAGGTGACCCGCGCGGGCGGCTCCTCCAGCGTCTTCAACAGCGCGTTGAAGGCGGCGGTGGAGAGCATGTGCGCCTCGTCGATGATGAAGACCTTGAAGCGGCCCTCCAGCGGCGCGTAGCCCACGTCCTCCTTCAGGGCGCGCACGTCGTTCACGCCGCCGTGGGAGGCCGCGTCGATCTCGATGATGTCCACGGCCGTGCCCTGGGTGGCCTGGCGGCAGAGGCTGCACTCGTTGCAGGGCTCCGCCACCGGGGCCTTCTCGCAGTTGAGGGCCTTGGCGAAGATGCGGGCGATGGTGGTCTTGCCCACGCCGCGGGTGCCGCTGAACATATAGGCCGGGGCGATCTTGCCCGTGGCGGCGGCGCGGGAGAGGATGGCCCTGACCGCGTCCTGGCCGGCGACGTCGGCAAAGCGCCGGGGCCTGTATTTTGCGGTGAGGCTGGCCATGTCTGCGGGCTCCAGGGCGTAGGTGCGGGGAACAGGCCCGGAGGGGACGCGCTTTGAACGCCCCCTCCGGACGGAAGGGAAATGCTAGACCTTGTACTCGTGCAGCCAGGAGGCGTAGTCCGGGTTCTCGCCCTTGACGATGCGGAAGTATTCCTTCTGGATCAGGAGCGAGAGGGGACCGGCCTTGCCAGCGCCGATGGTGCGGCGGTCCACCTCGCGGATGGGCGTGATCTCCGCGGCGGTGCCGCTGAAGAAGGCCTCGTCGGCCACGTAGAGCTCGTCGCGGGTGAAGAGCTGCTCCAGCACCTCGTAGCCCAGCTCGCGGGCCAGGGTGATGATGCTGTCGCGGGTGATGCCGGGCAGGATGGAGGTCAGCGGCGTGGTCTTGATGACCTCGTTCTTGACGATGAAGATGTTCTCGCCGCTGGCCTCGGACACGTAGCCCTGGGTGTCGAGCATGAGGGCCTCGTGGTAGCCGTCGGCCACGGCCTCGGTCTTGGCCAGCACGGAGTTCACATAGTTGCCGCAGGCCTTGGCCTTGGTCATCATGGCGTTGACGTGGTGGCGGGTGAAGCTGGAGGTCTTGATGCTGATGCCCTTCTCCAGGGCGCCGTCGCCCAGGTACGCGCCCCAGGGCCAGGTGGCGATGGCCACGCGGATGGGGTTGGCGCCCGGGTGCACGCCCATGACGCCGTCGCCGATGAAGGCCAGGGGGCGGATGTAGCCGGACTTCATCTTGTTGACCGTGAGGGTGTCGACCACGGCCTGGACCAGCTCGGGGCAGGTGTAGGGCAGCTTCATGCCCAGGATGTGCGCGGAGTCGATGAGGCGCTGCATGTGCTCGGTCAGGCGGTAGACGGCGCTGCGGCCGTCGGTGCACTCGTAGGCGCGAATGCCCTCGAACACGCCGCAGCCGTAGTGCAGGGTATGGGTGAGGATGTGCACGTTGGCCTCATCCCAGTTGACGAGCTTCCCGTCCATCCAGATTTTTTCAGCTTTCTGAACCATGTGCGTGTACTCCATTGGGGACGATTTTGGGTGAGCCCGCCATCCCGCCAAAGGGTGGCATCGACGTCTCACAAAGATTCACAGAGTAGAAAAATCGGAGCAAGAGGTCAAGGGCGGGGACAAGGCCGGCAGGCCCCTTGCCTTGCCCGGGCCCTTGGCCTACCACAGCCCATGCCCGCACGGACCCTGCTCATCATTTCAGACATCTTCGGCCACACCCCGGAAGTCCAGTCCCTGGCTGGACAACTGACGCACGGCCTGGACGCGCGCGTGCGCATCCTCTCGCCCTACGCGGGCGAACGCCCGCGCTTCCCCAGCGAGGTCGAGGCCCATGCGGCCTTCATCGCCCGCACGGGCCTGGATTGGTATGCGAAGGTTGTGGGCGAGACTCTGGCTGAATACCGCCCGGCCCTGGCCGTGGGCTTCAGCGTGGGCGCCACGGCGCTTTGGATCGCCCTTGCGGGCCTGGTATCCGCCCCACCGGCGCACAGCGTCCTGTACTACGGTTCACGCATCCGTGAGCACGCGCACCTGCGCCCGGCCGGCGACCTGCAGCTCGTCTTCGCCGAGGCCGAGGCCAGCTTCGATCCGGCGGAGCTAGTGACGGCATTGCGGGGGCAGGGAGTCGCGGCGGAGCTTCTGCCCGGCACGGCCCACGGGTTCCTGAACCGGCTCTCGCCGCGGTTTGACGCTCAGGCCTATGCTGCGGAAATGGCGCGGCTGCGCGGCCTGCTGGCCTGACGTGCCCACCTCACTCCACCCCGATGTCCTCGTTCCAGACCTCGGGCCTCTGGCGGATGAAGCCGCCCAATAGCGCCTTGCACTCGGCGCTGTCCAGATCGACGACCGTGACACCGTTTGCGCGCAGCCAGTCGAGCCCGCCCTGGAAGGTCTGGCTCTCGCCGACCACCACGGTGCCGATGCCGAACTGGCGCACCAGGCCCGAGCAGTACCAGCACGGGGCCAGGGTGGTGACCATGATGGTGTCGCGGTAGCTCTTGCGGCGACCGGCGTTGCGGAAGGCGCTGGTCTCGGCGTGCATGGAGGGGTCGTTGTCCTGCACGCGGCGGTTGCGCCCGCGGCCCAACAGCCGGCCCGCGCTGTCGAACAGGGCCGCGCCGATGGGCACCCCGCCCTCGCTCAGGCCCAGGCGGGCCTCGGCAAGCGCCACCTCAAGCATCCGCGCATAGTCCTTGTCCGTCAGCTTCAGGCCCATGATCCACCCCCCGTTCCGGTCTTTCGCAATCCTAACACGCCCTCAGGATCGGAACAATGCCCGCAGGGCCACTTTGCCGCATCATTGGTTTTGACAGCAGGCCCCGGGCGCATGTAAGGTTCCGGCGTACCGAACAATCATCTCCTGATAGCGACGGGCATCTCCGGTCAGCTACGGGGAGCCAAGGAGCGCGCAATGCTGCAATTTCCCAGAGTCCACCGCCTGCCGCCGTACGTCTTCGCCCAGGTCAACGAACTGAAAATGCAGATGCGCCACCAGGGCGCGGACATCGTGGACCTGGGCATGGGCAACCCGGATTTGCCCACTCCGCCGCACATCGTGGAGAAGCTCATGGAGGCGGCCCAGAAATCCACCAACCACCGCTACAGCGCCTCCAAGGGCATCAAGGGCCTGCGCCTGGCCATAGCCAACTGGTACTTGCGCCGCTTCGGCGTGGAGCTGGACCACGACCAGGAGGTGGTGGTGACCATGGGCGCCAAGGAAGGCCTGGCGCACCTGTCCCTGGTCATGCTCTCCCCCGGCGACGTGGTCTTCGCCCCGGACCCGGCCTACCCCATCCACCCCTACGCCGCCATCATCGCCGGGGCCGACGTGCGCCGCATCCCCATCGGCAAGGGCCGCGACTTCCTGGAGGATCTGCAGATCGCCGTGAAGCAGACCTGGCCCAAGCCCAAGCTGCTCGTGCTGAACTACCCGCACAACCCCACCACCATCTGCGCGGACGTGGACTATTTCCAGAAGCTCGTGGACTTCGCCAAGGAGCACGGGATGTACATCATCCACGACCTGGCCTACGCGGACTTCACCTACGACGGCTACGTGGCCCCGAGCTTTCTGCAGGCCAAGGGCGCCAAGGATGTGGCCGTGGAGTTCTTCTCCCTGACCAAGAGCTACTCCATGGCCGGCTGGCGCGTGGGCTTCTGCTGCGGCAACCGCGACATGGTCCAGGCCCTGACGCGCATCAAGAGCTACCTGGACTACGGCATCTTCCAGCCCATCCAGATCGCCGCCTGCACGGCCCTGAACGGCCCCCAGGACTGCGTGCGCGAGATCATGGACGTGCACCAGGACCGCCGCGACGCCCTCATCGACGGCCTGCACCGCGCCGGCTGGATGGTGCCCGCGCCCAAGGCCACCATGTTCGTCTGGGCCGAGATCCCCGACGATTTCAAGCACCTGGGCAGCGTGGAGTTCTCCAAGCTCCTGCTGCGCGAGGCCGAGGTGGCGGTGAGCCCGGGCCTGGGCTTCGGCAACTACGGCGACGACCATGTGCGCTTCGCCCTGGTGGAAAACCGCCACCGCATCAACCAGGCCACCCGCAACCTGAAAAAATTCTTCGGGAAATAGGGAGAGATGATGCTGCGCCTGGGACTTGCCGGTTTCGGCACCGTGGGCTCCGGATTGGTCAGGATCCTGCTGGAGAACCACGAGATCATCACTGCGCGCACCGGGCAGGACATCAGCATCAAGACCATCCTGGTGCGCGATCTGGCCAAGAAGCGCGCCGTGACCGCCGCGCCCGAGGTGCGCTTCACCACCAATCCCGACGATCTGGTCAATGACCCGGACATCGACGTGGTGGTGGAGCTCATGGGCGGCATCGACACGGCCAAAAGCCTCATCACCCGCGCCCTGCACGCCGGGAAGCACGTCATCACGGCCAACAAGCACCTGCTGGCCCTGCACGGGCCGGAGCTCACGGCCCTGGCGGCCTCCAGGGGCCTGGGCCTGTTCTTCGAGGCCAGCGTGGCCGGCGGCATCCCCATCGTGCAGACCCTGCGCGAGAGCCTCGGCGCCAACCGCATCGAGCGCCTGGTGGGCATCTTGAACGGCACGGCCAACTACATCCTCTCGGAGATGACCACCAGCCACCTGGACTTCGCCACAGCCCTCAAGCAGGCCAAGGACCTGGGCTATGCCGAGGCCGATCCGACCTACGACATCGAGGGCCTGGACACGGCCCACAAGCTGGTGGTGCTCATCCGCCTGGCCTTTGGCCGCGACTTCCCGCTTCAGGGCGTGCCCGTGCGCGGCATCACCCAGGTCACGCAGATGGACATCGAGCTGGCGCGGGAGTTCGGCTACCGCATCAAGCTTTTGGCCCAGGCTCGCGAGCTGGACGGCCGCATCGAGGCCAGCGTGCAGCCCACGCTGGTGAAGTACACCTACCTGCTGGCGCGGGTGGGCGGCAACTTCAACGCCGTGCGCGTGGAGGGCAACGCCGTGGGCCCCATCATGCTCCACGGCCAGGGCGCGGGCGACACGCCCACGGGCAGCGCGGTCATGGCCGACGTCATGGCCCTGTGCCGGGGCCTGGCCGTGCCGGGCTGGCGCTTCGACAACACCGGCTTCGGCAACAAGCCCCTGCCCCAGGCCGAGATCCTGCCCGCCGAGGAATCCGTGTCCATGCACTATTTCCGCTTCTCCGTAGCCGACCACCCCGGCGTCATGGCGGCCATCTCCAAGTCCATGGCCGAGCACGACATCTCCATCGCCCAGGCCGTGCAAAAGGGCGACATGTCCGGTTCCGACGTGCCCATCGTCTTTCTGACGCACAACGCCAAGGCCGCCGCCGTGGCCGCGACCATCCGCGAGATCGACGCCATGAGCTTCACCGTGCGGCCCACGGTGCAGTTCCCCATCCTGTAATCCGGACCCCGGCGGCTGCGCATGAAACTCCTTTTCCTCATCGCCGACGGCATGGGCGGCTGGCCGGACGAATTCCCCGGCAACAAGACCTGCCTGGAGGCCGCGAACACCCCGAACATGGACGAACTGGCCGCGCGCGGCGTGGTGGGCGTGTGCCAGACCATCCCCCAGGGCATGGCCCCCGGCTCGGACGTGGCCAACATGTCGCTTCTGGGCTTCAACCCGGCCAAGCACCACACCGGGCGCGGCCCCATCGAGGCCGCGGCCCAGGGCCTCGTGCTCGACCCGGACGACCTGGTCTGGCGCATGAACCTGGTCAGCGTGAGCGAGCTCTCGGCCCAGGGCAACATGCTCGACTACTCCTCCGGGCACATCACCACCGAGGCCGCCGGGCCCATCGTGCGCGACCTTGCGGAGCGTCTGGGCGACGAGACCTTCCAGTTCCACCCGGGCGTGCAGTACCGGCACCTCTTGGTGCACAAGGGCGGGGCCGGGGAGTCCGAGGCCGGCCTCAGGATCAGCCCGCCGCACGACATCACCGGCAGGTCCCTGCACGCGGACATGCGCGAGTTCTCGCGCTGCGCGCGCATGTGGGACCTGCTCTTCCTGGCCGAGGAGCGCCTGGCCGAAACAGCGCGCCAGACCAAGGCCAACGCCATCTGGCCCTGGGGCCAGGGCCGGCCGCTCATGCTGCCGGAATTCAGGAAGGCCTTCGGCCTTGCGGGGGCGGTGGTCTCCGCCGTGGACCTGGTGCGCGGCCTGGGCCGCGCCGCGGGCATGGAGGTCATCGAGGTGCCCGGGGCCACGGGCCTCATCGAGACCAACTACCAGGGCAAGGTGGACGCGGCGCTTGACTTCCTCACGCGCGGCGACTTCGCCTTCGTGCACCTGGAAGGCCCGGACGAATGCGGACACGCCGGCGACGCGGCCGAAAAGGCCCGCGCCATCAGCCTCTTCGACGCGCGCATCGTGGGTCCGCTGCGCCAAGCCCTGGAGGGGCAGGACGTGGCCTTCCTCATCACCTGCGACCATTTCACGCCCATCGCGGAAAAGACCCACACACCCGACCCCGTGCCCTTCCTGCTCTGGCACAAGGGCTGCGAGGCACCGGACTTCGCCCCCTCCGGGGTGGCGGCCTTCAGCGAGGCCCAGGCGCGCTCCACCGGGCTGGTCATCGAATCCGGGCATGAGCTGCTGGCCTGGACCCTGCGCCAGCTCGGGCCTCGGCCGGAGGCCTAGGCATGGACTTCCCCAAGGTCTTTCCGCTGCCGGACGCCTGGCTTTTGCACCGCGTCTCCTACGGCGAGACGGACGCCATGGGCGTGCTTTACTACGCTGAATACCTGCATATTTTTGAGCGTGCGCGCGGGCTTTTCATCCGCCAGCGCGGCATGGGGTACGCCAAGGTGGAGGCGCGCGGCATCCTTTTGCCCGTGCGCGAGGCCTGGTGCCGCTACCGCAGCCCCTCGCGCTACGACGACGAAATCCACGTGCGTTGCGGCATCGTGGAATGGAACCGCGCCTCCCTGCGCTTCGTCTACGAGATCAAGAACCCGGACCGCGACCGCCTCCTGGCCCAGGGCGGCACCGAGCACGCCTGCGTGAACCGCCAGGGCAGGCCCGTCGGGGTGCCGGACTGGCTCAAGGAGCTCTTCGGCCGGCAGGCGTGACCTGCCGGCAGTAAGCACTCCCTCGCCAATTAATTCTTGCCCCTGGGGACAGTCAGCGTAAGGTTCCTGCTTCCGCTAATCCTCCAGGAGCCTTGGACATGTTCACCGACACGCACTGCCACGTCTTCCACCCCAAAATCGCCGAAAAGGCCCTGGCCCAGCTGGAAGGGCACTACGGCATCAAGCCCCGGGGCACCGGCGTGCTGGACGACCTCCTGGCCCGGGCCGACCGCGCCGGCATTTCGCGCATGGTGGTGCACACCGCCGCAACGGACCCCTCCCAGGTCATTCCGGCCAACAACTGGGCCCTTGACCTCATGCGCCAGAGCCAGCGCATCACGGCCTTCGGCACCCTGCACCCGGACTACGCCGACCCGGACCGGGAGCTTGACCGCCTGGCCCGCGCGGGCGTGGTGGGCCTCAAGTTCCACCCGGACTTCCAGGGCTTCTTCCTGGACGACCCCAGGTTCTACGCCCTCATGGAGCGCATCGGCAGCCGCTTTCTGCTCATGTTCCACGTGGGCGACACCCGGCCTCCAGCGCAGAACCCCTCCTGTCCCATGAAGCTGGCCCGGCTGCGGCGCGCCTTCCCCGGCCCGGTGATGATCGCCGCGCATTTGGGCGGCTATCTGCACTGGGAATGGGCCGTGGAGCACCTGGCCGGGCTGGACGTGTACATGGACACCTCAAGCTCCCTGCGGGTCATCCGCGACGAGACTTTGCGCCAGCTCCTCAAGCGCCACCCGGCCGAGCGCCTGCTCTTCGGCAGCGACTATCCCCTCTTCGACCCCGGCGACGAGATGGCCCTCATCCGGCAGCGCCTGGAGCCCCTGGGGCTCCGGCTCGCAGACCTCCTGGCCGCCGGCTCGGCCCTGTTCCCCGCGCGCGGCGGGGGGGCGGAAAACTAACCGCCGCCTCTTTTCCGGCTTGCAAAACAAAGCCCCGGCCAGACATGCTGACCGGGGCTGGGTTTCTTGTTGGGCGGCCGGAACCGCTAGCCGAAGGCCGCGACCTTCTGGATGAGGCGCACCAGCTGGTGGGTGAAGCCGGCCTCGTTGTCGTACCAGACGATGAGCTTGACCATGCTGCCGTTCATGACCGAGGTCAGGCCCGCGTCGGCCACGCCGCCGAAGGTGCTGCCCAC
>JAHJLB010000015.1 GCA_018822105.1 Pseudomonadota bacterium
CTACGCCGCCCAGGCCGGAGCCGCCGTGGGCGGGCTGCGCGTGAGCGCCGGCGACACCACCCCCGGCAGCCTTTCGGCCAAGCTGTCCGCAGGCGAGGGCCTGGCCGAGACCCTGCTCAACCCCGGCGCGGATGAGGCCCTGCGCCTGTCCCTGGCCCTGGCCCCGGACCCCGGCCTGGAGCTGGCCGAGGGGCGGCTGCGGGCGAAAATAGCCCCAGGCGGCGGGCTTGCGCGCACGGCCTCGGGCCTGGTCGCGGACACAGGCAGCGGCGCCGCCCAGCTCCCCACCAACCTGATCCTGCGGCCCGCCATGGTGGCCGGCCGCGTCCTCAACCACGCACTCCAGGGAGGCATGTGACATGGCAGCGAACAGGGAACCCATCTTCATCGGCTCAATCACCGGCAAGATCACCAACTTTTCGGCAGGCACCACCGCGACCACGGAGCAGGTCGTGTTCTCCGGCGACGCCACCGAGGCGACCCGCGTGGACGAACTCTGCGTCTGGACGAACGACACCGCCAACAAGGACCTGCTGGTCTGCTTCCACGACGGGGCGATCAGCCGCGAGGCGGCGCTGGTGCAGGTGCCGCTCTCCAGCGGCAACGCCAACGCCGTGGCCGCGCTGAACCTCCTGGCCAGCGGCATGATGGCCGCCCATGTGCAGGCCGACGCCGCCGGAAACAAGTTCATCAACCTCCCCCCCGGCTGGTCCATCCGCGCCAAGTTCACCGCCGACCTCACCGGCGGGAAATGGGCCAACCTCATCTCGCGCGGAGGGAAATACTAGCCATGCCCGCGTTCTCGTCCCATGAAGGCGGCGGGGGCTGGCCCGGCGGGGCCGGGGGGATTCCTCCCGGTCCCTTGGGGCGTCGTTCATTGTTCGGCGACGGCGCCTATTCCGGCAACGTCGTGCAGGGCGGCAGCGTGGTGCAGCCACAGGACTACATCCTTCTTGGCTCAGACATTGTTCCGGCCATGACAGGGGCGACAACATCCGGGTTCACCGTGTCCCTCGGTTCGCCGTTCAATGCTTCGTACCCGGGATGGATGGCCTTTGACGGCATCTCTCCGGCGAGCCAAGCAACCACGCCTGGGAACTCATGCTCCAGCCTGGCGACGGACACATGGACCATCCAATGCCCCGAAGTATCCAATGTCGGGGGGTATTCTGTCACCGGCACGAACTACCCCAGCGGGTACAACGTCGATTCCTGGACCTTCCACGGCTCCAATGATGGGACGAACTGGACGCTTCTGGACTCCCAAAGCGGCCAACGCAGCGCAGTCACCAACACCAGGAAAGTCTTCAAGCTTCCGGCGTTGGCGAGCTACTCCAGGTACAAGTTCGTAATGTCAGATGCTGGCTGCGTCGAGGTGGCTGAACTGGAGCTGCTCTCCGGCACACTCCTCAAGAACGCCCTCGCCATCAGCGGAACCGCCACCGTGGCCCCGGACGCGGGCACCGGGGCCAGCGCGGTCATGTGCGACACGCTCATCCTTGACGGGGCCTCGGCCTCGCTCAGGCCCTCGGCCAACAGCAAGGCCCTCGTCGTCTTCGCCAGGACGGGCATCCAGCTCCTGAACGGAGCCAGGCTGAACATCGACGCGCTTGGCAGGGGCGGCAACTTCGGCAACCTCACGGCCTGGGGGCTTCTCCCGGACAGCCTCAGGCGCAAGTTGAGGCAAGCGGCCCTGGAGGCCTATGTGGTGCAGGGCGAGGGCGCGGCAGGAGCGGCGGCGCAACCCGGCGCGAATACAACCGGCTACACGGGCAGTGCCGGGGCGGCCATGCAGACGGGCGGCGGCGGGAGCGGCTGCCACGCGGGAGGCGGCACGGACCCCGGCGGCAAGGGCGGCCCCTGCTCGGGCGGCGCTGGTTCGACAGGGACGCCGTACTCGGCATCCGGGACCAGGGTTGCCCCCGAGGCTTATGGCGGGAAGGGCGGCTGGTTCAACGGCACTTGCGCTGGCGCAGCGGGCGGCGGCGCTGGCGACCCCATTGGCCCTGGAACTGCCGGAGTTGTGACCCCTGCGTCCGGCGCTGGCGGCGGGCTGCTCATGCTGTTCACCCCGGCCTTAAGCGTCGGCTCCGGCTGCATCGTGTCTTCGGACGGCGGGCGCGGCGGGTCGGACGCAGCCTACGGGTATCCGGGCGCGGGGGCCGGCGGCGGCATCGTCTGCATCGTCACCAAGGCCGGGGGCTACACCAACAGCGGCACTGTCCGGGCCAGCGGCGGCCTGGGCGGGCCCAACTACGGGAACAACCCCCCGTGCACGGGCGGCTCCGGCGGGGCCGGCTCGGTGAACATCTTCACGGCAACATAGGAGGCCGAAGCATGATTCTCTTGCATCATCCCGAAGTGGAATTGTCCCGCGTCCTGCTGGCGACCCTGCCCGAGGGCTGCGCCGTGGTGGACTGGACAAGCGAGGCCCAGCGCGCGGAGCATGCGGCCCAGGACGGCCTCGCGCCCTCGGCCTTCCCCACGGTCATCGTGGACGTGCCGGCCTACGCCGAGGACAGGCCCCGGTTCGGGCAGGACGGCGAGTTCCTGGGCATGGCGCCGCTCACGGTGCCCGCGCACCAGGAGGCCCTGCGGATGCCCGCGAGCTGGGAGGCCGTGGCCTCGTTTCTGGCCTCGGCGGCGGAGCGCGCCCGGCTCAGCCCCGCGCCCTAGGAGTCGCCCATGCACCAGCCCTGCGCCTTCCACGACCAGTTCATGGAGCAGATCCGCGACGCGCTTCTGGGCCTGAAGGACCAGATGCGCCAGGGCATCGAGGCCGTGGCCGCCCAGTCCCGGGCCAACGGCGAGACCCTGCTGCGCATCGCCGAGTCCCAGGTGGCCCGGCGCGAGCTCTGCGCCCGGCAGGAGGAGCGCCTCTCGGCCCTGGAGCGCGGCGAGGGCCAGCACCGCGAGGCCCACGCCCGGGAGCGCGAGGAGCACCTGGCCGAGCGCGGGGACCTCTGGGGCGCGGTGAACACCCTGCGCTTCCATGTCTACGTGGGCCTGGGCGTGGGCCTGGTGCTGCAGCTCGTGGGCCCCTTCGTGCTCAGGGCCATGCTGAAATAGGAGGTTCACCCATGCTGCTCGACTTCATCCCGCTCCTCGGCGCCGCGGCCCAGAAGCTCCTCGACCTCATCCCGGACCCGGGCGCGCGGGCCAAGGCCGCCGAGGACTACCAACGCGCCTTGCTGGACATCGCGGCCAAGGCCGAGGCCGACCAGCGCGGCATCAACAGGGCCGAGGCCCAGAGCCCGTCCCTGTTCGTGGCCGGCTGGCGCCCGGCCATCGGCTGGATCTGCGCCCTGGCCCTGGGCTTCCAGTACCTGGCGCGGCCGCTCTGGGTCTGGGCCTCCGGGGTCTGGTGGCCCGCCGCGCCCCTGCCTCCGGCCCTGGACGACATGCTCTGGCAGCTCATGTTCGGCATGCTCGGCATGGGCTCCCTGCGCACGTTCGAAAAGATGAAGGGGGCGGGCAAATGAACGCGCGGCGCCTGTCCGCGGAGCTTCTGCGCGACGAGGGCCTGCGGCTCAAGCCCTACCGCTGCCCGGCGGGCCGGCTGACCATCGGCGTGGGCCGCAACCTGGAGGACCGGGGCATCACCGAAGAGGAGGCCCTGGTCCTCCTGGACAACGACATCCGGTCCTTCTGGGCCCAGCTGGAGGCGGCGCTGCCGTGGCTCATGCAGGCCCCGGAGGAGGTGCAGGAGGTGCTCGTGAACATGTGCTTCAACCTGGGCCTGGCCGGGCTGCTGCGCTTCACGCAGACCCTGGCGCACCTGCAGGCCGGGCGCCACGGCGCGGCGGCGGCGGAGATGCTGCGCTCCAGGTGGGCCGGGCAGGTGGGCCCCCGGGCCGAGCGGCTGGCCCAGAAGCTGCGCGAGCTCTAGGCGCGCCGGGAGGCCTCGGCGTTTCCCTGCGCTGCCCGGGCGCAGTCGCCCGCGGCAAATAATCCGGGCAAACCTTCCAGGAAAGAGTCCCGAGGCAAAGCGGCCCGGCCAGGCATGAGCGCCTGGCCGGGCCGTTGGCCTTTGGGCCGGGCAAGGGGTTCTAGGAGGCGCGCACGGCCGGGGCCTGCTCGCCGGGGTACAGGGTCTCGAAGCCCTGCTGCACCTGGCGCACGAAGTCCGCATCGCGGCGCGAGGGGTCGAAGTAGCGCGGGTCGCGCATCATCTCGCGCAGGCGCTGCGGGGTCAGGCTGCCGGCGGCCCCGGCGTTCTTGCCGCGCAGGCCGGTCTCGCTGACCAAGGGCGCCATGCGCGCAAAGGCCTGGACCACGCAGGCGTCGTCCGCCGCGCCGCTGGCCTCCAGGGCCTGCATCAGGGCCGGGCCGCCCAGGGCCAGCACGGCCCTGCGGGCCGCCTCCAGCACGCCCAGGGCCTCGTCGCCGTGGGCCTGGCGCAGGCCGCTCAGCTCGCGGTCGCGGCGCTTGCGGCGGTGGGCCTCGGCCTGCTCGGCGTGGCGGCGCAGGCCCTCCACGTTGAGGGGCAGAAACCAGGAGTACAGGCCGCCGGCCTGGGCGTCGGAAAGGCCCAGCTCGTGCGCCTTGGACAGGAACGCGCCCTTCAGGGCCTCGTCCACGCGGAAGTCCTCGGGCAGGTCCAGCTCCGGCAGGAGGTAGTCCTCCGGGGACTGCGGGCGCGCGCCCAGGCCCTGGGACAAGAGCGAGCCCTCGGGCTCGGCCTTGCGGCCCAGGAGCCGCTGGGCGTGCACCAGGGCCTTCAGGGCCTCCTCGCGCGTGGCGTACTTGGCCAGGGCCGGGTGGCGGCGCAGGGGGATCTGCGCCTCGGCGCCGGTGTCGTCGCGGCCCGGCGCGGTGAGCTCCTCGGGCAGCTCCAGGCGCCAGTCCGCGCCGGGGGCCGGGGCAGCGCCGCGTTTTTGGGTCTGTGCGGGGGCATCGGGCATGATGGTCTCCTTGGTCAAAGGTGGGGGGGGCTGGCCCGGACACGCGGCCCATGCCGGGCCGGGCGCTTGGCCGAGAGTATACCCCGACTATTTGCCGCCGGACAAAAATCACCTGGAATTGGCCGGTAAAAGGACAAAAATACCCGGTTGACAAGGTTTTCAGTCCAGGCGCAATTCCGCCACCTGGAGCACGCGCTGCCCGCTGAAGCCGAAGAGGCGCGTGAACTTGGGCCAGCGCGCATCGGCCGTTTGGCCCGGCTCGACCCGCAGGCCGACGATGCGCGTCTTGCCCAGGGCCCGGGCCATGGCCTTCAGCTCCTCCACATCGGCGCGCAGGGCGCGCACCGTGGCCGGGCCGAAGCGCAGCACCTCGAGGTGCAGCTCCAGGGCGTCCTCGTGCTCGGCCAGGGCCGCCGCGGCATACTCCCCGTCCTCGTCAGACAGCGAATAAAAACGGTAGCGGCCCGGATCGCGCAAGGCCTGCAGCGAAGGATGTTCGTTCATTTGCGCGTTTATGCCCATGTTCATTCTCCGCCCGCGCGGAAATTTCCAGTGTCATTCAGGCGGGGCAAGGGTTTGACGGGTTTTGCCGGGCTGAAATTTGCCTCGACATTTCTGTTGCCAATCAAAAGCAACAGGTATAATGACTGCGCGTGAGGGTATGGCCCCTCGTGCGGACGCGGAGCAGCCGCGTTTGCCCGGCAGGACCGTATCCCCTCTCCGGCTCCCCAGAGTCGCAGCCAAGTGGCGCATGACCGAGGGTATGGGTTCCGGGTGGGACTTCGCCGGGGATGCAGGAATTTCATGTTTGTGTTTCACCACCACCAATAGAGAGGAAGGACCCATGAAGAAGCTGTTCGCCGTTATGATCGTTGCTGCCCTGGCTCTTGGCGTTTCCGCCTGCGGTGAGAAGAAAGCCGAAGAGAAGCCCGCTGAGGCCGCTGCCGCCGCCGCCCCCGCCGCTCCTGCTCCTGCTGCTCCTGCTGAAGTGAAGCCCGCCGACGCCGCCGCCGCTCCGGCCGCCCCCGCCGCCGAGGCCGCCAAGCCCGCCGAAGCCAAGAAGCCCTAAGGCTGGGACACAAGTCCATTCCGAGAGGGGGCCGCATGGCCCCCTCTTTTTTTCGCCCGCGCCCCCGGGGTTTGGGCCTCAGGCCTTGTCCGGGCCTGCCGGGCGCCTGGGCTCCGGCCCGGCCACCATCCGCTCGATGTGCAGGGCCAGGCTCCGGCGGCCCTCGTTGAAGGCCGCGCGCTGCGGGTCGGGGCTGAAGGTCGACTCCCGCAGGAAGCCCTGGCGGGCCAGATCCGCCAGCACCAGCTCCCCTGCCGGCCCCGCAAAGGCCCGGGCATAGGCCTGGTGCAGATCAAGATGTTCGCGCATGGCTGCTCCTTTGTTCCGCTCCAGCATACACCCGGAAATGCGGCCTGGACAAAATTGCCCTGTTTTTGGCCGGGAAAAGGACAAAAATTCCCTGTTGACAGGGTGGCGGAGCGGGCCGAAAAAATGGCCCGGCCCCGGTTGTCGCGAGAGCCGGGCCGCCGTGGCCGGAAAGGTCCAGGGGCCTACTTCCTCTTCAGCAGCACGTGCACGGCGATGGCCTTCCTGCCCTTGTGGCCGTATTGCAGCTCCATCTCGCCGCCCTTGGTGATGTTGCCGATCATGTAGCCCTCGTCGTGGTCGGCGATGAAGATCTGCCCGCCGGAGCTGATGGTGCCGCTGAAGCCCTCGCTGCGGTCCTGCTTGTCCGTGGAGCGGAAGTAGACCTTGGATCCGTGGAAGGCGTTGCCCTGCTGCTCGGCGATGGTCAGCACGAGCCTGCCGGTGCGGTAGCCGACCTTGGCCCCATGCACCGAGGGCGTTCCTTCCCAGGTGCCCACGAGGTTTGCGGCGTCGGCCGCCAGGGCCGCTGTGGCGAAGCAGGCAACGGCCAGCAGGGCGAAGAACATCAGTAGGCGTTTCATGTAGGCTCCTTGCATGTCGGACGGTTTTGTATGGCCAGGGGCAGCTGTTCTGCCGCAGGCTAGCACGCCGCGACGGCTGCGGCAATGCCCGCAGGAATATGCGTGCCCGGTCTGCGGGCGCGGCCGCTTTGCAGCAGCCTGAAATTCGCGCCAGCCCTTGACTTTTTGCGGCCTCCTGCCGATTGTGAAAAGTGTAACGATACTCTGGCCTCTGGCCCCGCGCGGGCCCGACGGGAGCGGCATGCCTGGTTGTGAATCCTTTTGCGGACAGAACGCGGACGCCTTCGCGCTGATCCGCCCTTCGCGCGCCTTCTTCGACAAGAAGGACTACGACCTGCTGCGCATCGTCTGCGACGTGGTGAACCGCGAGGACGCGCCGGCCCACAAGAAGCTGCTGGCCCCCTACATGCACCCCCACGGCATCAAGGAGATGGCGGCCACGCGCGGCCTGCGCATCGCCTACGCCGTGGTGCACCTCCTGGGCTCGCTGGAGACCGGCAAGGCCGAGGACCGGCTTTCGGCCCTGCGCGGCCTGCACGCCGAGGTGCTGACCACGGCCCAGGGCGGCATGCGCCGCAACACCGCGCGCGTGCTGGTGCAGCTCATGAAGGACATGGTGCGCGCCAGCGGCGACGCCCAGGCGCAGCTCATGCTGGCCCACGACTTCCGCGAGGCCATCTCGGGCCGGCCCAGGGTCATCCGCCGCCACCTGGCCCGCTACCACCTCCTGGAGATGCCCGAGGACCAGAGCCAGATCGCCTTTGACGACCACGTGCACGACGCCAACACCAAGGGCCGCAAGTCCTCCACGCACCTGGTCATGGACGCCTGGATCAAGGGCATCAAGAGCCTCACGGTGATCTACTACAACCACGTGCCCCGCGAGGTGGCCGCCGAGCTCCTGGAGGCCGCGCGCGTCATGGAGATCAAGGTGCGCATCGGCATCGAGTTCTCCCCGCGCTTCCGGGGCCGCTACCTGAAGCTCATCTGGGTGCCGGGCGGGTTCGCCTCTCCGGCGGAGTTCCTGGACTTCCTCGACCAGGCCGAGACCAAGCGCTTCCTCGCGGAGTCGCGGCTGGTCTCCCTGCACCACCAGGGCTATGTCCGGGCCGTGTTCGACGCGTTCAACGCCGTGCACCGCCCGAGCCTCCTGCGCGACTACGGCCTGGACCTGCCCGCCCTGCCGGAGCCGGAGTTCCGGCGCTTCGTCGGCGCGGGCCAGGCCTCGCTGGAGCACCTGGGAAAGTTCATCCACGACCGCCTGCTGCCGCTCATGAAGGCCCAGGCGGCCTTCCTGCGCCACGAGCTGGCCACCGCCACCGCGCCGGAGCGCGCGGAGATACGCCAGCAGCTTGCGCGCCTGCGCGAGCTGGACACCGACGAGATCCTGGAGCGCTTCCTCACGCCGGGCAAGAATCCCACCCTGCCCGATCCGGGCGTGCCCACGGACGGGCCGGAGGTGCCGGAGCTCTTGAAGCTCGCCCCGCACGAGCTCACGGCGCGGCTGCAGGGCATCCACGCCCTGGGGCGCATCACCTTGAGCCTGGGCAGCCTGTGCGTGGAGGACGTGCTGGAGATCCTCTACGACTGCAAGGGCGCGGTGACGCACCTGGAGATCGTGAACCTGAAGGAGCGCGCGCGCGGGCAGGAGATCGACGCCGAGCGCATCAACGCCCTGCAGGAGGCCCTGAACACGGCCAACGTCATCAAGCTCAAGAAGCAGATCCGCGGCATCATCGCCGGCGTCAGCTCGCGCGCGCGCCGCGAAAAGCTCTCCGAGATCCTCTACGACATCTCCACCCTGCGCTCCTACTACCTCAAAACGCCCCTGGCCTCCTGCATCGGCACGGACTCCACGGGCCAGTCCAGCCGCCTGTTCGGCATGGGCATGGTGGTGGTGGACACCCTGCCCGCGCGCGCGCGCCGCGCCCTGGCCCGCATGGGCGGGGGGGAGCAGCGGCGCCTGGACGTCACCGTCAGCGCCCGCAAGCGCGTCACCGACCTGCCCGAGGATGAGCGCGAGCCGCAGTCGGACCTGCTGCGCTGCCTGGGCGCGGTGTTGCCCCCCCTGCGCGCCCTTTCGCGCCGCCGGGGCGTGGAATGGCTGGCCGAAAACTACCGGCTGACCCCGGGCGTGCCGGGCAACGTGTCGCTCATGGGCGGGGTGCAGCGCGAGCACGGGGCCGAGGCGGGCCTGGAGGAGAGCGAGCCGGGCAGGCCGCCGCGCCGGCGCTTGCCGCACCTGCGCTACCTCAATTCGCACCTCAAGATCACCCTCAAGGTCCTGGCCGGGCTGCTCCCGGCCATGCTCACCTTCGCCCTGACCAAGGACTGGTGGGTGCTGGCCTGGTTCGGGGCCTTCATCTGGTTCGGCATCACCGGCGTGCGCAACGTCATCCAGATGGTGCTGGGCTCCGGCGGCTTCAAGCGCTCCTCCCTGGTGCAGTGGAACGGCCTGGTGAGCTGGGGGCGGCTGGCGGATTCGCTGCTCTACACGGGATTTTCCGTGCCGCTGCTGGACTATCTGGTGAAGACGCAGTTCCTGAACAACACCCTGGGCATCACCCTGGGCACCGATCCCCTGGCCCTGTACTCGGTGATGGCCCTGGCCAACGGGGCGTACATCTTCAGCCACAACATCCTGCGCGGGCTGCCCATGGCCGCCGCCGTGGGCAACCTGTTCCGCTCGGTGCTCTCCATCCCCCTGGCCCTGGCCTACAGCGCGGCCATCGTCTTCGCCCTCACGGCCACGGGGCATCCCGCAGCCGCCCTGGCCGTGGGCCCCTGGGCGGCGGTGATCTCCAAGCTGGCCTCGGACTGCGTGGCCGGGCTCATCGAGGGCGCGGCCGACCGCAGCCAGTTCATCCGCATGCGCGCCTGGGACTACCGGGGCAAGCTGAACCAGCTCTTCGACACCTTCCAGCAGCTGGAGCTGCGTTTTCCCCAGGAGGACGTGCTGGCCCTGCTGGAGTCGCCCAAGCAGTTCATGCTGACCATGAGCTACGAGCACAAGGGCCTGGAGAACATCATCATCGTCAACGCCCTGGACCTGCTCTACTTCTGGATGTACCAGCCGCGCGCCCGAGGGGTCATGGCCAGCTTCCTGCGCGACATGGGGCCCGAGGAGCGCCGGGTGTTCCTGCTCTCCCAGTATGTGCTCCTGCGCGAGCGCGAGATCAGCCAGCTGTTCCTGGACGGGCTGGTGGGCAAGCACTTCGCCCGCGCCCTGTCCTTCTACCTGGACATGAGCCGCGAATACCTGGACGACATCCAGGATCTGGCCGCGCGCCTGGCCGTGGGCGAGAAATAGCGCCTCCGGCAGTCCGCCGCTGACGGTTGTTCCGCACTGTCGCCGCCGAAGTCGCCGCCGGACAGCGGCCACAGCCCCCACACGTCCGCCCGGTTCGCCGGGTCATCCACGCGTGTCTCCGTTCCAGTCGCTGTCGCCGCCCTTCGCCCCCAGCGCTTGGCGCGCCGTCAATAATCGCCATGCGACGGCGGGGGGGGAGCGGCGTTTTCCGCTTTGGCTCTGGGGTGCTGAGGTGGAAGCTCAGAGACAGAACATGCCCTTCGTCCACGCAAAGGTTCCTCGCGGAGAAATTGCCGGCCCCTAAGCTCACGGGGGAGTGCTTCTCATGCCGGTGCCTACGACAGTCCATACGCCTTCAACAGGGCATACAGCCGCGCGCGGGACAGGCCGGACATGGCGCAGGCCTTGGGGATGTCGCCGCCGCACGCGGCCAGCAGCTCCCGCAGATAGCGCGACTCCACCTCGGCCACGGCCTGCAGCCGGACCTGGCGCAGCGGCTGCAACGGGCCGCCTGCCGGCGTCACATTCCGCCCGCGGGGCGGCATCTGCGCGGGCAGGGCGTTGCGCGCCAGGCTGACGCGGATGTTCGTGGGCAGGTGTGCGGCCACGAGCACCGGGTCGTTCATGGCCGCAGCCAGGGAATGCTCCACGGCGTGGATGAGCTCGCGCACATTGCCCGGCCAGCCGTAGGCCTCCAGGGCATCCAGGTACTCTGGCGAAACGCGCTTGGCCGGAAGCCCCTGCTGGCGGCATTGCCGGGCCGCGAAGTGGCGGCACAGCCGGGCGATGTCGCTGTTGCGCTCCTTGAGCCGGGGCAGGTCGATGGTCATGGTCCGGATGCGGAAGAGCAGATCCTGGCGGAAGGCTCCGGCCTCGGCCAGGGCCTCAAGGTCGCGGTTGGTGGCCACCAGGAGGCGGAAGTCGCTCTGCAGCTCCTTGAGCCCGCCCACCGGCCGGTAGCGGCCGTCCTGGAGCACGCGCAGGAAGGCTTTCTGCACGGCCATGGGCAGCTCCCCGATCTCGTCCAGGAACAGCGTGCCCCGGTGGGCCTGGTGGACCATGCCCTCGAAGCGGCGGTCGGCCCCGGTGAAGGCCCCGCGCTCGTAGCCGAACAGCTCGCTCTCCACGAGCTTCTCGGGCAGGGCCGCGCAGTCCACCACCACGAAGGGGCCGCCGGCCCGGGCGCTGTTGTCGTGGATGGCCCGGGCGAAGAGCTCCTTGCCCGTGCCGGTCTCGCCGGTGATGAGCACGCTGGCCTCCGTGGCCGCAGCCTGGGCCACAAGGTCCAGGCAGGCGTGCATGGCCCTGCTGTCGCCGATGATGCCGCTGCGCTTGAGCCCCAGCGGCAGGACCTTCTGCCTGCCCCGGTGGTGCTCCACGGCGCGCTGGATGGGCAGGCGGATGGAACTCAGGGTCGGCGGCTTGGCGATGTAGCTCCAGGCTCCGCTGCGGATGGCCAGCTCCGCCCCGTCCGGGTCGCCGGCGCCGGTGAGGATGATCACCTCCGGGCCCGAGGGGCATTCCTGGAACCCCGGCAGGCTGTCGAGCCCGCTGCCGTCAGGCATGCGCACGTCCAGCACCACCGCGTCGAAATCCCCGGCGCGGGCCTTGCGCAGGCCGTCTTTCAGGGTCCCGGCCGTGTCCGCCTCGAAGCCCATCTGCTGCACGGCGAGGGCCAGGGCCTCGCAGAGCATGGGGTCGTCGTCCACGATGAGCACGCGCGGCATGGCTCAGTCCTCCTGCGCCGCGAGGGGATGGCGCTTGCTGGCGAGCAGCTTGCGCAGCAGGGCGGCCAGTTCGTCCATGCGGAAGGGCTTGGCGAGAAATTCCAGCGCGCCGAGGCGCCACGCCTTCTCCCTGTTGACCAGGTCGCTGTGCCCGGTGGTCAGGATCACCGGCAGGTGGGGCTCGATCTTGAGCAGTTCCCGGACCAGGGCCGGCCCGGCCAGACCAGGCATGGTCGTGTCGCTCAGGACCACATGGAACTTCCCTGGGCTTGCGCGGAACAGCTCCAGGGCCTCCTCGCCACGCAGGCACGCGCTGACCTCGTAGCCGCAGGCCGTGAGCCCGGCGACGCATGCCTCCAGGATGTCCGGCTCGTCATCCACCACGAGCACATGCCCGGTGCCCCGGAGGTTCTGGGCGGACTTTTGGACCTGGGCCTGCTGGCCCACGGGCGGGAGCTCCGAGCGGGGCAGCAGGATCTCGAAACAGGCCCCCTGGCCCGGATCGCTTTGCACGCGGAGGCTCCCGCGCAGCCGGGTTATGATGTTCAGGACCACGGCCAGGCCGAGCCCCGTGCCCGAGCTGTCGGTCCTGGTGGTGAAGAAGGGGTCGAAGATGCGCTCCAGGTGCTCCGGGGCGATGCCGTGCCCGCTGTCCTGCACGCGCAATCGCGTATAGCTTCCGGGCTGTGCGTCGGGGAATTCGTCATCGCCCCTGCCGCCCACCTCATGCTCGCCCACGCAAATTCTGAGCGCGCCTCCCGTTCCGCGCATGGCCCAGGCCGCGTTGGTGCAGAGGTTCATGAGCAGCTGGTGCACCTGTGCCGGATCGGCCAGGACCACGTCGCGCTCCGTTTCCGCCGCCAGGGAGATGTCGATGGTGCTGGGCAGGCTTGGCCGCAACAGGGTCAGGCACTCCAGGATGGTGTCCGAAAGGCGCATGGGGACGGGCTGCTCTGATTCGTGCCGGCGGCCCAGGCTCAGGATCTGCCGCACCAGGGCCTCGGCCCGCTTGGCGGACTTGAGGATGCGCTCAAAGGCGCCGCGCTGGGGGTCCCCCTCCGCGTACTGCGAGAGGCCGATGTCCGCCATGAGCACGATGGGCGAGAGGATGTTGTTGAAGTCGTGGGCGATGCCGCCTGCCAGGGTGCCCAGGGCCTCCATCTTCTGCGCCCGGCGGAGCTGCCGCTCCACGCCCTCCAGCTCGGTCATGTCGCGCCAGACGCTGACGTAGCCCAGGATCAGGCCGCCCTTGCCGCGGATGGGCGAGACCGTCTTGTGGCAGCAGATGACGCTGCCGCCCTTGCAGGTGTTGCAGGTCTTGCCGGTCCAGGCGTCGCCGCTGGCCAGGGCCTCGATGATCTGGTTCAGGCTGGCCTGCTGCTCCGGGCCGACATAGAACGCGGCCACGGGCTTGCCGCGCACCTCGTGCAGCGAGTAGCCGGTCATGGCCTCGAAGGCCTGGTTGATGTAGGCCACGCGCATCATCTCGTCATACAGGATCACCGGGTCGGCGGTCTGCTCCAGGGCGGAGCCCAGGCGGGTGCGCTCCCGCTCCGCCGCCTTCTGCGCGGTGATGTCCCGGCAGAACACCGCCACCCGGTCCACGCCTCCGTCCTCGCCGGGCACCGGATGCACCCGCACCTCCAGGTCGCGGCCAGCAAAAAACGACTCCTCGAAGTGCGAGGGCTGGCCGCACTCCACAACCTGCCGCACGGCCTTGGCCCACTTCCGGACCACCTCGGCGGGAAAGAAGTCGTAGAGGCACTCCCCCGCCAGATGCTCCGGTGGCAGGCGGAACAGCGCGGCCATGGCGGCGTTGGCGACGAGCACGTGGCCGTCGAGGCGCATGAGCAGGGCCTGGTCCGGGGCGGCGGCCAGAAGGACGCCAGCCATGTCCGGCGCGCAGCGTTTCGCCTTCAGCGGGTCGGCCCTGTTTCGACGCATGCTCTTCATCGCAGCCAGCTTTTGTTGCATGCCACTTTACTGCACACCATCAGCAACACGGTTTCCTGATCTTGCTATGCAAGATTCCGTCTTGTGAAGCAATACAAAACCTTCAGTACGCAAAACCATACTGCAAGAATAGTAATTCTGCATTCAGCCGGTATTGCAACTGAAATGCGCTTTGCAGCACTGCGGCACAATTCTTGAGAATACAGCGGAAAGCATATCTCCCGCGCCGTGTCCTGGGGCGGGAGAGGCAACCGCCCTCATCCGTGAGCGGCGACAGCTTCAGGGAGGCCGCCATGCCCAGCGGGATAGGTGTCTACGTCTGCCACTGCGGCACCAACATCGCCGGACGTGTGGACTCGGAGGGCGTGGCCCGCCACGCCGCGGGCCTGAAGAACGTGGCCGTGGCCCGGGACTACAAGTTCATGTGCTCCGACCCCGGCCAGGACATGATCATCAAGGACATCCGCGAAATGGGCCTGACCCGCGTGGTGGTGGCCTCCTGTTCGCCCCGGCTGCACGAGAAGACCTTCCAGAAGGCCTGCCAGCGCGGGGGCCTGAACCCCTTCCTGTTCCAGATGACCTGCATCCGCGAGCACTGCTCCTGGGTCGTGGCCGACCCGGCCGAGGCCACGGCCAAGGCCAAGACCCTGGTGGCCGCGGCGGTGTCGCGGGTGAACGAGCACGAGGAGCTCTACTCGCGCGTGGAGGCAGTGCACCCGGACGTGCTGGTGGTGGGCGGCGGCATCGCCGGCATTCAGGCCGCGCTCGACATCGCCCGGTCAGGGCACAAGGTGCACCTGGTGGAGCGGGGGCCGTCCATCGGCGGGCACATGACCCAGTTCGACAAGACCTTCCCCACGCTGGACTGCGCGGCCTGCATCTCCACCCCCAAGATGGTGGCCGTGGCCCAGGAGCCCAACATCAACCTCATGACCATGAGCGAGGTGGTGGAGGTCAAGGGCTACGTGGGCAACTACACGGCGCGCATCCGCACCCGGCCGCGCTACATCGACGAGGACCGCTGCACGGGCTGCGGCCTGTGCATGGAGAAGTGCCCCAAGAGCGTGCCCAGCGAGTTCGAGGAGGGCCTGGGCAAGCGCAAGGCCGTGCACCGCAACTCGCCCCAGAGCGTGCCCAACACCCCCGTCATCGATCCGGCCAGCTGCATCTACCTGGTCAAGGGCAAGTGCGGGGCCTGCAAGCAGAACTGCCCCTCCGAGGCCGTGGACTTCGAGCAGCAGGAGCGCTTCCTGGACGTGCAGGCGGGCACCATCGTCCTGGCCACGGGGTTTGACATCCTCGACCCCACGGCCCTTTCGCAATACGGCTTCGGCCGCTACCCCGAGGTCTACACGGGCCTGCAGTTCGAGCGCCTGAACAACGCCGTGGGCCCCACCGGCGGCAAGATCCTCATGAAGAACGGGCAGGCCCCGGAGAGTGTGGCCATCATCCACTGCGTGGGCAGCCGCGACAAGAACCACCACGCATACTGCTCGCGGGTGTGCTGCATGTACGCGCTGAAGTACGACCACCTGATCAAGGACAAGGTGGGCCACCACGCGCGGGTCTTCAATTTCTACATCGACATGCGCTGCTTCGGAAAGGGCTACGAGGAGTTCTACCGCCGCGTCCAGGAGGAGGGCGTGACCTTCATCCGCGGGCGGCCTTCCGAGGTCACGGACCAGAGCATCAGCGTGGAAGAGGACGGCAAGCTCGTTGTCCTGGCCGAGGACACGCTGCTGGGCCGGCCGGTGCGCGTGGCCGTGGACATGGTGGTGCTCTGCACGGCCATGCAGCCCCGGCGCGACGCCTCCGAGGTGGCCCGCATCTTCGGCGTCAGCTGCGGCCAGGACGGCTTCTTCCTGGAGGAGCACCCCAAGCTCGGGCCGGTGTCCACGGCCACGGACGGCATCTTCCTGGCCGGAACCTGCCAGGGGCCCAAGGACATTCCCGACGCCGTGGCCCACGCCTCGGGCGGGGCGGGCCAGGCCCTGAGCCTGGCTGCGCGCGGCCAGGTCAGCATCTCGCCCACGGTGTCCTGGATCAACCCCGACATCTGCATCGGCTGCAAGATGTGCGTCGGCCTGTGCGCCTACTCGGCCATCGAGTTCGACGAGCGCCGCCGCGTCTGCGTCATCAACGAGGCCATGTGCAAGGGCTGCGGCAGCTGCGCCGGGCATTGCCCCAGCGGCGCGGCCCAGGTGCGCCACTTCAATGAGAAGCAGGTCTTCGCCGAGCTGGAGGGACTGTCCCAGTACGTATCGCCCGTCCGGCAGCCGGCCGGAGCGGACGCCACCTGACGGAAGAGAGCCGAGGGAGGAGAACATGCAAGAGCTGAACGTCATGCCGGAAACGCAAAACGTTCCCATGCCCGGCGCGGCCTTTGAGCCCGCCATCGTGGCCTTTGTCTGCAACTGGTGCACCTACACCGCGGCGGACCTGGCCGGGACCTCGCGCATGGTCCAGTCGCCCAACGTCCGGCTGGTGCGCATGATGTGCACCGGCATGGTGGACCCCAAGTACATCATCAAGGCCCTGCTCGGCGGGGCCGACGCCGTGCTCATCTCCGGCTGCCATCCCGGCGACTGCCACTACATCAACGGCAACTACAAGGCCAGGCGCCGCGTGAAGCTGCTCATGGAGATCCTGCCGCGCTTCGGCATCGACGCGCGCCGGATCAAGCTGACCTGGGTGGGCGCCAGCGAAGGCAACGAGTTCGCCGCCACGGTGAACCGCTTCGCGGCCGAGATCAAGGAGCTGGGGCCCATCGACACCCGGAATTTGCCGCTCCTTTGAACCTTAGTCCTTGCGGAGGCACGTCATGGGAAGCATCGCACGAATCGAGGTCACGAACGGCAACCCGGTGGCCGCGCTCCAGGGCTTCTGCGCCCGGCTGCTGGCGGACGGCGAAATCTCCGCCGTGCTCGCGCCCCGGCGACTGCCCGTGGGCGGCGGCACCATGCCCGCCCTGGTGGCCGACCCGGAACAGTTCCGCGACGTGGACCCCCTGGCCCCGTCCTTCCGCCTGAACGCGGCCCGCATGCTCACCCGGCTGACCCGGGGCGCGGACGAGGGCGGCCTGGTGGCAGCACTGCTCAGGCCCTGCGAGGTCCGGGCCTTCATCGAACTGTGCAAGCTCAACCAGGGCAGCCTGGAGAACACCCTGCTCGTGAGCCTGGACTGCCCCGGCGCCTTTGCCAACGCCGACTCCGCCAGATTCCCGGGCAACCAGGGCGACACCGAGTCCCTGCTCGGGTTCCTGCGCGCGGGCGGCCAGGGCTTTTTCGGCGGGGTGAAGGTCGCCAGGGCCTGCCGCACCTGCCAGCATCCCACCGGCGCGGAGGCGGACCTGTCCATCGGCATCTTCGGGCAGGAGCCGGCCAAGGGCCTGCTGCTCATGGCCAACACCCCCAGGGGCGAGGGCTTCATGGCCCGCCTGGGCCTGCCCGAGGCCTCGGACGACGGCTCCCGGGCCAAGGCCCTGCAGGGGCTGCTGGAACAGCGCAGCGCGGCGCAGGAGCGGCTGTTCGCCGAGACCACCGCGGCCACCTCGGACATGACCGGGCTGTCCACGTTCCTCTCGGCCTGCGTCAACTGCTACAACTGCCGCACGGCCTGCCCGGTGTGCTACTGCAAGGAGTGCGTCTTCTTGACCGACGTCTTCGAGCACAAGCCTTGGCAGTACATGTCCTGGGCCCGCCAGCGCGGCGCGCTGAAGATGCCCACGGACACGGTGTTCTTCCACCTAACGCGGCTGGCCCACATGAGCACCGCCTGCGTGGGCTGCGGCCAGTGCTCCAACGCCTGCCCCAACGACGTGCCGGTGATGGAGCTGTTCAAGACCATCGCCGCCAGCACCCAGAAGGCCTTCGAGTACGAGGCGGGCAGGGATCCGGCGGAAGCGCCGCCCCTGTCCGTGTTCCGGGAGCACGAGTTCACGGAGCTCACCGGAGGACCGGACTAGCCGCGCCGCCCAGCCGGGCTGCTCATGACTGGCGGTAGCACCCAACGCGGGAGGGCCAAGATGAAGAAGGAATACGGAGCACTGGTTGTCGGGGCCGGCATCGGCGGCATCCGGTCCGCCCTGGACCTAGCCGAGACCGGCCTCAAGGTGGCCCTCATCGACGCCCGGCCGAGCCTGGGCGGCATCCTGGCGCAGCTGGACCACCAGTTCCCCTCCGACCACTGCGGCATGTGCAAGATGCTGCCGCTGACCCAGCGCGACCAGTCCAGCCAGTACTGCCTGCGCAAGGGGCTCTTCCACAAGAACATCGACATCTACCTCAGCACCGAGCTCGCCGGCCTGGAAGGCGACCCCGGCAAGTTCCAGGCCACCTTGAGCCGCCGCTCGACCTTCGTCGACCCGACCCGCTGCGTGAGCTGCGGACTCTGCGCGGAGGTCTGCCCGGCGCGCGCGCCCAGCGAGTTCAACGCCGGCCTGAAGCAGCGCACGGCCGTGTACCTGCCCGTGCCGCACAACATCCCCAACCACTACGTGGTGGACCTGGACACCTGCCAGCGCTGCTGGCGCTGCCATGAGGCCTGCCCGACCAAGGCCATCGACTTCAAGTTCGAGCAGCGCAAGGACTTCCACATCATCGTGGCCACCCCGGACCAGCGCCTTGCCCAGGATATCCCGCTCTGGTTCAAGGACGAGGGCTTCCCGCTGCATCCCACATCCTCCGGCGAGGACGCCTTGAAGCTTCTGGCAGAAGGCCTGGACTGCGGGCTCATGCTGCTGGACCTGGACCTGCCCACCGCCGAGGCCGAGCGCACCCTGCGCCGGGCCCTTGAGCTGCGCCCGAGTCTCGCCGTGGTGCTGCTGGCCTCCAAGGCCCAGAACGGGGACAAGGACGGTGACAAGGACAGGGCTGCGGCCGCCCTGCTCAAGCTGGGCGCGCGAGAAGTCCTGGCCAAGCCCCTTGGGCAGGCCCAGGTCGTGCCCTGGCTGGACAAGCTGTTCATGCGCCTGGTCTCGGACGAGAGCTTCAGCATCGAGGCGGGCGCGGTGATCCTGGCCGCCGGCTTCGAATGCTACGACCCCGCCGCCAGCCCGGGCGGCAGCGCCGACCTGCTGCTCTACGGCAGCCATCCCGGCGTGCTCACCTCGCTGGAATTCGAGCGCCTGGCCAGCCCCACCGGGCCCAGCCAGGGCCATCTCACGCGGCCCGGCGACGGCAAGCCGCTCAAGCGCATCGCCTGGCTGCAGTGCGTGGGCTCGCGCGACGTGAAGAAGCAGGCCGATTTCTGCTCCTCCTTCTGCTGCATGGTCTCCATCAAGCAGGCCCTGCTGTCCAGGCGCCGCAGCCGCGGCGAGGTCGAGACAGCCATCTTCTACATGGACATGCGCACCAACGGCCGCGACTACCAGCGCTACCGCGACGAGGCCGAGAACGAGGCCGGGGTGCGCTTCGTGCCCGCCCGGCCCCACACCATCCTGCCCGGCCCGGACGGCGACATCCTGGTCCAGTACTTCGACTACGCGGGCGAACTGCGCGAGGAGGTCTTCGACGCCCTGGTCCTGGCCGTGGGCGCGCGCCCGCCCAGGTCCATGGAGCGCCTGGCCCAGGCCGCGGGCATCGAGGTCAACGAGAGTGGCTTCTGCGCCACCAGGAGTCTCTCCCCCAACCGCACCAGCCGCCTGGGGGTCTTCGCCGCAGGGGCCTTCGGCGAGCCGGCCGACATCCGCGGCTCGCTCATCCAGGCCGGGGCCGCGGCCATGGGCGCCTCGCGCATGATCCGGGTCTACCACGGCCCGCGCGACGAGACCCCGGAAGCCGAGCCGGAGTACACGGACGTGTCCCGGCAGGTGCCGCGCGTGCTCATGGCCCTGTGCACTTCCTGCCCGACCCTTGAGCGCAACGTGGACTCGGGGCTTTTGCACCAGCGCATGGCGGTGCTGCCAGGGGTGGTCAAGGTGGTGGACGTGAAGCGCGCCTGCACCCGCGAAGGCTGGGACGCCCTGCGCCAGGAGGCCGAGCTGGCCGCGCCCAACCGCGTGCTCATCGGGGCGTGCCTGCCCTACGTTCACGTCCCCAGGCTGCGCGAACTGGGCGAGGCCCTGAGGCTCAATCCGGCGCTCATGGATGTGGTGGACATCCACACCGCCAGCTTTGCCGGGCGCGACACCAGTTTTGGCGGCCACGCCGCCTGCCGGGCCAGCTGCGCAGCGGGCAGCGGCGAGGAGCATGGCGTCTGCGACTGCGGCGAGGCCTCGCGCACCAAGGAGATGGGGTCGCTTTTGGCCATGGCCGCGGCCAAGCTCCTGGGCGCGGACCCCTCGGCCCTGCCCAAGGCCACGCCGGTTTCGCCCCAGGCCCTGGTGGTGGGCGGCGGCCTGGCGGGCATGACGGCGGCCATGGGCATCGCCGACCAGGGCTTCAAGGTGGTCCTGGTGGAGGAGACCGAGCACCTGGGCGGCCAGGCCATGAACCTGCGCTACACCCTGGAGGGCGACGACCCCGCGCGCTTCATGGAGGACCTGGTCGAGCAGGTGGAGAAGAACCCGAACATCCGCGTGCTCAAGGATTCGCGGGTGGTGCTTTCGCGCGGCAAGGCCGGGCGGTTCGTCACGGTCATCGCCACGGGCGAGGGCGTGGCCCACACCCTGCACCACGGGGCCACCATCCTGGCCACGGGCGGGCACGAGGCCAAGGTGTACGAGTACGGCAACCGCGTGCACAAGTGCGTCATCACGCAGCTGGAGCTGGAGCAGCGCCTGGCTGCGGGCTCCGTGGACGCCTCCGGCCTCAAGGGCGTGGCCATGATCCAGTGCTGGCGCTCGCGCGAGGAGTCCCGCAACTACTGCAGCCGGGTCTGCTGCCAGGGCGCGCTCAAGAACATCCTGATGCTCAAGAAGCGCAACCCCGGCCTGCCGGTCTACGTCTTCTACCGCGACATCATGACCACCGGCTTCGCCGAGCGCTACTACACCGAGGCGCGGCGCAGCGGGGCCATCTTCATCCGCTACGCGCCCGACAGCAGGCCCAAGGTGACGTTCAAGGACGACAAGCCGGTGATCACCGCGCTGGACCCGGTGCTGGGGGCGGAGATCGAGCTCAATCCCGACCTGCTGGTGCTCTCCAGCGGCGTGGAGCCGGGCGACGCCGCCGAGATCGCCGACCTCTTCGGCGTGGGGCTCACCCCCGACGGCTTCTTCCAGGAGGCCGAAAGCAAGTGGCGGCCCGTGGACTTCCTGAAGCACGGCGTCTTCGCCTGCGGCCTGGCCCTGGGGCCGGCCACCATGCGCGACAGCCTGCTCTCGGCCAAGGCCGCGGCCCAGCGCGTGGTGCGCATCCTAAGCGAAAAGCAGCTCTCCTGCGGCAACGTGGTGGCCGAGGTCCGCGACACCCTGTGCGCGCGCTGCGGCCGCTGCATCTCCGTGTGCCCGTATGGGGCTCGCGCCCTCGACCTGGACCGCGACAGGATCGTGGTGGACGAGCTCCTGTGCCAGGGCTGCGGCTCGTGCATGGCCGCCTGCCCCAACAGCGCCACCGTGCTGCGGGGCTTCCGCGACGAGCAGGTCATGGCCGTCATCGACGCGGCCCTGGCCGTGCAGCCCAGTGCTGCGGCCGGGCTCTGAAAACGAGGAAACCGTCATGAAGAACACGCGCCCGTCCATCTCCTTCACACCCGCGCCGCTGGCCTTCAAGGACCAGGAGCTGGCCGCAGCCCAGGACATGGTCCGCGCCTGCATGCAGTGCGGCACCTGCACGGCCTCCTGCCCCAACGCCTTCGCCATGGACCTGGCCCCGCGCCAGATGTGGCGGATGCTGCTCTTCGGACTCACGCAGGAGGTGCTGGAGAGCCGCACCTTCTGGCTCTGCTCGGCGTGCTATTCCTGCACCCTGCGCTGCCCGCGCGGGCTGCCTCTTACCGCGGCCATGGCCACCCTCAAGCGCCTGGCCGCGGCCGAGGGCGATTCCGCCAACCGGAAGAAGGCCCTGTTCTACCAGGAGTTCATGCACAACGTGGAGCAGAACGGGCGCATCCAGGAGATGGGCTTCATGTGCCACTACTTCCTGGCCATGCACGACCCGCTCCTGCCCCTTGAGTATACGCCGCTGGGCCTGAAGCTTCTGGCCAAGGGCAAGCTGCGCCTGGGCGGCAGGGGCCAGCGCGGCCGGCTGGGCCCGCTCTTCGCCAAGGTCCGCAGCATGGAGGGCGCGTCATGAAGTACGCTTACTACCCCGGGTGTTCCCTTGAGGCCAGCGCCGAGGAATACGACGTCTCCACCCGCGAGGCGCTGAAGCGGCTCGGCGTGGAGCTCTCCGAGATACCGGACTGGACCTGCTGCGGGGCCAGCGCCGCCGAACCCGTGAGCAGCCTTTTGACCCTGGCCCTGCCCGCGCGCAACCTGGCCCTGGCCGAGCGCGAGGCTCCGGGCCTGGACATGCTCGTGCCGTGCAGCGCCTGCTACCTCAACCACCTGCGGGTGGGGCGCGAGTGCGCCTCGGACCGCGCCCTGCCGGGCCGGATCAACGAGGCCCTGGGGGCCGAGGGCTTGCGCTACGGCGGCCGGGTCCGGGTCCGGCACCTGCTGGACGTCCTGGCGGGCGATATCGGGCCGGAGGCCGTGGCCGCCCGGGTCAACCGCCGCCTGGAGGGGCTCAGCGTGGCCCCGTACTACGGCTGCCAGGCCCTGCGCCCCTATGCCCTGTTCGACGATCCCGAGCACCCCCGGTCCATGGAGCCGCTCATCGCCGCCCTGGGCGCCGCGGTCTTCGACTGGGACATGGGCGGGCGCTGCTGCGGGGCCTCGCTCATGGCCACCAGGCGCGACGTGGCCCTGGTCTCCGTGGCCGCCATATTGGACGCCGCCGCCGGGGCCGACGCCATCGTCACGGTGTGCCCCATGTGCCAGATGAACCTGGAGGCGTACCAGAGCCAGGCGCACCACGCGGACACCATCTCGGTCCTGTACCTGCCCCAGCTCCTGGGGCTGGCCTTCGGGCTTTCGGACCAGCAGATGCTTTTGGGCAAGAACCTGGCGGTGACGGACGCGCTCAAGGCCAAGCTCCGCGCCTGCGAAGCCGCCAGCGCTTGACGGGCAAGGACCATTCAACCGGAGGGTAGGCATATGTTCAAGGACATTCTCCTGGCCATCACACCGTCGGAATTGTGCGACTGCGCCGCCGAGGCGGCCTTCCACTTCGCGCAGCGCTTCGAGTCCCGCCTGATGATCGTGCACGTTTGCGGCATGGCCCAGGGCTGGGGCGAGATGGAGTTCCTGGAGTCCTCCGGAGAGGTGGCCAGGATCAAGGCCTCGGTGGAGGAGTATTACAAGGAGAAGCTCCGGGGGCTCGACAACTACGAGGTCAAGGTCGTGCCCGGCGTGCCCCATGTGGAGATCCTGCGCATCGCCCGCAAGATGAACGCCGACCTTGTGGTCATGGGGCCGCACACCAAGGAGTACGCCGAACAGCGCTCGCGCATGTGGGGCATGACCGGCAGCACGCTGGAGCAGGTCAGCCAGAAGGCCGCCTGCCCGGTGATGATCGTGGCCAAGTCCACCCCCTACGGCGAGCACAACTTCCTGAACATCGTGGCGGCCACGGACTTCTCCGACCAGGCCGACTGCGCGGTGCACTACGGCGGACAGATCGCCCGGCACTACAAGGCCGGGCTCACCGTGTTCCACTGCGTGGACCTGAGCGGCGAGAACGGCCGCATGTCCCTCGGGCATGACGAGGTCAAGCGCGCCATCGCCGAGAGCAAGGCCAGCCTGGAGGAGCGCTACGGCGACAAGCTGCGCGGCATCAAGAACAGCGCCTTCGAGGCCTGGGAGGGGATGCCCGCCATGGAGATCCTGAAGCTCGCCCGCATGCGCGAGGCCAACCTGATCCTCATGGCCCACCACACCCGCGAGCGCGACCCGGAAAAGGCCTTCCTGGGCTCCACCGTGATCCAGGTGGCGCTGAACTCGCCCTGCCCGACCATCAGCGTGAACCGCCACTTCGACCTGCGTTGCGGACTGATGTACGACCAGACCGGCGAGGCCGTGGAGACTTCGCACAAGGCCGCCGCCGGAGCCGGAGGGTGACGCCATGCCAGAGCTGACCAAGGTGCTTGTGGTGGACGACGAGAAGCGCTTTGCCGACAACATGGCCAAGCTGCTTGAGGTGAACGGTCTCCTCGCCGAGAAGGTCTACAGCGGCGAGGAGGCCCTGAAAGAGCTGCACAGGCATGATTACGACGTCGTGCTCCTGGACATGCGCCTGCCGGGCCTCACCGGCAAGGGCACCCTGGAGCGCCTGCGCGAGGCCGAGGTGGCGGCCAAGGTCATCGTGCTCACCGGGCACGCCTCCACCGACGACGCGGTGGAGCTCCTCCGCCTCGGGGCCTTCGACTACATTCTCAAGCCCTGCAAGACCGAGAAGATCCTGGAGCTCATCGACAGGGCGCACAGAAAGAAGCTGGAGGATGAGCGCGCCGGCTAGCCCCTGAGGCCGGCGCCCTTCAAAGGGGGACATCATGGAGACTGTAGTGAGCACGCCGGGCGTGATGCAGCCCGTTATTCCCGCGAGCCTGACGGACGAGCTCCGCCGGCACCTGGCCAAGTTCGACTTCAGCGCCTGCATGGCCTGCGGGGCCTGCAGCAGCGGCTGCCCCACCACCAACGCCCCGGACAACGAGGGCTGGAACATCCGCAGGGTGCTGCGCATGCTGGCCTACGGCATGGTGGACGAGGTCATCGCCTCCAACTTCCCCTGGCTCTGCACCGGCTGCGGACGCTGCGCCTACGCCTGTCCCATGGGCATCGACATCGTGCCGATCATGCTGCACATGAAGCACCTGCGCCCGCGCGACCAGATTCCCGGCACCCTGCACAAGGGGTTTCTGAACAACCTGAACACCGGCAACAACCTGGCCATCTCCCGCGACGACTACCTCCAGGGCATGGCCGAACTGGGCCAGCAGCTGGCCGACGAGGACTGCCCGGGCTTCCATGTGCCCGTGGACCGCAAGGATGCCGACATCCTGTTTTTCCCCAACTCCAAGGAGGTCTTCGGCGACTTCGAGGACCAGTTCTGGTGGTGGAAGATCTTCTACGCCGCGCACGAAAACTGGACCGTGCCCTCCGAGGGCTGGGAGGCCGTGGACTGGGCCCTGTTCACCGGCAACTACGATGGCGTCCGCGCCCTGGCCGAGCGCAAGATCGAATACGTCAAGGCCCAGGGCATCAAGCGCATGATCATGCCGGACTGCGGCGGCGGGTCCTACGGCTGCCGCACGGGCATGAAGGCCTGCATCGAGCTGAACAAGGAGAACCGGGTCAGCTTCCTCTACCTCTACGAATACCTGCAGGAGATCATCCAGCAGGGCCGCATCCGGCTGGACAAGAGCGCGCACGCGGGCAAGCGCTTCACCTGGCACGACTCCTGTAAGCATGGGCGCGAACTGCTGAAGCACTATGGCCAGGCCTTCTTCGACGAGCCGCGCTTCATCCTCTCCCAGTGCGTGGACGACTTCGTGGAGATGAGCCCCACCCGCGAGGCCAACTACTGCTGCGGCGCGGGCGGCGGCAACTGGCCCATGCCCTTTGAGAAACAGTCGGCCTTCCACGGCCGCTACAAGGCCGACCAGATCCGGCGCAGCGGAGCGGACGTGATCGTGGTCGGCTGCTCCAACTGCCGCGACCAGATCATGAAGCGGCTGCCTAAGTACTACAAGGACCTGAAGTACGAGGTGAAGTACCTCTGGCAGGTGGTGGCCGAGGCCCTGGTCATCGAGCCCTGGGCTGACGAGGAGGTCGAGCGGGCCGCCGAACAGGCCCGCGCCCCGTGGGAGGCCTTCGGCATCAGCACGGAGGAGGAGCTGTGAGCGCGGCGTGAGCCCAGGCAGGATTCGGCGATGTCGTTACAGAATGTGTTCGCCCGAGGAGCAGACGCCGAATCATGCCCGAACCTGCCGCCGTCCATCCCTGGAAGGCATTCAAGAGGGTCCATGATGCCAGTTCCGGCCGCATCGGGCTCCACATCAGGCCGGAACGAGACAGCCCCGGCCTGAACCGGTGTTGTGCGGGTCGGGTTGTCGCCGATGTGCGGGTGTGCATGAGGCACCCTGCGGGGGCCAGGGGCAGGGCCCCTGGGCGTCTCTTGGCTAGTCCAGCTCGAACTGGGTGCGCCAGTCCGCGTCTTCCTTCCATTCCGGCTGGTCGGCCTTGTTGAGCAGGAAGTCGCCCAGCACGAGGGCGTCCATCTCCGTGCGCATGAAGCAGGCGTAGGCGTCGGCCGGCGTGCAGACGATGGGCTCGCCGCGCACGTTGAAGCTGGTGTTCACCACCACCGGGCAGCCCTGCTCGCGCCGGAAGGTGTCGATGAGCTGCCAGTAGCGCGGGTTGGTGGCCTTGGACACGCTCTGGATGCGCGCGGAGAAGTCCACGTGGGTGATGGCGGGCAGGTCCGAGCGCTCCACGTAGAGCCGGTCGTACATGGGCCGGGTCCAGTAGTCCTCTGGCAGGGGCTTCTTGCGGGCCTCGGCCACGGGCGCCACCAGCAGCATGTAGGGCGAGCTCCGGTCCAGGTCGAAGCACTCGGAGGCGTGCTCCTCGAGCACCGAGGGCGCGAAGGGCCGGAAGCCCTCGCGGTACTTGATCTTGAGGTTCAGCTTCTTCTGCATGTCGGGCCGGCGCGGGTCGCCCAGGATGCTGCGGCCGCCCAGGGCCCGCGGGCCGTACTCCATGCGTCCCTGGAACCAGCCCACGGCCTTGCCCTGGGCCAAAAGGCCCGCCACCTCGGAACAGAGGGCGGCGAAGTCGTCGAAGCGATTTGCCGGTGCGCCGAAGCGCCGGCAGCAGCGCTCGATGTCCCCGTCGGAGTATGCCGGCCCCAGGTATGCGCCCTGCATCATGTCGCCGCCGGGAGCGCCCCTGTCCACGGTGCGCGGCTGCTCCAGGCCGATGTGCCAGGCGGCCAGGGCCGCGCCAAGGGCCCCGCCGGCGTCGCCCGCGGCGGGCTGGATCCAGATGTTTTCGAAAATGCCGCGCCTGAGCAGCTTGCCGTTGGCCACGCAGTTCAGGGCCACGCCCCCGGCCATGACCAGGTTCTTCGAGCCGGTGAGGCCTTGGGCGGTCTCGGCCATGCGCAGCACGGCCTCCTCGGTGAGCTGCTGGATGGCCAGGGCCAGGTCCATGTACTCCTGGGTGATTTCGGATTCGCCCGCGCGCTGCGGCAGGCCGAGGGCCGCCTCGAAGCGGCCTGCGTTGCACATGGTCAGCCCGGTGGCGTACTCGAAATAGTCCATGTTCAGCAGGAGCGAGCCGTCGGGCCGCAGGTCCACCATCTGGTCCAGCATGACCTTCTTGTAGCGCGCCACGCGCTCGCTGCCCTCGATGCCGTAGGGCGCGAGGCCCATGAGCTTGTACTCGCCGGAATTGACCTTGAAGCCGCACCAGGCCGTGAGGGCGGAGTAGAGCAGGCCCAGGGAGTGCGGGAAGTGCAGCTCGCGCAGGATGGTCATGTCCCGGCCCGCGCCCTGGCCGATGGTGGTGGTGGCCCATTCGCCCACGCCGTCGATGGTCAGCACCGCGGCCTCGTCAAAGGGCGAGGGGAAGAAGGCGCTGGCCGCGTGCGAGAGGTGGTGCTCCGGGAAGAAGATCTCCGGCCTGCCGGGCCCGAGCCTGGCCAGCTCGTCCTTGAGCATCTTGCGCATGAACAGCTTCTCGCGCACCCACACGGGCATGGCCGCCAGAAAGCTCCTCAGCCCGCGCGGGGCGAAGGCGTGGTAGGTCTCCAGCAGGCGTTCGAACTTGAGGTAGGGCTTGTCGTAGAAGGCCACGACCTCGAGGTCCGCGGGGGTCAGCCCGGCCTCGGCCAGGCAGAAGCGCGCGGCCATGTGCGGGAAGGCCGCGTCGTGCTTGATGCGCGTGAAGCGCTCCTCCTGGGCTGCGGCCACAATGCGGCCGTCCACCAGCAGCACGGCCGCGGAATCGTGGTAGTAGGCGCTCAGGCCCAGTATGGCCCGGCGTTGTGGGCTGCCCATGCGCGGCCCCCCCCTAGAACAGCGTGTAGATGAAGGGGGCGATGGCCGAGCCCGAGGTGAGCACGATGAGCACGCCGAAGAGCAGCAGCACCAGGATGATGGGCGCCAGCCAGAACTTCTTGCGGACTTTCAAAAAGTCCCAGAGGTCACGAAGAAAGTCCATGTATTGCTCCTAGAAGGGGGTCTTCAGGTCCGCGGCGGTGACGCGCCCGCTCCGGGCGACGAAGACCGAGGCCGAACCGCGCTTGAAGGCGGCGAGTTGCAGGGAGTCCTTGCCCATGGCCCGGCGGATGAGGGCCATGGGGGTGAGCACCAGGAAGAACACCAGGGTCAGGATGGCCCGGGACATCACCGCGCCGAGCACGGCGGACAGGCCGAACCAGAGCTTCGAGGCCGGGGCGTACAGCCTGGGCGCGGTCATGTTCACCACGAGCAGGGTCGTGGCCGCGGCGACCCAGCCGGGCCTGCGCGTGATGAGCGCGGCGATGAGGCAGAGCAGCGTCAGCGCCATGCCGGTGTCCACGGCCTTCTGGCGGGCGCTTCCGGCATCGTCCGCCGCGGGGGCGTGCTTCACAAGGTCGATCATGGCTGCTCCTGAGAGAGTGTCGTGGTGCGGCCATTACTGCCAGAAGACACGGCCAAGGGCAAGCTCGGCCCGGGGCGTGGCGCCCTCTCCCCGCACAGCAGGCCGGACAGGGGGCACAGGCTTCCTGAGGCGAGGCGCCCTATTTCCCCGGCGCCTTGGCCTGGAAGGCGGCCGCCCGGGCGTCCTGGGCCGCGATCTGGCTGCGCGAGAGCTCCTTGGCGGCCTGTTCGCGCGGGGCCTGGGCCTCGGCCTGGCCGTGGCGGGCCGAGACGGACAGCCAGTAATAGGCCTGCGGGACGTTCTTGGCCAGCTCCCTGCCCTCGAGGAGCAGCAGCCCCAGGTTGTGCTGGGCCTTGGGGTCGCCCAGCTCGGCGGCGCGGGTCAGCAGGCGCTCGGCCTCGGCCGGGTTCTTGCCGCCGTTGCCGCCTTCGAGCAGCAGCAGGGCCAGATTGCACTGGGCCCCGGTGTGGTCCTTCTTGGCGGCCTCGCGGTACCAGCGCTGGGCCGTGGCCAGGTTCCGGGGGGTTCCCTGGCCCAGCTGGTGGTGCAGGGCGTAGGAGTACTGGGCGCGGACATGGCCGGCCTTGGCGGCGCGCTCCAGCCATTTGACGCTGGCGCCCACGTCCTTGGGCAGGCCCAGGCCCTGGGCGTACATCTGCGCCAGCAGGTACTGGGCGCGCGGATGGTTGGCCTCGGCGGCCTTCTGCATCATCTGCGCGGCCTTGGCGTTGTCGCGCTCCAGGCCCTGTCCGCGGGAATAGGCCAGGGCCAGGTTGTACATGGATTTGACGTGGCCTCGGCCCGCCGCGGTCTCGTACAGCTGGGCGGCCCGGGCCAGGTTCATGGGCACGCCGTTGCCCGAGCCCAGCAGCCCGGCCAGGTTGTACATGGCCCCCAGGTTGCCGCCCTGGGCGGCCTTTTCATACCAGGAGGCGGCCAGGGTGGCGTTCTGGGCGATGAGGCCGCCCTGGTCGTAGGCCAGGCCGAGGTTGAACTGGGCGTCGGTCAGGCCCTTGTCCGCGGCCAGGGTCCACCAGCGCACCGCCTCGGCCGGGGATTTTGGCGCTCCGTTGCCCGTGGCCAGGGCCAGCCCGACCTCGTTCTGGGCGTGGGCGTCGCCGCCTTGGGCCTTGGCCAGGGCTTCGCGGAATTTCGGGGTGAAGGGGGTCTCGTCAGGCTCCAGCACCGAGGGCTGGGCCTGGGCGGACTTGCTGGCCTGGGCCTGCTGCGCAAGCGGGACAAGAACGGCGGCGGCCAGGGTCAGGAAAGCGGCGAGAACGGCGCGGACGCGTGTGGTGCGGCAAAAGACGGGAAACATCACGGACTGGGAACCTCCTGGGGAATGGGCCCGGCGCGTCATGGCCTGGCCGGGCGACGTGACCATTGTAGGCCCGGCGGGAGAGGATGTCCACACCTGCGCCGGAGGGCCGGAAACAGGCGCCCTGGACTGTCGAAAATGAGGCAGGCAATGCGGCAGGACTGCAACGTCTGCATCAGGCAAACCTTTTTTCGTAGAAAGATCGCCTCCAGAACGCAAACGCACGATGCTATATAAAAAGGCATGAAAAATTGCTGGACTAGTGCATTGGTAGTGGAATAGATATCGGCTCTGTTATTCCACAGGGGCTGTTGCTGCAGCCCGTAGACCACGGAGGAGCATCATGCACTGCATCATCTTGCTTCCAGGCGTCGCAGGACGGTTGCCTTCAGCCGAGGAACTGCGGCAAAGGGGTTTCTCCGTTTCCCGGGCCGTGGCCCTGCCCGAGCCGGCCGCGGCAGGCCTCCCGGCGGCTCAGGGCCCGGAGGCGGACCAGCGCCTGCCCCTGGCCGCCGAGGCCAGCGCCCCCTATGGCCGTCCGGTCTGCCCCAAGCCCTGAGCCGACCCGCACCAGCGCGAAGGGCTCCCCCGGCCAGGTTGCGGCCAGGGGAGCCCCGTTCATGTACTGGGCCCGGGCCTCGGCCCGGACACCGGCCCCAAAGCCGCCGCTAGGCGGTCTGCACCGGGATGCGGCGCGGGGCGATCTTCTCCAGCCGCGGCAGGTGCAGGGTCAGCACCCCGTCCTTGAGGTTGGCCTTGATGCGCTCCCGGTCCACGCGGTCCGAGAGGCTCACGGCGCGGACATACTCGCCCGGGCCGAACTCGACCTCCATGAAGGTCTCCTTCTCCGTGCCGCCTTGCAGCGCGCGGCCCGAAACCACCAACTCGGTGGCGTTGATCTCGATCTTGAGGTCTTCGCGGCGCACTCCGGGGACGTCCATGTAGACGTAGACCCCGTCCTCCCGCTCCAGGATGTCCGTGGCCGGGCTCACCCGCTGCAGGGACTTGGTCTCGGTGTTCTCGCTCATCTGCGCTCCTCCTCTCTGGCGCGGCCCTAGGCCACGTCGATGCTGATCTTCCGGGGCACGCTGCCCTCGGCCTTGGGCAGGACCACGGTGAGCACGCCGTCGGCCAGGGTTGCGCGCACCTTGTCGCGGTCCACGGGCACGGTGAGGACCACCACGCGCTGGAAGAACCCGGCCGGGCGCTCCTGGCGGTAGTACTTGCCCTGCTCCGTGGGCCGCTCGCCCCGGATGACCAGGCTCTTCTCCGTCAGGGTCAGGTCCACGGCGTCCAGGGCCAGCCCGGGAATCTCCGAGCGCACGTAGTAGTTGCCCTCATCCTCGCTCACGTTGAGCGGCGGGAAGGCTATCCGTCGGCCCTCGCCGTACTGGGGCTTGAAGAAATCCTCGAAGAGCCGTTCGAACCGGCCGGGATAATACAGGGTATTGAAGTCGAGCACCATGGCGCCTGCCTCCTTCCTGGTTGATGTTCCCCAAAAAATAAATTCGCCGGGGCGGCAGTCAAGGGGCGCGGAAGCGGTTTCAGGGGGCTGTCCGCCGGCCCTGGCCGGGGCGCCGCAGGGCGGGCGCGCGCAGGCAGGAGAGCCGGTTCCTGCCCGGGACGTCTGCGGGAGCATCACAGGGAATCAAAAAGGTGCGCCGCTTCCCGGTCCTCCCGGGCTGACTCCGGCCCCTCTTTGTCCGGGCCTGGCAGGTCACTCTTGCGGCGCACTGTGCTCTTTCTTGGTGCGGGGCGGCTCAATCCGCCATTCTGTCAGGGGATGCTGCGGGTCTATTCTGTTTCACCCTCCGTTGCCGTGGCAGTTGCGGACTGCACTCCGGACCATCCTGAGGAGTCCTTGACTTGAATACTAGCCATGCCCCAGGGAAAGTAAAGAGGAATTCCGGGCGCTGGAGCAAAGGGAAGCCCAACTCCGCTTCCGAACGGCATATTTTTCTTGCCAGGGGCCGGCGGATGCGGGAAAGTGCATACTGCGTCCGCACCCAGGAGGTCCGCCGCCGATGTCCGTCAGGGTTTGCCGCCTCCGCAGCGCCATGCTGCCCGCCCTCCTGCTGGCCCCGTTCCTGGCCCTGGGGCCATGCTGCCCGCCGGCCGAGGCCCTGGGCGCCTCCGGGGAGTGCGCGGCCCTCTTCGAGCTCTACCGGGGCTGCCACGCGCGCGGGGCGCAGGCCGACGGCAGCCTGGCCTGCCTGGAGGACAGCCTCGAGGTCCGGGCCCGCGCCCTGGCCAAGATGACGCGCAAGAACCTTCAGGCCGCCCAAGTCCTGGTGGAGCTGGTCTGCGGCACGGGCTGCGAGGACGCCGTGTCCCGGCGCGCCCCCGCCACCCGCCAGGAGTTCACCCAGGCCTTCTGCGACTGACTCGCCCGCACAAACACAGACAAGGAGAACGCCGTGGCCAGCCAAGTCTATTTCTGGAACCTGCGCGCCAGCATGAAGGCCCCCTACGACGTGCGCATCCGCCGCCTGCTCGCGCGCACGGGCTTTGCCGAGCACATCGAAGGCGGGGAGCTCGCGGCGGTGAAGATCCACTTCGGCGAGCGCGGGGTGACCAGCCACGTGCAGCCGCTCATGGTCCGGCCCATTCTGGAGGAGCTGGCCCGGGCCGGCGCCCAGCCCTTCCTCACCGACGCCAGCACCCTCTACGTGGGCCAGCGCGGCGAGGCCGTGAGCCACGCCATGCAGGCCGCCCGGCACGGCTACGATCCGCTGCTCCTGGGCGCGCCGGTGATCATCGCCGACGGGCTCAAGGGCGCGTCCCAGGTGGCCCTGCCCGTGCCCGGCGGGCGGCATTTCACCCAGGCCTACCTGGCGGCGGACATCGCCGAGGCCGACCTCCTGGTGTCCGTCAACCACCTGAAGGGGCATGAGCTGGCGGGTTTCGGCGGGGCGCTCAAGAACATCGGCATGGGCGCGGCCAGCAAGCAGGGCAAGATGCTCCAGCACGTCACCACCGGACCCAAGGTCGACATCGCCGCCTGCAAGGGCTGCGGGGCCTGCGTCAACATCTGCTCGGCCCGGGCCCTGACCCTGGTGGAGACATTGGAGGGCGGCCTGGACGGGAAAAAGCACGTGCTGCTCGACCTGGCCGCCTGCCGGGGCTGCGGGGCCTGCTTCCTGGCCTGCAAGAACGGCGGGCTGACCATCGACTGGCAGACCGACGTGGCCGGCTTCCTGGAGCGCATGATGGAGTACGCCGCCGCGCTGCTGCTTTCGCGCTTGCGGCCCAGCCTGCACGTGACCTTCGTCACGGGCGTCACCCCGGACTGCGACTGCATGGGCTTCTCCGACGCGCCCATCTGCCCGGACATCGGCGTGCTGGCCTCCCTTGATCCCGTGGCCATCGACCAGGCGGGCATCGACCTGGTGAGCCAGGCCGAGCCCCTGTGGCCCAGCCACCTGCCCCAGGGCCTCAAGGCCGGGCAGAACAAGTTCCTGGCGCTTCGGCCCCAGCTGCCCCCGGCCCTGGGCCTGGACTATGCCGAGGCCCTGGGCCTGGGCAGCAGGAAGTACGAGCTGGTGCCCGTGTAGGCGGCGCCAGCCAAGGCGGCCCCCTTGACGCGCCGCCCCGCCCGTCGCACAATGCGCGCAAGTCCGGCCCACCGGCCGGAAGCCGCCGCAAACCCCGAGGAGGGCTCCCCGCCATGCGCATCGAACAGATCATGCGCCACGACCCCACCCGCGTCTCCCCCGACGAGCCCGTGTCCCGGCTCATCAGCTGGTACGCCAACCCCGGCAACCGCTCGCGCTACACCTACGTGGTGGACGCCAAGGGCCAGCTCCTCGGCGTGGTGACCATGATGGAGGTGCTGGGGCTCTTCCTCGCGCCGGAAATGGTGGACGCCCAGGAGCAGGGCCGCATGGGCGAGGCCGAGGTCCTGCGCGGGGTCATGGAGGCCCTGCACAGGGGCAAGGACAAGCCCGTCAGCGAGATCATGCGCATGGACCTGCCCACGGTGCGCGCCTCGGCCTTCTTCCTGGAGGCGCGCCTGCTGCTGCGCGACCGCAAGCACACGGCCCTGCCCGTGCTCGACGGCGCCGGCGTGCTCGTGGGCGAGGTCACGCGGCGGGTGCTCATCCGCCTGCTGGACATCATCCTGCGCGACCCGGACCTGTTCCTGCTCAGGAAGGACAGCAAGCAGCTCTTCGAAACCACCAGCGAGTTCTTCATCGGCTAGGCGCCTCCGGCCCAGAGCCTCGCCTCCGGCGTGCAGGCTCGCCTCCGGCGGCCAGAAGCGCCTCCGGCGTGCAGGCCTCGCCTCCGGCGGCCGGGGGATCAACGATCCCCCGGACCCCCGCATGACGCCAAGGGCTCCCTGCCGGCACAAGGCCGCCGGCAGGGAGCCCTTGGCTTTTGGCAAAAGAGGCATGTGGGGGGCAGGCGGGGCGGGCGTTTCTCCCTGTCCGCCGCAGGGGGTCAGGACGAGAGTACGTCCAGGATCTCGATGCTCGCGGCCTGGCGCGCGGGGTAGGCCCCGGCGGCCAGCCCCAGCAGCGCCGAGCCGAGCAGGGTCAGCCCCGTCAGGAAGGGGTCGAAGACGTGCGGGAAGCCCGCCAGGGCGCAGACGATCTGCACCAGGCCGATGGAGGCCAACGCGCCCAGCGCCCCGCCCGTGCCGGCCATGAGGCCGGCCTCCAGCAGGAACTGGCGCACGATGTCGCGGCGGCTGCCGCCCACGGCCCGCCGGATGCCGATCTCCACGCGCCGGGCCTGGACCATGAGCACCATGATGGACAGGATGCCCATGCCGCCCACGGCGAAGGAGATGGTGGAGGTGATGGCCCCCAGAGTCTGCACCAGGTCCAGGGCCTCGCGCCGCAGCTGCATGGCGTCCACCGGGGTCAGCAGGCTGAAGTCGTCCTTCTTGCCTTCCAGGTAATGGCGCTTGCGCAGGATGTCCGTGGCCGCGCTCTTCACCCGGCCCAGGTCCGCGCCCTCGGCCAGGCGCAGGTAGACCCCGGTGATCCAGGCCTGGTTGGCCATGCGCCGCATGTAGGTGGACAGGGGCACGAAGGTCTGCTCGTCCTGGTCCGCGCCGGTGAGGTCGCGGCCCTTGGCCTCCATGACCCCGACCACGGTGAACCCGGCCCGGAAGATGAGCACCTCGCGGCCCAGGGCGGCCTCGGGCCTGCCGAAGAGGCGCTCGGCGATCTTGCGCCCCAGCACCACCACCCTGGCCCTGTCCTCCACATCCTGGTCCGACACGAAGCGGCCCAGCTCCGGGCGGAAGCTGCGGATCTCCGTATAGGCGGGCCAGGTGGCCGTGATCTGCGTGTTCACGGTAATGGCGCCGCTGCGTATGGGCATGGTGGCGGTGAGGTAGGGCGCCCTGTTCAGCACCCCGGGCACGCCGCCGGCCAGGGCCTCGGCGTCGGCCAGGGTGAAGTTGCGCACGGCCCCGGAGACCCGCGCCTGCCCGCCCGCGCGGCTGAAGCGCACCTGCCCGGCCATGGCCGCGAACAGGTTCGGCCCGAGCTTTTCGGCCTCGGCCTCGGCGTTCTTGTACATGGCCTCGGCCACGTGCTGCACGCCGTTGAAGGCCAGCGCGCCGAGAAACACCCCCAGCATGGCCAGGGTGGCGCGCAGCTTGTGGGCGGCCAGGGAGGCCAGGGCGATCTTGAGGTCCAGCAGCATGGGCGGAGTGTAGCGCCGCAGAGGGGCAAAGGGCAAGGACGGCGTTGCGCGGGAAATAGCCCCCCGCCCGGCGGACGGAGGGCCGTGCCCCATGCCCTGTCGGAGCGGAATTACTTCTTCAGGTGCTTGTAGAGGTCCAGCTTCTGGGCGGCCTCAAGCTGCCTTTGGAGCCTTTTGCTCCTCATTTCCATGAAGTCCCGGCCCTCTTTGTATTCGCCCCCCTGGTCGGCATACCACTGCCGGCGCTCCTCGAAGATCTGAAGCTGTTTTCCGACATAGGCTTCGAGGGCGGCGTAGGCTTCCGCGCCCTTCTGGGCCAGGCTTTCGGCCTCCGGGCTGCCGGGGGCGGCCTTTCCCCAGGCCTTGGCCAAGTCCCCAAAGGCGTCGGCCTGCTTTTCCGTCTGGCTGAGCACGGCTCCGACCATGTCCCTGTCCGCGTCCTTGGTGGCCAGGGCCAGTTGCGGGGAAAGCATGGCGCAAAGCAGGGTGAGAAGAATGACCGAGGCAAGTCGCTGGTGCAGCATGAAGGTGCGCTCCCGTGGTAGAGGGTGGATAGGGCTTCGAACATACGCCGCCGGCGTTAAATAAGCAATTATTTTTCGGGAAAAGGCGCCGGGCCTGGGCAGGGCAGGGCCTGGGCCCCTTGCGCCAGGAGGGGGCGGCTGGCCCGCCAGGGCCGTGCGGGCGGGGCTACTGCCCCGCACCCGTCCGCGGCTGCCCGTGCCAGGTCCGCAGGTGGCCGAGGTCCACGCAGGCGGCGTTGAAGGGCGGGCCGAAGAGCCTGCGGCAGGGGAGCCCGGGCTCGCCCAGGTGGTCGAAGATGGCCAGGGCGCCGCAGAAGTCGTCCCCGCCGGTGTACTGGCTCCGGGTGACGAGGGTGGGCACCCCGGCCAGGCGGGCCGCGCACAGGCCGAGGCCGGAATCCTCCAGGGCCAGGCAGTCCGAGGCCCGGAGCCCGAGCTGTTCCAGGGCCAGCACGTAGATGTCCGGCGCGGGCTTCTTGGCCAGCACGGACTCGCCCGTGAAGAGCGCGTCCCAGCTCCGCACCACGCCGCAAAGGAGGGTGTCCAGCAGGGTGCGCACGTTGGGCAGGCTGGTGGTGGTGACAATGGCCTGGCGCAGGCCGCAGGCCTCGGCCTCGCGCATGAGGCGGGCCACGCCGGGCCGGAGCCCGGCCGCGCCGCTTTCCAGCAGGCCGGCGTAGAGGGCCGTCTTCCGGCGGTGCAGCCCGGCCACGTCGAGGCCGGCCCGGCCGCTGCCCGCCTCGGCCCCGCCGCCGGCGGCCAGGAAGTGCCGGATGCGCTCCCGGCCTCCGGCCACGCCCAGCAGGCGGCCGTACTCCTCGCGGTCCCAGCGCCAGGGCAGCCCGGCCTGGGCGAAGGCCAGGTTGAAGGCCTGGCGGTGCAGTTCCTCGCTGTCGACGATGGTGCCGTCCACGTCCCAGAGGAGCGCCTGCAGGGTCATGCGTTGTTCCAGTCCCGGGCCTCCGGGGGGCGTCCGGCAGCGCCGCCCCCCGGAGCCGGGTGGTGCGGAAGGCTACAGGCCAAGGCGTCCGCGCCAGCCGGGGTAGAGCTGGTCGGCGTCGTGGGCGAAGGACTCGAAGGCCCGGGCCAGCTCCCTGTGCTCGCGGGCGTAGTCCAGCAGGTCCACCCCGGCGCGCCAGGCGTCGTGGGCCTGGTGCAGGGACAGGGCCCCGGCCGTGGGGCCGTCCAGGTGCCCGAAGGCCCCGCCGCCGGAGGTCTGGCAGACGTTGGCGTGGCCCAGGTTGTCGAAGAAGCCCGGCAGGCGCAGGGCGTTCATGCCGCCGGAGATCATGGCCGTGGTGGACTTCATGCCGTGCCAGCTCTGGGCGTAGTGGGGGCCTTGGGCCTCGTCGCGCTCCAGCATGTAGGCGATGTTCTTGTCCGCCGGGTCGCCCTCCATCTTGCCGAAGCCCATGGTGCCCGTGTGGATGCCCGAGGCCCCCTGCAGGCGCGACATCTTGCTCAGCACAAAGGCCGTGTAGCCGCGCTTGGCCTGGGGCGAGGTCACCGCGCCGTGCCCGGCCCGGTGGTAGTGCAGGAACTGGCCGGGGAAGTTGCGGCGCACCGTGGTCACGGCGGTGGGCCCGGCCACGTAGCCGTCCACCAGGAAGGCCACGTGGGAGGCGTTCTCCCCGAAGGTCTTCAGGATGTACTCGGCCCTGGCCACGATCTCGGCGGGGTCGTCGGCGGTGATGTTGGCCGAGAAGATCTTGGCCTGGCCCGTCTCGTCCTGGGCCCGGCGCATGGCGTCGGCCACGGCCAGGATGGTCTCCCTCAGGGGCGCGAAGACCTGGTTGCCCTGGGGCTCGTCGTTCTTCACGAAGTCGCCGCCCAGCCAGAAGCGGTAGCAGGCGTCGGCGAAGGGCGCGGGCCGGAGGCCCAGCTTGGGCTTGACGATGGTGCCCACGATCATGCCGCCGTCGACCTCGGGCCGGCCCAGCAGGCGCCAGAAGTCGGCGATGTTCATGGCCGGGCCGTCGAAGAGCTCCAGGTAGGCCTTGGGCACGTAGAAGTCGTGCATCTTGGCGTACTCCACGTCGCCCATGCCCTGGTTGTTGCCGATGCACAGGGTCAAAAACGAGGCCAGCATGGCCTTGCCGTCGAGGATGTTGCGGTCGAAGAGGTCGACCGGATAGGCGATCTTGACCAGGCTGTCGCCGTTGGCCTGGGGCGCCACCTCGTACACCAGGGCGTCCACGCCCTTGGTGAAGTCGTCGGTGGTGCAGACCTCCACGTTGGTGCCGGTGGAGGACTCGGCGGCGAAGTGCGCGGCCACCTCCACCGCCCCGTGGCCCTGTTTGGGCTTCATGATGTAGGCGCACAGGACGTGGTGGCCCTGGCTGATGAGCTCGTTCTCCTTGAGGGCGAGGTTCACGTAGCGGCTGGACTGGTCGAGCAAAGCCATGGCGGTTCTCCTTTGATGGCGGGTGCGTGCGGTGTTCTCAGGCCCGTATCTTGGCGTTCAGGAGGTGGTAGCAGGTCAAGAGCTGGGTGATGCCCAGGGGGTAGCTGCGCTTTTCCTCGCCGCCCTCCACATAGGCCCCGACGCTGTCCGTGCTCAACCGCTCCACGCCGCTCAGATGGTCCATGATGATGTCCATGAGGGTCTCCGCGGTGACGGGCTTGATGGTGCCGGTGATCTGGAGGATGTCCACGGGCAGCCCGTCGTCGCGGCCCAGGGTGATGGTCAGGCACTTCTCCTTCACGCCGGGCCGGTGGTCGATGAACTCGGCGAAGTCCGGGTGCGGGATGGTGGGCCGCAGGATGAGCTTGGTGTTCAGGTTGGTGCCGGTCTCCTCGCCCGAGCCCTCGGGCCGGTAGAAGTTGCAGACGATGTCGGCATAGCGCCGCTGGGGCTGGATGAAGCTGGTGGAGATGTCCACGCGGCGCTTCAGCGACTCCATCACCTCCTCCCTGGTGTAGCCGCGCTTCACGGTGTCGCGCTTGTACTTCCAGTCCACGCGCAGCTCCTCCTGGGGGTCGAGGTAGATCTTCACGTCAAAGGCGTCGCGCATCTTCTGGTTGTAGAAGCCGAGGAGGCCCTCCACGATGACGAACTCCTTGGGCTTGATGTACACCGGCGCGTCGAAGTCGCCGGTCGCGTGGTTGTAAACCGGCTTCAGGATGGCCTCGCCGCGGCGCAGCTGGTAGAAGTTGTGCTCCATGATGTCGATGTGGTTGCAGTCCGGGTGCAGGGCGGAGATGTTCTTCTCCTTGCGCTCCACGCGGTTGTACTTGTGGTAGTCGTCCGAGCAGAGGTTGGTCACCCGCTCCGGGCCGAGGATCTTCTCGATCCCGGCGGAGATGGTGGTTTTGCCCGAGGCCGAGTCGCCGACGATGCCGAGAAGGATGGGACGGGTGCGGTTCATGGTGTCCTCCGGTTGTGTGCTTCGGGCCTAGGCGTAGGCGGCCATGGCGAGATGGTTGTGCCGCTGCGGGGCGTACACGGACTCGATCCTGCGCACGGTGCGCGTGTAGCCGGTCATGACCATGGCGCTGGTGCGCACCCCGGTCTCGGTCTGGGTCACCCCGGCCAGGAAGGTGCCGTCGGTGATGCCCGTGGCCGCGAAGAGGATGTCGTCGCTGGCCACCAGGTCCTCGGTGCGCAGCACCCGGGCCAGGTCCAGCCCGGCGTCCAGCACGGCCCGCCGCTCCTCGTCGGACTGGGGGTCCAGGCGGCCCTGCATCTCCCCGCCCAGGATGCGCACGGCCACGGCGGCCAGCACGCCTTCCGGGGTGCCGCCGGTGCCCATCATCATGTCGATGCCGGTGCCCGGCATGACGGCCATGAGCGCTCCGGCCACGTCGCCGTCGGTGTGCAGCTGGATGCGCGCCCCGGCGCTTCGGATGTCGCGGACCAGGTCGCTGTGGCGGTCCTTGTCAAGCACGAAGACCATCAGGTCCTCGACCTCCTTGCCCAGGGCCTTGGCCACGGTCTTGAGGGTGCGCTCCACCGGGTCGGTGATGTTGACCAGGCCGCGCGCCTGGGCCGGAACCACCAGCTTGTCCATGTAGAAGGCCGGGCCGGGGTTGAACATGCTGCCGCGCGGGGCCAGGGCCACCACGGCGATGGAGTTCGGCTTGCCCAGGGCCAGCAGGCGGGTGCCCTCCACGGGGTCCACGGCCACGTCGACCTGGGGCCCCTTGCCGGTGCCCACGCGCTCCCCGTTGTAGAGCATGGGGGCCTCGTCCTTCTCGCCCTCGCCGATGACCACCAGGCCGTCGATGTCCATGTGCGTGAAGCCCTGGCGCATGGCGTCCACGGCGGCCCCGTCGCCCATCTTCTTTCTGCCCCTGCCCAGCCAGCGGAAGGAGGCCAGGGCCGCGGCGTCGGTGATGGCGGTGAGCTCTACGGCCAGGTGGCGGGTTGATACCTTGCGTGACATGTCGGTGCTCCTTCGTGTGGGTGCGTGGCGTTGATCCTGCCCTGGCCATTACAACCCACATGCCAAGGGCGACGTTTTTGCGAAAGCTCAACGGTTCAGGCCTGTTGCTGTTTTGGAGGCCGGATCGGCGTGGCCTGAGCTGTGCCGCCGGAGACACAGTGGCCCTGAAATGTGGGCGCTGCTGTGCCAGGGGCGGCACAGGGCGGGCGTCAGTGCGGCGATGCGTCCACCGGGCCGCCTGGGCGGGGAGCAGGTCAGGGGCGTCTGCGCGGGCCAGGAGCGGCGGCGCGGGAGGTCGGCCCCTGTGGAAGGGCCGGCCAGGGGGCGGGGTGTGGGGCCGGAACCCCCTGGCCGGGTTGAGGTGGACGATGAACATTCCGGGGCGCAAGGCCCGTGCTGGCGCGCTAGAGGCCGAGGCGCTTCATCTTCCGGTACAGGGTCCGGCGGGGGATGCCGGAGATGCGCGCGGCCTCGCTCACATTGCCCTCGGCCTGGCGCAGGAAGCGCTCCAGCTCCTTGCGCTCGAAGTTGGCCATGATCTGGTCGCGGCGCGTGGAATAGCCGTCGTCCAGGGCCGCGGCGCCGAGGCCGGGCTGCGAAAGCGCCGGGGGGGCCGCCCCGGGCGGCTGCGCCTGGCAGGGCGCGATGCGGATGGCCAGGTCCTCCGAACGGATCACGCCGTCCTGGCAGAGGATGGTGGCGCGCTCGATGACGTTTTCCAGTTCGCGCACGTTGCCCGGCCAGCGGTAGGCCTTCATGAGCTCCAGGGCCGCGTCGTCGATGGAGCTGATCTTCTTGTTCAGCTTGGCCTCGGACTTGGTGATGAAGTGGTAGGTCAGGTACGGCAGGTCCATGCTGCGCTCGCGCAGGGGGGGCAGCGTGATGGTGAAGGTGTTGAAGCGGTAGAAGAGGTCGCGGCGGAACTCGTCGCGCTCCACGGCGGCCTCCAGGTCGCGGTTGGTGGCGGCGATGACCCGCACCGAGACGTTGCGGGTGGTGGTGGCGCCCACGCGGCGCACCTCCCCGGTCTGCAGGAAGCGCAGCAGCTTGGCCTGCATCTCCCCGCTCATGTCCCCGATTTCGTCCAGGAACAGGGTGCCGCCGTCGGCCTCCTCCAGCAGGCCCGTGCGGTCGCTCTCCGCCCCGGTGAAGGAGCCCTTGCGGTAGCCGAAGAGCTCGCTCTCCATGAGGGTGGCGGTGAGGGCCGTGCAGTTCACGGCGATGAAGGGCCTGTTGCGCAGATGGCTGGCCTGGTGGATGCTGCGGGCCACGAGGTCCTTGCCCACGCCGGTCTCGCCCAGGAGGAGCACCGTGATGGGCGTGGGGGCCACGCGGTCGATGAGCTCCGAGACCTCCCGGATGCCCGGGGACTTGCCCACGATGCGCTCGCCCAGGCCCGAGCGCTTCTCTATCTCGCGCTCCGTGGCCAGCAGGCGGTCCCGGTAGGTGTTGCCCTTGCGCAGGGCCGTGCTCAGCAGGCGCAGGAAGCGCGCCCCAGGGCCGGAGACCACGGTGACCCCGTCCGGCAGATGGGCCTCGATATGCCGGGCCACCCGCTCGTCGCTGGTGGTGTTGACGATGATGTTCAGCTCCGGGGCGGCGGCGAAGTCGTCCAGGGCGGCCACCAGGGGCAGCTTCAGCTCCTGGGCCAGGCTCAGGCTGGAGGGGTCCATGTGCAGGTCGAGCAGGCCCATCAGCTCCACCCCGAACACGTCGCGCACGGCGGAGAGAAAGGGCCCGCAGGTCTTGCCCGGCCCGGCCACCAGCACCTTGACTTTGGCGTCCTTCCACACGGCTGCCTCCACTGTGGCGGCCTCCCGCCTGCAGCCGAAGGCATCGGCGTGAGCGGGAGGCGCCTGTTCATCCGTTGGAAAGGGCCGCGACCTTCTGGATGAGGCGCACCAGCTGGTGGGTGAAGCCGGCCTCGTTGTCGTACCAGACGATGAGCTTGACCATGCTGCCGTTCATGACCGAGGTCAGGCCCGCGTCGGCCACGCCGCCGAAGGTGCTGCCCAC
>JAHJLB010000016.1 GCA_018822105.1 Pseudomonadota bacterium
CCCGCCGCCGCCGGCCCATGCCGCCGCCCCGCCAGCCCCGGCGCAGCCCCCGGGGGCCAAGTCCGGCCTGCGCCGCGTGGCCCTGGTCATCGGCAACGGGGCCTATGCCAGCGCGCCGCTGAGAAACCCCGTGAACGACGCCCGGGACATGGCCCAGGCCCTCAGGTCCCTGGGCTTCGAGGTCATCCTGCGCGAGAACGCCTCCCTGCGCCAGATGGAGGACGCCGTGGACGAGCTCTGGACCAGGCTCAAGGCCGGGGGGGCGGGCCTGTTCTTCTTCGCCGGGCACGGGCTGCAGGTGTCCGGGCGCAACTACCTGGTGCCGGTGGACGCGCGGCTCTCGGCGGAGCAGGACGTGAAGTACCGCTGCATGGACGCCGGGCTGGTGCTGGGCCGCATGGAGAACGCGGGCAACGGCCTGAACATCGTCATCCTCGACGCCTGCCGCAACAACCCCTATGCGCGCAGCTTCCGCTCCGCCAGCGAGGGCCTGGCCAAGATGGACGCGCCCAAGGGCTCCCTGGTGGCCTACGCCACGGCCCCGGACTCCGTGGCCGCCGACGGCGCGGGCAAGAACGGCATCTACACCGGGCAGCTCTTGAAGAACCTGCGCACCCCAGACCTCGGCATCGAGGAGCTGTTCAAGCGCGTGCGCATCGGCGTGCTGGGAGAAACCGGCGAGAAGCAGGTGCCCTGGGAGTCCAGCTCCCTCACCGGCTACTTCACCTTCAACGAGTCCGGGCGCTAGGCCTGGCGAACGGACGCCCCCGGCGGGCTTGTTTGCGCGGGCGAAGGGGCGTATGGTCCCGCCCATATCCAGCCCCTGCATCCACCGAGGAGGAACCATGTCCCGCACCGTGCACCTGCCCGCCGTCTTGGCCGCCGTCTTCGTCGCCGCCGCCCTCGGGGGCTGCGTGGCCACCCAGAACATCCCCGTGAGCACAGACCCCAGCGGCGCCCTGATCTACCTGGACGGCAAGCAGGTCTGCGCCGCCACCCCGTGCAGCGTGGAGGTGCCCAAGGACCAGGACCACCTGCTCACCGTCATCAAGCCCGGCTACCGCCAGAAGGACGTGCCCCTGCGCCGCGTCTACGACACCGTGGGCGTGCTGCGCGACTCCGCCATGAAGGGCGTCAAGGGCGGCGCCAGCGCCGGCGGCGTGCTGGCCGGCACCGTGGACAGCATGAACAAGAAGGAGGCCGACGGCTCGGCCTACATCCTGGAGCCGCGCCTGGTGACCCTCAGGCTGCGGGGCGAAAACGAGCCCGAACCGGCCAGGGCCGCCTCCGACGACCCCTTTGCCGAGGACAAGGACCAGGGCTCGAAGCGCCGGGCCGACGGCAGCCTCGACCCCGTGGAACTCGGCGTGGAGATCTTCAAGATGATCGGCAAGGGCGCCGGACAAAACGCCGCCCCGGAAAAATGACCGGGGCGGGGCGCCTCCTGTGGCCAGGGGCTCCGCCCTGCGGCCAGGGGCTCCGCCCCTGGACCCCGCCGGGGGCCTGAGGCCCCCGGACCCCCCAAGGGCGCCGAAAGGGCCGGTTCAGAAAGACTGAACCGGCCCTTTCGGCTTGGGTGGCCTGGGAAGGGCTGCCGGGCTGGCCGGCCCGGTGGGGCCAAGGCCTCGCGCCTGCGCGCCCCGGGCCGCATCCCGTGCCCCGGCAAAGCCGAAAGGGCTGGCCCAGGTTCTTCCTGGGCCAGCCCTTTCGGCCAATGAGGGGGTCCGGGGGGCATCATGCCCCCCGGCCGCCGGAGGCTCTTCTTCGGCTACGGGTAGTCCAGGGCCTCGGGGATCATGACCCCGGCCAGGGCCTCGCCGGCGCGGTCGCGCGCCAGGCGCGCGCCCACCAGCGCGGTGTCCAGCTGCTGGCGCAGCAGCTCATACATGTCCGCAGCCTGGGAGTTTGCGCTGCGCGTGTAGCCGTAGACCAGCTCGCCCGTGATGCGCGCCACCTCGCCGGCGGTGCGCGCGGCGTGGATGCGGGCCAGGTCGGCGTAGAAGGACAGCAGGCCGTCCAGGCCCTCGGCCACCACGGGATTCTCCGGGCCCTTGGCCTTGAACTCCGCCACGTCGCTGATGAAGCAGCGCGCGGCCACGATCCAGGAGATGGCGTCGGCCATGGGGAAGGTCACGCCGTGGCGGTTGGAGTTGAACAGCTTCTTGCCGTCGTCGTCCTTGTTGGCCTGCAGGTGCTCAAGGGTCCACAGCCACAGGCGCATGGCCTGGGCCAGGGCGCGGGAGCCCGCGGCGGGCCAGCTGGCGGCCAGCTTGTCCATCTCGTCCACCCAGTGGCCCATGAGCTCCAGGAACAGCGGGTTGGTCATGGTGGCCACCAGGTGCCGGCGCTGCACGACCTCGGGGCCCTCGTAGGTGGCCTCCAGCTGGCAGTCGGTCCATTTCTGGAACAGGAAGCCGGGGCAGTCCTCGGTGACGCCGTAGCCGCCCACCAGGGCCACGGCCTCGCGCATCATGGTGGCGCCGTGGCCGGTGTTCCAGAGCTTGCAGGCCGGGATGATGACGTTGCCCTCGGCGTCCATGATGGCGAACTGGACCAGGGTGTCGCCCAGCAGCTCCTGGAAGCGGTCCTCCAGGTCCATGGCCTCGCGCTCCTTGGGGCTCATGAAGCTCAGGCGCAGGAACTCCTTGGCCAGGGGCTCGACCTTTTTCAGGGCGCTCATCTGGGCGCGCGGGCCGCTGACCCCCTGCTCATGGAAGTGCAGCTCCTTGGCGCGCTCGATGGGGTCGAACAGGTCGGCCTTGCGCGCGGCGTCGAAGCCCAGGGAGGCCCCGGCCTCGCCGGCGGCCCAGATGTCGGCCAGGCGCTGCACGGCGTCCTCCTTCATCTGCAGGCCCTGGTCGAAGCGCGGGGTGCCGGGCACGGCCTCGCCGCCGCGGAAGCGGCCGCGGTGGTAGCGGATCACGGGCTCCACGGCGGACAGAAGCTTGGCCGAGCTCATGATGCCCACGGGGATGCGCGTGCGGTGGAACACCGCGCCGATGATCTCGGCATGGCTGAATTTGGGCACGATGACGCCGTCCACGATGCTGTAGCCGCCGATGATGCGGCTGGCGGGCACCTGGAGGCTCAAGACCGGGTCGCGGGTGCTGGAGAGCTGGTGGACCATCTTGAGCGTGGGCGCGCCGCGGTCGAAGATGCCGGGGTCGTCCTCCTCCAGGATGATCATGCACGAGCCCTTGATGCGCGGGTCGTCGCTGACCACCGCGGCGGTGACGAAATTGGCGAAGTCCATGTTGGTGATGAAGCGGCCGCGCTTGTCCACCTGGAGCAGGGGCTCCTCGCCGTCCTTCCATTGGGCCACGCGCACCTTGCTGCCCAGCATGCCGGTGTCCACGCCCACGAAGGGCAGGGGCTCGGTGAGGGCGAAGGCCCCGCGCCAGGTCTTGTGGTCGGCCCCGGGGCAGGACAGGCTCATGTAGCGCTGGCGCTGCTCGGGCGTGCCCTTCTCGTGGATGGGCGCCAGGGCCAGGTTGTTGGCCAGGCCGCAGGTGGCCGCGCCGGCGTCGACCCAGGACAGCTCGAAGGTGGTCAGGGCCAGGGCGAAATTCTTGGGCCCGTCGATGTAGCCGCCCTGGGTGGTGTCCATGTACAGGCCCGTGAGGCCGGAGACGTCGAAGGCGTCGAGCAGGGACTGCTTGCGCTCGGTCCATTCGTGGGTGTTGCGCACGCCGTCGGCCACCATGCGGGCCACATGGCCTCTCGCCACGCCGCGGGCGGACTGGACCACCATCTGCAGTTCGTAGCGGTCGCTGTAACGCCACATGATCTGGCGGACATCATCTCCAGGCAGGGTCGCGAGCTTGCTCATACGTGAACCTCAACATGTTGTTTTTGTAGACACCGGTCCAGGGCTGGGCACCGGATTTTGAGGGCTCACTTACGGCATTCGCGCGCTGGCGTCAAAGGCTAAAGCGGACCCGCTCCCAAAGCCCCGGCTGCGCCGGGGATGCGATCTTGCCCCAGGGGAGGACCGGGGGGAGCGCTTCCCCCCCGGCCCCCCTCGACTGTCCGCCGCACCAAGCGCAGCCTGCCGGGACCGCCAAAGGGCTCTAGGGGCCCTTGGCGGGGAGCGGGGCCGGACGCCCGTTGGCAGTCCCCGCGCCTACCGTCCCATCTTGGCCGCCAGCCAGGTGGTGGGGGCGGGCGCGGGCATGGGCGCGGCCTCGCGGGCGTCGACCCCGCGCGCCTCGCACAGCTTTTCGGCGTAGATGGCCCAGAAGGCCTGGCCGAGGGCGGTGGAGGCCGTGAGGGGGTAGGCCAGGGTGGCGGCCAGCCGCGCGGAGAGGGCCTCGCAGAGCAGCGGATCGAACAGGCGCGGGTCCTCCAGGCGGCGCACGTAGGAGATGGACAGGGGTCCGGCCTGGTCGCAGAACACCTGCCCGGCCTGGACCTCCCAGGCGCTCAGGCTGGCGCCGCCGATGGCCACGGAGAGCACGCGCAGGCAGTCCGCGGGCAGGGGAAAGCTGGCGGCCCACTTCCAGGCCGGGGAGCTGGCGCTGGCGGCCAGTTCCGCCAGGGCGGCGGCGCAGTTCCAGGGGTGCGCGCGCAGCACGGCGTCGCGCACGCCGGCCCAGCGCTGGTTGCACAGGCGCGCGGCCTTGGTGTTGTCGGCCAGGGAGGAGATGCCCTCCTCGCCCAGGTCGACGAGGGCGCTGTTGCAGATTTCGATGACGCTTGTGGCCATGAGGGAACCTCCGTATGCGGCTTGCGCGCCGGGCGGGCTGCCCGGCGCAAATGCGGCAAGTCTAGCACGGGGTTTCTGGGCCGGACAAAATTGGCCTGTCTTTGGCCGGGAAAAGGACAAAAATTCCCGGTTGACAGCCCCTGGGGACGCGCCGCGCCGGCAGGGCGCCACGGCTGCTTCCTGGCGGGTCTTCGGCTGTGCGGAGGCCTGGGCGTTGCGCCGCGGCGGGTGCCGGCCGGCGGCCGAGGCAGCCCTTTCTCCAGGGCTTTGCGGCAGGGCCGGGAGGCCGGCTCCGCAGGGCCTGCGCCTAGGCCTTGGGCAGGCGCAGGGACAGGGTGGTGCCGCCCTGGGGGCCAGGGCCCACGCTCAGGCTGCCGCGCAGGCTGGCGGCGATGAGCCGCGAGGCGTAGCGCGCGCGGGCCAGGCCGTTGCGCGCGTCCGGGCCCACGGGCTTGTCGAAGTATCTGACCTGCTCCTCGGCGCTCAGGGTTCCGGGGCGGGTGATGTCCAGGCAGAGCTGGCCGGCCGCCTCGTCCGCGCGCAGCACGGCCTGGATGCTGGACTGCCGGGGCGCGGCCTCCAGGGCGTCGCGCAGCAGGTTCAGGGCCAGGGCGTGGGCGGAGATGGCGTAGCCCGGCCCGGGCAGGGTCGCGCCGATGGGCAGGGGGGCGTCGCCCAGCAGGAGCTGCAGGTCGACGTGCCGGCTGGAGGCGAGGCGGTCCGCGTCCCTGGCCGCGCGGCGGGCCACCACGGCCAGGTCCAGGGTGCTGCCCTGGGGCATCTGGTACAGGCCGCGCTCCATGCGGAAGATGTCCACGGCCATGTTCACGGTGTTCACGATGCGGTAGCCGGAATCGCGGATCACGGTGAGCTTGTCGGCCTGCTCCGGGGTTATGGCCGGGTCGTCCAGCAGCTCCTGGGGCAGGTGGATGAAGGCGGTGAGGGACTGGCCCAGCTCGGAGCGCGTGATGCCCTCGATCTCGCGCACGAGGTGCTCCATGTCGTGCTCCAGGCTCACGTCGCAGAAGGTGAACAGCCGCCCGCCCCCGGGCGCGGGGCGGGAGCGGAAGACCAGGGTCTGGCCCGTGGTGCTGGCCAGGGTCTGGCCCTCCTCGCTCCTGTCCGGGGCGGCCAGGAGCTCGCGCACGCGCTCAAGCCAGGGCTCCGGGCGCTCCAGGCGCGCGGCCAGGCGCGGCAGCAGGGCCGTGAAGCCCGCGGCGCCGTCGGCCTCGGCCAGGCCGAAAAGCTCCAGAAAGCGCTGGTTCCAGGCCGCCACGGCCCCCTCCGGGTCCACGGTGGCCACGGCGTCCAGGGTCTGGGCCAGGTGCGCGGCCAGCAGGCGGGCGCCGGCCTCCTGGGCCTGGGCTGCGGCCTGGGCCTTCTTGGCGGCCCGCTCCAGGGCCTTTTCCGTCTGCTCCAGGCGCACGGCCAGGCCGCTGCGCTCGGTCTCCAGGGCCTTGATGCGCAGGACGTTCACGTCGCGGTCGCCGGTGACGGCGGCCAGCTCCGGCCGGACCCGGGCCAGCTCCGCGCTCAGGGTGTCGGCCTCGGCGCGGGCCGCGCCGGCCTGCTCCAGCTGTTTGCGCGCGGCGGCGAGTTCGCCCTGCGCCTTCTTGAGCTCGGCCCTGGCCTTGTCGCGCTCGGCCTGCATCTGCTCGCGCCCGGCCTCCGCGGCCTGGGCGCGGGAAATGATCTCGTCCTTGGTGGCGCCCAGGCGCACCAGCAGCTCCTGGGTCTCCAGCACGGCGCGGGACTGCTCGCCCATGCGCTCGTCCTTGAAGGCGTGCAGGCTTTCCTGCTCGGCCAGCCGCTCGTTCAGGCCCTGGATGTTCTGCCGGGCCTCGCGCAGCTTGGCCTCCAGGGCGCTGGCGCGCTCCTGGACCTGGGCCAGCCGGGCCTGGAGGCCGCCCTCCTCCTCCTGCCTGGCCTCGGCCATGCGCGAGCCGGTTTCGGACAGGCGCAGGCGCATGGCCTCGGCCTCGGAGGCCAGGGTGGCCTGGGCCTCGTGGGCGCGGCGCAGCTCCTCGCGGGCGGCCTCGGCCTCGGCCCGGGCGCTGTCCACGTCCCGCCGGGCCTGGGCCCTGGCCTCCTCCACCTCGCGCTGGGCCAGCAGGGCCTGCCCCTCGGCCTTGTCGACGGCCTCCTGCACCGAGTCCCGGACGCGGCGCAGCTCCTCGCGGGCGGCCTCGGCCTCGGCCCGGGCGCTGTCGATCTCGCGCAGGGCCATTTCCCGAGCCTCCTCCACCTCGCGCTGGGCGCCCAGGGCGGACTGGGCCACGGCCAGGCGCTCCTCAAGCTCGGCGCGCTGGGCCTCCTGGGCCTTGGCGCTGGCCTGGAGGGCGTCCAGGCGCGCCTCCAGCCGGCCCTGAAGGGCGGCGTCGGCCCCGGCTCCGGCCCGGGCCTTGACGGCCTCCAGCTCGGCCTTGAGGGCCTCCTGGGCCTGCACCTGGGTCTTGGCCCAGGCCTGGGCCTGGGAGATCTCGGCGGCCAGGGTGCGCGCGCGCTCCCTGGACTTGCGCAGGCTGGACGAGGCCTGGCGCACGGCGTCCATGGCCTTGCCCAGCTCGCTTTCGCGCTGGGCCAGCAGGCCGGAAAGGCGTTCGACCTCGGCCGCGGCGGCCGCGGCGGCCGACGGGGAGGGCGGCGGCAGCTGGGAGGGCGGCGGCGGGGCCACGCTGCCGGCCCAGGCCAGGAAATGGCCGATGAGCATGCGCTCGAAGAAGCGCTCCACATCCTCGTGGGCGCGGGCGCGGGAATCTTTGTCCACCCAGGACTCGCGCACCAGGTCGTCGAAATCCCGCCGCAGCAGGCGCAGCACCCGCAGCGAGCCCGGCATGTCCAGTCCGGCCTGCCTGTGGGCCTGGGCCTGCTCGCGGCCCTGCAGGGCGGCGGGGTCGGTCTGGTGGTCCGCGCTCACCGCCGGGCGGCCCTCGGCCGCGATGACCTCGGCCAGCACGCGGGAGCTGCCCAAAACGGCGCTCTCGATGATCGCCTCGGGCAGGGGCTGGCCCGAATGCTCGGCCAGGCGGCGCAGACGGACGGCCAGCCAGGGGCCGTTGGCCAAGGCCAGCCCGGCCAGGGTCATGACATCGGAGGGGGTGGGCGTGCTCATGGGGCTCCTCGAAACGGTCTGTGTTGCGCCGCGCTGCGGTTATCTCTTCGCGCCGCCCTTGCCGCCGGCGGGGGCGGGCAAGGCGGAAAGGAGCCTGTCGGCCCACTGGAAGGATTCGTTGTAGGCGTCGGCCACGGAGCCCGTGGGCAGGGCCAGCTCCAGGGCGTGCTGGGCCATGTCGTCCCAGCGGGTGTCCTCGATGGCCTGGGCCATGCCGAGCCAGGGGGCGTAGGGGCCGTCCTGGCCGCAGAGGCCCTGGCGCAGGGTCTCCTCCAGGGCCAGCCGCTCCAGGATGCGCTCCATGGGCATGTCGAGCATGGCCGGCAGCAGGGAGAACAGCCCCAGCAGGGACAGGCTGCCGGCCTGCTCGCGGCGGCCCGAGGCCATGGCCAGGAGCTCGAAGAACTTGGCCCGCTGGGCCGAGAGGTGCAGCAGCTCGCGGGCCTTGGTGGAGGGGGTCATGTCGGCCATGACCATGACCCGCAGCCAGGCGCTGAGGGTGGTCCAGCCGGCCAGGAGCACGGCCTGGCGCACGGAGGTGATCTTCTTCAGCAGGCCGAAGTGCGCGGAGTTGAGCAGGCCCAGCACCCGGTAGGACACCGAGGCGTCGGACTCGATGCTGGCCACGAGATGGTCCACCGGCGGATCGGACTGGGACAGCAGGCCCAAAAGCGCCAGGCGGGTGGTCTCCGCCGCGGAGATCTTGCGGTGGGAGCGGGTGCGCGGCTCGCGGAAGAAATGCCCGGCAAAGAGGGTGAACCCGCAGGACCGGGCCTGGCGCTCGGCCTCGTGGTTCTCCACGCGCTTGGCCAGCAGGGTCAGGCCCCGGCCCAGCAGGGCCTTGGCCGTGGCCGCAAGGCCCGCGCCCCCGCCCGGGGGGCTGTGCGCGTCGAGGATGACGATGGTCGCCAGGTCGAGCAGGGGGCTGTCCGGGGAGAGCGGCCCGGAGAGGTCCAGGGCCAGCTGGTAGCCGTCGGCGCGCAGGCCGCGCAGGGCGTCCAGGGCCTCCGGCCCGGCGGGCTCGTCGGAGGCGATGACCGGCAGCACGCAGCCGGCGCCCAGGGCCTTGGGTATGCCCGCCAGCAGCGCCGGCCCGGGCAGGTGGATGAGGGCCCTGTGCGGCTGGGCGCAGGTGTCCATGCAGGCGGGCAGGCACTGGATCACCGAGAGGGTGGCCTGCAGGGGGTCGGTGAACTCGGAATAGGTGTGGTCCAGGCAGCGCCGGTAGTAGTGGAAATAGCCCCAGGTGTTCAGCGAGGCGTCGAGCACGGGCTGGCGGGCCACGAAAAGGGTCTCGTAATGGGGCTGGGGCTGAGGCTGCATGTCTGGCGTCCCGGTGTGAGAAGTTGCGCATTCCTGGGGCATGGACATGGACTTATTTCGAAACAAATGCTAGCCCATCACCAACATGAATGTAAAGGCACTGTTGGAAGACGGCGCGAGCAGCGAATACCTCTCGCACCTGTTCAGCATCGAACGCTATGCCTGGATGGCGCTTTCCTACGACATGGCCCTGGCCGTGGACATGGACGGGTGCATCCTGGCGGCCAATTCCGCCTGGGCCCGGGCCTCCGGCCACTGGCCCGAGGTGCTGCGCGGCCAGTACCTCCTGGAGTTCATGGACTTCGACGACCGCGAGCGCGTGCTGGCCCAGTTCCAGTCCCTCATCACCAGCGACGCCGCCACCACCACCTTCGACTTCCGCTTCCGCTGCGAGGACAACAGCTACAAGCGCTTCAACTGGAACATGCTCTATTCCCCGGACAACGAGGTCTTCTACTGCATCGTCAAGGACCTGAGCGATGTCCATGACCTGCGCCACGCCGCCTACCACGACACCCTGACCGGCCTGCCCAACCGCCTCTTCCTCACCGACGCCATGCCCCGGCTCATCGAGTCCGCCCAGGAGCACAAGCACATCCTGGGCCTGATGTTCCTCGACCTGGACGGCTTCAAGCAGGTCAACGACACCCTAGGCCACCAGGCCGGGGACGTGCTGCTGCAGACCGTGGCCGAGCGCCTGCGCCGCTGCGTGAGCCGCCCGGAAAACTGCGTGCGCCTGGGCGGAGACGAATTCGTGCTCATGGAGACCTGGCCCTGCGACTGCCACGGGGCCGACCGCCTGGCCTCGGGGGTCATCGCCTCGGTGAACGAGCCGGTCTTCATCGACGGCAAGGAGGTCCACGTGGGCGTGTCCATCGGCATCGCCCTGTTCCCGCAGGACGCCACGGCGCCGAACACCCTCATGGAGCTGGCCGACCAGGCCATGTACCGCGCCAAACGCAGCGGCAAGAACCGCTTCGTCTACGCAGGCGAGCTGGTGGGCGCCGACAGGCCCGCGGCCCTTGAGTCCGCGGCGGCGGAAGCGTAGGCTGGGCGCACCGGAACCTGCGGCAGCGCCGCCACAGCCCAAGGCCCCGGCGGAGAACCCCATGCGCCCCCTCACCAAGACCCTGGCCGTCCTGGCCACAGCCGCAGTCGCCCTGTGCGCGGCCACGGCCCTCAATTTCGCCTTCTGGTGGCTCCAGGGCCGCCCCCAGGACATCCCCGACGCCGTGAGCGCCGACGGCCGGCCCCGCGTCAAGAGCGCCTCCTTCAGCCCCTACCGCGCGGGCCAGAGCCCCTTCGGCGCGAGCTTCACCCGCGGGCAGCTGGAGCAGGACATGGCCGTGGCCGCCAAGGTCGTCACGCGCATCCGCACCTATTCCAACACCAACCAGTTCGCCCCGGTGCCGGAGCTGGCCCAGAGGCACGGCCTCAAGGTCATCCTGGGGGCCTGGGTGGGGGCCAGCCTCGAGTCCAACGAAAAAGAGATCGCCGGGCTCATCAAGGCCGCCAACGAGTATCCCGGGGCCGTGGAGCGCGTGGTGGTGGGCAACGAGGTGCTGCTCAGGCGCGAGATCACCCCGGAGCTGCTCATCGACTACATCCGCCGGGTCAAGGCCGCCATCCGGCAGCCCGTGACCTACGCCGACGTCTGGGAGTTCTGGCTCCAGTATCCCAAGGTGGCGGCCGAGGTGGACTTCATCACCATCCACGTGCTGCCCTACTGGGAGAACACGCCCACGGCGCTGGACCACGTCATCGCGCACATGCTTGAGGCCCACGCCAAGATCGCCGCGGCCTACCCCGGCAAGCCCATCCTCATCGGCGAGATCGGCTGGCCCAGCGCCGGCCGCGTGCGCCGGGACGCCGTGCCCGGCCGCGTGGCCCAGGCCCGCTTCGTGCGCGAGATCATCAACACCGCCCACGAGCGCGGCATCGACTACAACATCTTCGAGCTCTTCGACGAGCCCTGGAAGTTCGGCCAGGAAGGCACCGTGGGCGGCAACTGGGGGCTCCTCGACACGGAGCGCCGGGCCAAGTTTTCCCTGCGCGGGCCGGTGAGCGAAAAGCCCTACTGGCTGCTGGCCTTCGCCCTGTCCACGGGCGCGGCGGCGCTGCTCACCGGGCTGGCCCTGCTGCTGCGCCCCCCCCAGGGGTTTGCGCGCACCGCCCTGGTGGCCCTGGCCGCCCAGGGCCTGTGCACCCTGCTGGCCGCCAGCGCGGAGCAGTCCCTGCGCCTGGCCTTCGGCGCGGGCGGGGTCCTCGGCGGGGCGCTCATGACCGGGGGCGGGGCGCTGCTGTGCCTGCTGGTGTTCTCCGAGCTGGCCGACGCCGCCGCAGGCCACGGCCAGGGCCCCAGGCCCCTGGTCCCGGTCATCGCAAGGCTGGAGGCCCTGCGCTCCCTGCGCCTCAGGCCCCTTGACCGCGCCCTGGCCGTGGGCCTGCTGGACCTGGTCTTCGGCCTGGCGGCCCTGGCCCTGACCTTCGGCCTGCTGGTGGACCCGCGCTACCGCGACTTCCGGGTGGCCCAGTTCCTGCCCGTGGCCCTGTGCATGACCGTGCGGCTGCTGGCCACGCGCGAGCCGCCCAGGCCCGTGGGCACCCCGCGCGAGGAATGGCTCCTGGTGGGCACCTTCGTGCTGGGCGCGGCGGTGATCCCGGTCAAGGAGGGCCTGGTGAACCAGGCGGCCTGGGCCTGGGGCGCCACGCTCTTGCTCCTGGCGCTGCCCTGGGGCCTCTCCCTGCTGCGCCTGGGCCGGGCCGTGCGCCGGGCGCGCTAGATAGGCGGGATTCCTAGCGGTTGGACCAGACCAGGCGGCGGCCCTTGCGGGTGACCAGCCCCAGGGGCAGGCCCCGGAAGTACAGCCCGGCCAGGCCGCCCTCGCCCGGAAGCTCCAGGCTGCGGCCGGCCAGGAGGTCCAGGATGGGCCGGGGCTCGTCCACGTCCAGACGCTGGGAGGCCGGAAGCTCCTCGGGCCGGGGCAGAAGCACCCGGGCGCGCGGGTCGGGCCGGAAGCGCCCCCCGGACATGGTGCCCAGGGGCAGGCCCTGCCAGCGCAGGCCCGGGCTGCGGCCCAGGAGCCCGAGGGCCTCCTGGTGCAGAAAATAGACCTTCCCGCCGAAGTCCCGGACCTCGCCCGGCGGCAGATTGCCCGCCGTGAGCGGCCCGGCCGAGGCGATGTCCCGCGCAAGGAGCGTGCGCCCGGCGATGTCCGCGCCCCCCTGCCCCGCGTCAAAGGCGCCCTTTGCCGCACCATCCTGCCTGACGAAGCGCGCCAGGAAGAAGCCCTGGCCCTGGCCCGCGGCCGCGCCGCCGCCGGCGCCGCCCACGCGCAGCACCCCGGCGAGGCCCGGCAGG
>JAHJLB010000017.1 GCA_018822105.1 Pseudomonadota bacterium
CCGGGCGCGCGGGCAGCTCCGGGCAGACCACCGGCGCGAGGCGGCCCTCGGCCGCGGCCTCCAGCACCGAGGTCGGCCGCTCATCCTTGCGGCGCAGCCCGCCGGAAAAGGTCTCGGTGAAGCGCTCGGCGCAGGCCTCCGGCAGCTCCAGCACAAAGGGGCTTGGCGTGGCGGGCTCGCGGCAGTTGTTGAAGCGGTTGTACAGGCTGCCCGGCACCATGAGGGCCAGCTCGTCCTTGGCCCGGGTGCAGGCCACGTACATGAGCCGGCGCTCCTCTTCCATGTCCTCCTGGCGCTGCATGGCCTTTTTGGACGGGAAACGGTCCTCCACCAGGTCGATCAGGATCACCGCCCGCCACTCCAGGCCCTTGGCCGAATGCACGGTGGAGAGCACCACCGCGCCCAGGGCGCTCTCCTCGTCCGTGGGCGAGCCGTCCAGGCACAGGTCGGCCAGGAAGTCCTCCACCGTGGCGTAGTTCACTGCGATCTGGGCCAGCTGCTCCAGACCGGCCTGGCGCTTGGGATAGTCGTCCGGGTAGGTGGTCACGAGCAGCGGGGCGTAGGTGGTCATGGCCCGGTCCAGGGCGCTGGCGGGCGCGTGGGTCAGGCGGCGCAGGGCCTCCAGCTCGGCCAGCAGGCCGGCGAGGTCCGGGAAGCGCTTGACGAACTTGCGCATGGCCTCCTCATCGCCGGAGAGCCGCGCCGTGGCGATCCGGGACGCGGTCTTGCCGCCCACGCCCTTCAAAAGCCCCAGCACCCGCTGCCAGGCCAGCATGTCCGCCGGGTTGGCGGCCAGGCGCAGGTAGGCCAGGATGTCCTTGACGTGGGCGGCCTCGTGGAAGCGCACCCCGCCGTATTTGCGGTAGGGCAGGCCCGCGCGGGTCAGGGCCACTTCCAGGGAATATGACTGGTACCCGGCGCGGAAGAGCACGGCGATCTCGTGCATGGGGTGGCGGCTGGCCATGTCCGTGATGAGGCTCACGGCCTGGGTGGCCTGGGACTGGTCGCTCAGGGACTGGATGATGCGCGGCATGGCGCCGCCGGTGCGGTGGGCGTAGAGGCGCTTGTCGTACTTGTCCCTGGCCCCGGAGAGCACGCAGTTGGTCAGGTCCAGGATGGGCTGCACCGAGCGGTAGTTCTTCTCCAGGCGGATGAGCCGGGCGTCCTTGAAGATCTGCGGGAAGTCCAGGATGTTGGCCACCACGGCGCCGCGAAAGGCGTAGATGGACTGGGCGTCGTCGCCCACGGCCATGACGTTGCCCCTGGACCCGGCCAGCAGGCGCACCAGCCGCGCCTGCACCAGGTTGGTGTCCTGGTACTCGTCCACCATGACAAAGGGATACCTGCGGCGCAGGGAGTCCTTGATCTCCGGATGCTCCACCAGGAGGCGCTCAAGCCCGAAGAGCAGGTCGTCGTAGTCCATGAGGCCCTGGGCGCGCTTGGCCTTGTCGTACTCGGCCCCCAGGCGTTCGATGTCCGCCTGGTAGGGCAGCAGGTGGTAGGCCTCGCGGTCCAGCACGGCGCCGATGTCCAGCTCCTTGTTGCGGGACTTGGTGAGGATGTCGGCCAGGGTGGCCCGCTTGGGGTAGGAGCGGTCGCCCCGGCCCAGGTCCAGGTGCGCCTTGATCTCGCCCAGGAGGTCTTCGCAGTCCGAGCGGTCCATGAGGGTCAGGCCCAGGGGGTACCCGGCCTCTGCCGCGTGGCGGCGCAGCACGCCGTAGGCGAAGGAATGGAAGGTGCCGCCGCTGGCCCCGGTGAGCGGGCGGCCCATGATGCTCCCGGCGCGGTTGAGCATCTCGTGCGCGGCGCGGCGGGTGAAGGTCAAGAGCAGGATGTTCTCCGGCTGTACATGCTCCTGCACCAGCCGGGCCAGGCGGTAGACGATGGTGCGCGTCTTGCCGCTGCCCGCCCCGGCGATGACCAGCACCGGGCCATGCACGTGCATGACGGCGTCCAGCTGGGCCGGGTTCAGTTCGCGCTCAAAATCAATGCTCATGCGCTGACGCTCATGTGGTGATCCCGCCTGAAAGGTTGCCGATGCCGAAATGGTCGAGGACGAGGCGGCCCGCGTCGCGCACGCGCACCGGCCTGCCGGCGAGAAAACCGCCTGCGCTGTCGTAAAAGAAGGCGTCCTCGGGCCGGTGCATGCCGAACCGCCCATGCAGGCCGAAGGCGAGGCCGCGGTCGAACTTGGCCTTGAGGTCAAAGCCCGGCTCCGGCACGCAGACCAGATCGGGGGCGTCGGCCGCCGCCCGGCCGTGGTACAGCTCCCGCCCGTCCAGCACCCTGTTCATGACCCGCCGCCCCTGGAAGGTCAACCCCAGAAGCACGTCCCGCAGGTCCCGGGCGAGGGCCGGGGCGTCGGCCCGGACCACGCGGCCGCGCGCAAAGCGGACCTGGCGGTGGAGGTAGATGCGGCCGGGGTCCAGGGCGAAGGCGCGGCTCTCGGGGCCGATGACGCCAGCGTCCCATTCGTCGCGGGCCGGGCGGGCCAGGCGCAGGAATCCGGTCTCCACGAGAACGCGGTTCACGTCCACCTCCTGCGTGAGCGCGCAAAAGCCGTGGTCGGCCAGGGCCAGGAGGCGCTTGGGCTCCGGCAGGGCGTCATAGCGCGCCAGGATCTCGCCCAGGAGCTCGTCCCACCGGGCCAGGAACGCCAGGCAGGCCTCGTGCAGCGGGTGCTCCGGGCGCTCCACCGCGGGGAGCAGGAAATGGAACAGGCGGTCGGTCTCGGTGAGCACGCAGACGAAGAGGTCCCAGGCGAGGTCCGGCCAGAGGAGGTCCAGGGCGGCCCGGCGGGCGGCCAAAGACCTCCGCAGTTCGTCCAGCAGGTATTCCGGCTCGGCCGCACCGCGCGTGGTGTCGGGTTCCACGCGGTAGCCGGCCGCTTTCAGCGGGCCCAGGAGAAAGGGGGGATAGACGGCGGACTCCAGCCCCTCGGCCACGAATCCGGCCACGAGCATGCCGCGCAAGGGCCGCGCCGGGGCCATGTTCGGCAGGTTCAAGACCCGCGACGCCAGCCCGCGCTCCCCCAGCCGGTCGAAGATGGTGGGCACCCGCACGTCGCGGAAATTGGCGATGCGCAGGCTGTAGCTGGCCGGGTCCAGGACCGTGAAGCCGTAGACCCCGTGCTCGCCCGGTCCCTCGGCGGTGAAGAAGCTGGTCCAGTTCACGGGGGAAAGCTCCGGCAGCTCGGCCTCGATGCAGCCGGCCTGGGCCGCCAGGCGCGCCAGGTTCGGCAAACGCGGGGCCAAAACCCGGGCCAGGGCCAGGGGCAGGCCGTCCAGGCCCAGGACCACGAGGCGTGGGCGGACGGCGGTCATGGCAGCAGCAAGGTGGATTGGACACAGCCACCGGCGGCCGGGGGGCGTTGCCTCCCGGACCCCAAAGGAATATTGCCCCGGCTCCCGCCGTTGACCGGGCTAAAGCAGTTCCACATCATACTTCTTCATGAACGACAACGGGTTGTACGACATCTTGGCCTTGCGCAGGCCCTCGTCGCCCAGGTCCTGCTCGCGGTTCACCAGGCTGAAGCGGTCCTCCTGTGCGGCCAGGAAGTGCTTGTTGATGGCCTGGTAGATGCCCTTGAAGCGCGTGTCGCCCTTCTCGAAATGGATGACCAGGGTGTCCTGGCCCAGGCGCTCGCCCACGGTGTAGGCCACGACCTTGCCGGCGATGCGTATGGTGCCGCCCAGCAGGCTCTTGAGCCGGTCGAAGTCCTTGAGCACGCGGGAGATGGCGTGGTTCTCGGCCACCAGGGCCTCGGAGGGGTGCTCCTGCCAGCCGTGCCATTCGGCCTGCATGTCCAGAACCTCCTCCACGCAATCGGCCTGCATGGGGGTGTATTCAAAGATCTCGCCCTTTTCGAACTGGCGCAGCAGGTTCTTTTTCTTGTGGAACTTGTTGCCCTTGAGCTCCACCAGTTCCGGCACGGAGTACACGTAGTCGAAATGCTCGCGGGCCTCCTGGAAACGCAGGCGTCCGGCAAAGGCCTGCTGCCAGAGGCCGAGAAGGGCCTCGGGCACGCGGGTGAAGCGCTTGGGCCCGGCAAGGCAGGAGAGCCCGGCCCAGTCCACCGCGGTCCAGTCGCCCACGGGCGCCCAGCAGGTCTCGCCGGGTTCGGACTGCTTGAGCCAGACCAGGCCGTGGGCGAAGTGCCAGGACATGGCGTAGTGCTCGGCCCAGCCGTAAAGGTTGGCGAAGGCGTAGTCCGAGGTCACCTGGGGGCAGGCGGCCAAGGCGGCCTTGTAGTCGGCCTGGCGGTCCAGGCCGATGGGCTCAAACAAAAGTTCTCTGGTCATAGGATGCTTCCGTTGCGTGTTTTGTACATGGCGAAGCGCTGCCAGTCCTTGCGCGTGAAGATGTAGTATAAGATGGCCGCTTGGCAAGCCTGGGAGGCCAGCATGGAGATCCACACGCCCGTGGCCCGGCCGAGGACCAGGTGCCCCAGGATGAAGGCCAGGGGCAGGCGCACCAGCCAGGTTCCCAGGCCCATGCCCAGCAGGTTGTACAGCGTGGCCCCGGCCCCGCCCAGGGCCCCGGCCAGGATCATGGTGGTCAGGGTGAAGGGGATGGCCAGCATGTTCCAGGTCAGATACTCCAGGGCATGGGCCTTGACCGCGGGATTGGGCGCGATGAACCCGGCCACCGGGTCCAGCACGGTCCAGAGCAGCAGGGTCACCACGGCGATGCCGGCCAGGCCGATGCCCAGGATGCGCAGGCCCACGCGGCGGGCCTCCTCGGGCTTGCCCGCGCCCAGAAAATGTCCCACCAGGATGCTGGCCGTGAGGTTCAGGGCAAAGGCCGGCAGGAACAGGATGGACTCCACCCGCGCGCCGGCGGCCATGCCCGCCAGGGCCAGGACGCTGTCCTGGGGCAGGCTGGCGGTGATGGCGAAGAGCACCAGATAGCCGGAATGCCAGACCACCTGCATGAGCCCGGCGGGCCAGGCCACCTTGAAGAGATACGGATAGGCGCAGCGCACCCAGCGCCAGGGCGCGAAGATCTGGCGGCGCAGCACGCCTTCGCGGCGCAGCATGAACAGGCCGAAGGCCGCGCCCAGGCAGATGGAGAAGAACGTGGACCAGACAAGGCCCTTGATGCCCAGCCTGGGCAGGCCCCAGAGGCCCAGGCCCAGGCCCAGGTCGCCCAGGGTGTTGACCGCGGTGACCAGGATCATGGCGTAGAGCGGCACCAGGACCTGCCTGCGGGCGCGGAACACCGCGTTCTGCACGATGAGCATGTAGTAGGGCGGCAGGGTGAACAGGAAGACCTCGAGCACGTATTCCGTCAGCGGGGCGATGTCCTGGGGCACCTGGAGCAGGCGCACGAACAGGCCCTTGGCCGGCAGCCCGGCCAGGGGGAAGGCCAGGCCGAAGACCGCGGCGGTGGCCAGGCACAGGCCGATGTAGCGCTCGGCGCGCAAGATGCGCCCCGCTCCCAGGGACTGGCTGATGGCCGCCACCCCGCCGCCGGCCACCGCCGTGGCGATGACCAGGAAGAAGAACAGGGACTGGGTGATGATGCCCAGGGCCGCCTGCACCCGGTAGTCGATCTGCCCGGCCACCCAGACGTCCACGAACCCGATGAGGAAGTGGAAGAGCATCATCAGGATCTGGGGCCAGGACAGGCTCCAGATGAGGCGGGTGGTGTTTTGGGCGGGCTCGGTCTGCATGGGGTCCGGTGGTTCTGGTGCAGGGGCGCGGTGGCCGCAAGCGGGAAAGGTAGGCACGATTTCAAGCCTGCCAAGGGGCGCGCCGGGATTTTCTTTGCCCTCGGGTTGTGTTATGCCAGTTCTGGCACAGCTAACCGCGCGCACCGCGCACAAGGGGAGGAGGGACCATGGGCCGCACACCGAAACGCAGGCATGACGCTGCGCATCCAGGCAAATCCATCCTGCGCGTGCATCTCTGGCTGGAGTCCGAGGGCGGCATGCTCTTCGGCCTGGGCCGGGCGCAGCTTCTGGAGATGGTGACCCTGCTGGGTTCGCTGAACCAGGCCGCCAAGGCCCTGGGCATGAGCTACCGCGCGGCCTGGGGGCGCATCAAGCGCACCGAGGAGGCCCTGGGCGAGCCGCTTCTGGTCAAGGCCGCGGGCCGCAAGGGCTACGAGCTGACCCCCCTGGCGAGCCAGCTGGTGCGCGACTTCGCCGCCTGGCACCAGGAGGTGGAGGCCTTTGCCCTGGAGCGCGCCAGAAAGCGGCTGCCCTGGGACATCACGGCCTTTGCCGCGGACGCGGTGCTCAAGGAGCCCGCCGGCTAGCGCCCTTTGCCAGTTGCCCGCAAAAAAAGGGCTGCCCCAGGCGTCCGGCCCGAGAGCCTGTGGACGCCGGGGGCAGCCCCGTTCAATTGCCTGGTCTAGCGGCGCGGTCCGCGGTCGCGGTCACGTCCGCCGCGGTCACGGTCGCCGCCACGTCCGCGGTCACGGTCGCCTTCACGCGCGGGCGGGCGGCGGAAGTCGTCGATGTTGATGGTCTCGCCAGCCTGCTCCATGAGCCAGGCCTTGCGCGAGAGGCGGATGCGGCCGTTGGCCTCCAGCTCGATGACCTTGACCCAGACTTCCTGGCCCAGCTGCAGGATGTCGGTGACGTTCTCGATGCGCTCGATGTCCAGCTGGGACACGTGCAGCATGCCCTCGGCCCCGGGCAGGATCTCCACCAGGGCGCCGACCTCGAGGATCTTGCGCACGGTGCCCAGGTAGTTGCGGCCCGGCTCCGGGGTCTGGTCGTAATACTGCACCATGGCCTTGGCCTTCTTCAGGCTCTCGCTGGTGGGCGCGAAGATGGCCACCTTGCCGGAATCCTCGATGTCGATGGAGGCTCCGGTCTCGGCGGTGATGGCCTTGATGTTCTTGCCGCCGGGTCCGATGACGCTGCGGATCTTTTCGGGATTGATGAACACGACCTCCATCTGCGGAGCCAGCTCGGAGAGCTGCGGCCGGGGGGCGGCCAGGCACATGGCCATGTGCTCCAGGATGTGCTGGCGGGCGTCGCGGCTCTGGGCCAGGGCGCGGCGCAGCACGTCGTAGGGGATGCCGCTCATGATCTTGATGTCCATCTGGATGCCGGTGATGCCGCGGGCGCTTCCGGCCACCTTGAAGTCCATGTCGCCCAGGGCGTCCTCGTCTCCGAGGATGTCCGTGAGCACGATGTATTCGTCGCCTTCCTTCATGAGGCCCATGGCGATGCCGGCCACGGGCTCGGTGATGGGCACGCCGGCGTCCATGAGCGCCAGGCTCGCGCCGCAGATGGTGGCCATGGAGGAGGAGCCGTTGGAGTCCATGACCTCGCTGACCACGCGCAGGGTGAAGGGGAAGTCGTCGGAGTTGGGCAGCACCGGGAGCATGGAGCGTTCGGCCAAGGCGCCGTGGCCGATGTCGCGGCGGCTGGGTCCGCGCAGGATGCGCACTTCGCCCACGCAGTAGGGCGGGAAGTTGTAGTGCAGCATGAAGCGCTTGGTGTCTTCGCCCACCAGGGTCTCGATGCGCTGCTCGTCGCGCGAGCTGCCCAGGGTGACAACGGCCAGGGCCGTGGTCTCGCCACGGGTGAACAGGGCCGAGCCGTGGGTCATGGGCAGGGTGCCGGCCTCGATGGACAGGGGCCGCACGGTGGTCAGGTCGCGGCCGTCGATGCGGACCTTCTCGGCGCGCACGCGCTCGCGCACGATCTTCTTCTCCAGGGAGCCGACCACGGTGCCGGCCTGGCGCAGGGCCTCGGAGTCATCCGGGAACCTGGCGGCCACGGCGTCCAGGGCCAGGGCCTTGGCTGCGGATTTGGCCTCGCGGCGCGGGGCCTTCTCGGTCATGGCGAAGGCGGCCTTGAGGCCCGGGGTGGCGATCTCCTCGACGCAGGCCACAACGGCCTCGTTCAGAACCGGGGCCACCACTTCGAGCTTGGGCTTGCCCACCAGGCGGCGCAGTTCGTCCTGCATGTCGAACACCGGGGTGAGCTGCTTGTGCGCCCATTCCAGGGCGTCGACCACCAGCTCCTCGCTCACGAACTCCGCTCCGCCCTCGACCATGACGATGGCGTCGCGGGTGGCGGCGAAGATGAGGTTCAGCTTGCTCTCATTGGCGATCTGCTTGTAGCTCGGGAAGAGCACGAACTCGCCGTTCACGTAGCCCACGCGGGCGCCGGCGATGGGGCCCTCAAAGGGCATGTGCGAGAGGTGCAGGGCCGCCGAGGCGCCGGTGATGGCCAGCACGTCGGGGTTGATGGTGTCGTCGGCGGAGAGCACCGTGGCGATGATCTGGACCTCGTCGCGGAAGCCCTTGGTGAACAGGGGGCGGATGGGCCGGTCGATGAGGCGGGAGACCAGGGTCTCGCGCTCGCTGGGCCGTCCGATCTCGCGGCGGAAGTAGCTGCCGGGGATGCGGCCGGCGGCGTAGGACATCTCCTGGTAGTTCACGGTCAGGGGGAAGAAGCCGCGGTCGATCTCCAGGTGCTGGTTGACGGCCGTGACGTGGACCACGGTGCCGCCGGACTGGACCCAGACCGAGCCGCTGGCCTGTCTGGCCATCTTGCCGGTTTCGAAGATGAGCTCCATGGAGCCGACCTGTGCGGTGAGACGTGTCTTTTCAAAAGGGATAAGCATATGTGTTCCTTGTACTGTTGTCGCCCAGACGCCTGCTCTGTGCCCGGAGTTTAATCGGCTTGGGGAAGGGCTCTTGCGCGCAGGGTGTTTCGCGCACGCAAAAACGCTTTCCGCAGCCAACTAAAGGGGGTCTCATTCGAGTTCTGCGTCATGGGCGAGTTCTGGCGGACGCGACAACCGCGCCCGTGGGGGTTGGTCCGTGCGGGCGGGGGCGCTTTTCGGCGCCCCCGCCCGCGCGGGTCGTTGTCCTATTTGCGGATGCCCAGGCGCGCGATGAGATCGCGGTAGCGCTGAACGTCCTTCCTCTTCAGGTAGTTGAGAAGCTTCCGGCGCTGGCCGACCAGCTTGAGCAGGCCGGTCTTGGAGTGGAAGTCCTTCTTGTGCACCTTGAAGTGTCCGGTCAGGTACGTGATGCGCTCGGTCAGAAGCGCCACCTGCACCTCTGGGGAGCCGGTGTCGCCATCGTGGGTCTTGAAGTCCTCGATGACTTTGGTCTTTCCTTCAGGCGTCATGACCACAGCAGTATCCTCCATTTCCGGGCGGCTTTGACAGCCGTGTCCGGGTTGTGCCGGGAGCTTCCCGTTCAGGTCGCCGCAGCGCCGTCTTGCCAGAGCCCACGCAGTATCATCCAGCGCAGGATGCCGTCCTTGACCGTGGCCTGCGCCAGCGCAACGGGTTCGCCGCCTTCCTCGACCAGCATGACCTGCTCCCCGGAGTTTCCGAGAAGCTCTTGTCCGCTGGGTCCGCCCACCGGCAGCCAGGCCCCGTTCTTCACGAGGGCGGCCAGGGTGGGGGAAAGGGCGATGCTGCGCCAGTGCGGGAGCATCTTGGCCAGCGGGATGACCCGCTGGGGCAAAAGCTCCGGCTCGCCAAGAACCGCATCCAGGCTGTAGGCGGCCGCAAGCCCATAGGGCTCGCAGGCCTCCCGCGTGAGCTGGGCAAGGGCTGCGCCGCAGCCTAGCCGTATCCCCAAGCTGTGGACCAGGGATCGAATGTACGTGCCCGCCAGGCAACGCACCCTGAACCTTGCTGTGGGAAGCTCAATCTCCAGCGGTTCGACCTCATGAATCTCGATCCGCTTCTCCTTGACCGGCACCGCCTCGCCCTTGCGGGCGAGCTCGTAGAGGGGCTTTCCCTCGTGCTTGGCCGCGGAGTAAGCGGGCACCTCCTGTTCCGTGAGGTCCTTCCAGAACAGGATCGCCTTCCGTACGTCTTCCGGCGAAATATTTTCGAGCCCGGCCTCGGCCACCACCTTGCCTTGCATGTCAAAGGTGTCGGTGGTCACGCCCAGGCGCATCTGCCCGCTGTAGACCTTGTCGCCGCTGGTCAGATACCCGGCCAGCTTGGTGCCGCGGCCCAGGAGCACAAGCAGCACGCCTTCGGCCAGGGGGTCGAGGGTGCCGGCGTGGCCGATCTTGCTCTGCCCCAGCCCGTGCTTGATGCTGTTCAGGCACCCGGCCGAGGTCGGTCCGCTGGGCTTGTGGAGCACCAGCAGGCCGTCCAGCTGGGCTTCGCTCCTCTTGTGCCGTCTGCCCACCTCTCTACACCAGACCCAGGCTTTCGCCAAGGGCCTCGATCAGGCGCGTCCTGGCCGTTTCCAGGTCGGCGGCGATGGTGCCGCCGGCGGCGTTGCGGTGCCCGCCGCCCCCGAACAGGGCCGCCACGGCCTGCACATTGTCCGGCCCGGTGGAGCGCAGGCTGAACTTGTACGAGCCGTCCGGCTCCTCGCGCAGGATGGCCGCCGCCCGGGTGTCGCGCAGGCGGCGCAGAAAGCTGACGATCTCTTCGCAGTCTGCTGCCGTGGAGCCGGTGCGCTCCAGCATGCCCAGGGTCACGTGGGCCACCGCCAGCTGCCCGCCGAAAAACAGCTCCGTGGTGGCGAAGCTCTCGCCCCAGAGGCGGAAGCGGCTCAGGCCCCACTGGTTGCGGATCTTGGCGTTGACCCGGCCCGGATTCAGCCCCAGGCGGATGAGGCGCGCGGCCAGCTCCATGACAGAGGGGGTGGTGTTGTCATAGGTGAAATAGCCGGTGTCCGTGACCAGGCCCAGGTAGATTGCCTCGGCCAGGGGGCCGGTGAGCGGGATGCCCAGCTCGTCCGCCAGGTCGGCGATCATGGCCGTCACCGCCGGGTAGCTGACGTCCACCCAGTTGAACTGGCCGAACATGGGGTTGCCCAGGTGATGGTCCACGTTGGCGATGGGCCGCGAGCCCATGACCCGGTAGAGCTCCTCGCCCACGCGCTGCTGGGTGCCGCAGTCCAGCACGAAAAGCCAGTTGGCCTCGGCCCCGGCCAGGGTGGTGTGGATGGGGCCGGGGAGCTGCAGCCAGTCGTACTGCTTGGGCAGGCCCGAGGGGTTGTACAGGGCGAAGTCCTTGCCCTGCGCGGCCAGGATGTGGCCCAGGGCCACCGTGGAGCCGATGGCGTCGCCGTCCGGGTTTGCATGGGAGGACACCAGGAAGCGGTCCGTCCTGCGGATGAGGTCAGCTATCTTGGCGACTGGGCTTTGCATAGACCATGTCCTCAAGGAAATCGTCGTGGGCGAAACGCAGCTCCGGCAGGGAGCGCATGTTCAACCGCCTGGCCAGGCCCGAGCGCAGGAACCCCTTGGCCTTGTTCAGGCCCTCCAGGGCCTGGGCGCGGCGTTCGGCGCCGCCGCCCACGGAGAAGGAGACCAGGGCGATGCTGATGTCCGCGTTGAGCTTGCAGCCGGTGAGGCTGACCAGCTCAAGGCGGGGGTCCTGGACCTCCTCCACGAGCATGGTGGCCAGTTCCCGCAGAATCTGGTCGGCGAGGCGGATGGACCTTCTGCTGCCTGACGTCTTCATGTTAAGCCTCTCCGCTGCTGCTGAACACTTCGGTTTCGCAGCGCACCAGTTCTGCCGGGGATATGGCCTCGACCAGGGCCAGGGCCTTGGCCAGCAGGCTCTCCACCCTGGCCGTGTCCCCGGCCACAGTCACCACGGCCAGCACCAGCTTCTGGTGTGCCTCCTGGGCCTCCACCTCGGCAACGGACACATTGAAGGTGTTGCGCAGCTTCTGCTTCAGGCTCTGGGCCACCTGGCGCTTGCCTTTCAGCGAGGCGTTCCCGTGCAGACGGAATTCCAGCGTCAATACGCCAATAATCATGTATCCCTGTTGCCCGTGGCCGGCAATGCCCTGCCGGAATCCTAGTCAAGGCTTCTGGCCACTTCCTTGGTCTCAAAGGCCTCGATGACGTCGCCGACCTTGATGTCGTTGAAGTTTTCCAGGCCCACGCCGCATTCATAGCCCTTCAGGACTTCCTTGGCGTCGTCCTTGAAGCGCTTGAGCGAGGAGAGCTGGCCGGTGTAGATGACCACGCCGTCGCGCAGCAGGCGCACCTTGGCGGCGCGGGTGAGCTTGCCGTCGGCCACGCCGCAGCCTGCCACGGTGCCGACCTTGGGCACGGTGAAGATCTCGCGCACCTCGGCCTGGCCCAGGTAGACCTCCAGGATGTCCGGGGCGAGCATGCCGCTCATGGCGTCCTTGATCTCGCCCACGAGCTTGTAGATGATGTCGTAGAAGCGGATCTCCACATGCTCGCTGTCGGCCATGTCCTTGACCTTGGCCGTGGGACGCACGTTGAAGCCGATGATGATGGCCTGCGAGGCCGAGGCCAGCAGGATGTCGGATTCGGTGAGTCCGCCCGTGCCGCCGTGCACCACCTGGATCTTGACCTCTTCGGTGGAGAGCTTGTTCAGGGCCTCGGTGATGGCCTCGAGGGAGCCCTGCACGTCGGCCTTGAGCACCAGGTTCAGGGTCTTGGCCTCGTTGGCCGGCTTGGACAGCAGGAAGGATTCCAGGGTGACCTTGCTCTTGCCCACGAGATCCTTCTCGCGCTGCTTGGACATGCGGGTCTCGGCGATCTTGCGGGCCACCTTGTCGTCGGCCACCACCACAAACTCGTCGCCGGCCTCGGGCACCACGTCAAAGCCCTGGATCTCCACCGGGATGGAGGGCCCGGCCTGCTTGATCTTCTTGCCCTGGTCGTTGAACATGGCGCGCACCTTGCCGTGCACGGTGCCGCAGACGAAGGCGTCGCCGTTCTTCAGGGTGCCGTCCTGGATGAGCACCGTGCCCAGGGGGCCGCGGCCCTTGTCCAGCTTGGCCTCCACGATGTGCCCGCGGGCGGGCTTGTTCGGGTTGGCCTTGAGCTCCATGACCTCGGCCTGCAGGAGGATCATCTCCAAAAGCTCGTCCAGGCCGACGCGCTGCTTGGCCGAGACGTTGGCGAAGATGGTGGTTCCGCCCCATTCCTCGGGCACCAGGTTGAACTCGGCCAGTTCGCGCTTCACGCGGTCCGGGTTGGCCCCTTCCTTGTCGATCTTGTTCACCGCGACCACGATGGGCACATTGGCGGCCTTGGCGTGGTTCACGGCTTCGCGGGTCTGGTCCATGACGCCGTCGTCGGCGGCGACCACGAGCACGACGATGTCGGTCACCTGGGCGCCGCGGGCGCGCATGGTGGTGAAGGCCTCGTGGCCCGGGGTGTCGAGGAAGGAGACCTCGCCCCGGTTGGTGGCGACGTGGTACGCGCCGATGTGCTGGGTGATGCCGCCCGCCTCGCCGGAGGCGATGCTGGTCTTGCGGATGGCGTCGAGCAGCGAGGTCTTGCCGTGGTCCACGTGGCCCATGATGGTGACCACGGGCGGCCTGGGCTTCATGTCCTCGGGGGCGTCCGTGGCGGTGACGGCCAGGAATTCCTGCTCGTCGAAGGAGACGTTCTCCACCTCGTGCCCGAACTCGCTGGCCAGCAGGGTGGCGGTGTCCATGTCCAGGGCCTGGTTGATGGTGGCCATGACGCCCATGGCGAACAGGGCCTTGATGATGGCCTGGGCCTTGATGCCCATCTGGTGCGCCAGGTCGGACAGGCGGATGTGCTCGTCGATGCGGATCTTGCGCTTGCCGATGGCCTTGACGGCCTCTTCACGCTGCTCGGTTCCGCCGCGGTGCTTCTTGCGGCGCGAGGACTTGAGGCGCATGGGCGCGTCGCCGTCCTCACTCACGATGGGCGCGGGCGCGAAACTGGTCTTTTTCTTGGCCACAGCGGCGCCGGCCTTGCGGCGGGCCTCTTCGCTGGTGCTGCTGCCGGGGAAGTCCACCACACGGCGTTCCTTCCTGCGCCGGCTCTCCTCGCCCTCCTTCGGGGGGATGGCGGGGGCCGCTCCGGGCACGGCCGGGCGTTGGCCGTAGCTGCTGCCGGGGGCGCTGCTGCTGGGCCGGGGATAGCCGCCGGGACCGCCGGGGCCGGAAGGCCTCGGGGCGTAGCCGCCGGGACCGCCGGGGCCAGCAGGCCGCTGGCCG
>JAHJLB010000018.1 GCA_018822105.1 Pseudomonadota bacterium
CCGGAGTGGAGCTGCCCGGCGGCAGCCCGGCCGAGGCCGGCCGCCCGTGGCCCGTGGCCCTGCTTTTGGCCTGGGCCGAGCGCCTGGGCCAGGACGGCCCGGCCAGCCACGGGGGCTTCTCCTTTGATGCGGGAAAGCACCTTCCCGCCTGCGGGGCGGAGTGCCTGCACTGGGCCACGGTCCTGGCGCCCGACGACCTGGACGCGCTGCGCCGCTCCGAGGCCAGCCTGGCCGGGACCTGGGGCGCGGAGGTGCTGCGCCTGGGCGCGCTTTCGGAATTGGGCCTGCGCGCCCCGGACGACTGGCGCGTGGGGTTGGCCACGGGGCTGTGCGACCTGCGCGTGTTCCGGCCCGACGCGGGCCTGTCCGAGCTGGCCCTGGGCGCGCAGCTGGCCGCGCAGCAGGGCGAGGCCGAGGCCTTTGCCCAGGCCCTGGCCCTGGCCGACCCCTCGGGCCGCATCCGCCGCGCGCTGGAGACCTTCCGGCATTAGAGGCCGAAGGGCTTCGGACCCTTTCGCGCAGACGGGGCCTCGGCTACTGCTTCGGCACCTCGAACCAGATCTTCTCGTCGTTGCGCTCGATCTTCAGGCAGGGCAGGCGGCGGCTCTCGCCCTTCTCGTTCTTCAGGGTCACGAAGATGATGAGCCCCTTCGGCCCGGCGGCCTCGGCCTCGATGTCGAGCGCGCCCATGCCGGGCAGAAAGGCCAGGGAATAGCCCGTGTCGCCCACGGCCCCGCCGGTGACCTTCTTGCCGCCCACGTACACGTCCACCTGGTAGGACGAGCGCTTGCGGAACTCAAGCTCCTGGCGGTAGCCCGGATACAGGCCCCAGCGCGGCGCGGGGTCCAGGCTGGTCCAGGTCACGTCCACGCGTTCGATGACCGGGTCCCTGCCGCAGCCGGCAAGGAGCAGCGCCGCGCACAGGGCGGCCAACAGGGCCAGAATTCTCTGCCAGGGGCGCATAGGAGCCTCCTTCAAGGGTGCGGGACATGGCTCCCCTCCTAACAGGCATGGCGCACCTTGAACAGCCCCCCAAGGCCTCGGGGCGGCCTCTGGCGGACGACGGGCAGGCCTGAACGTCCGCCCCGGGCGCCGGTGACTGTTCTGCGCTTGCCGGGCCCATGCCCCGGCGCAAGGCGCCGCCAAAGCGTTTGAAACGCTGAAGGCCCTTGACACGCTGACTCGATAGGGGACAATGCCCCGCATGCACTTCTTCCGCCCATCCACCATCGTCAACGTCCGCCTTGCCCCGCTTTTTGCGCTGCTGCTGGCCGCCTGCTGCGCCCTGGCCGCTGCCCCGCAGGCCCTGGCGGCCAACGCCGGCGGCGCAGCGAGCACTGCCCCAACCCTCATCCTCACCGAGGAGAACGACTTCTTCGCCGGCACCGACGAGCAGTACACCAACGGCATCAAGCTGAACTGGATCTCCGGCGACCTCAAGGGCTATGCCGAGGACGAGCGCCTGCCGGCCTTCGTGCTGCCCTACCTGCGCGCCCTGCCCTTTGTGAACGAACCGGGCCAGCAATACAACGTGGCCCTGGCCCTGGGGCAGAACATGTACACCCCGCGCAACACCCAGGTCGAGTCCGCCCAGCCCAATGACCGGCCCTACGCCGGCTGGACCTACCTTTCCCTGGCCCTGCACGCCAAGACCGCCAACCAGCTGGACTCCTTCGAAACCACTCTGGGCATCGTGGGGCCCTCGGCCCGCGCAGGCGAAACCCAGAACAACTACCACACCCTCATGGGCTTCAAGCGCGCCGAAGGCTGGCGCCATCAGATCCACGACGAGCCCGGGCTGCTGCTGTCCTGGCAGCGCACCCTGCGCGCGCAGCGCATCGACCTGGGCCGGGACGTGGCCTGGGACCTGCTGCCGCACGCGCGGGTCACGGCGGGCAACGTGCAGACCCATGCGGCGGCCGGGTTTGAGACGCGCATCGGCTACCGGCTGCCCTGGGACTTCGGCACCTCGCTCATTCAGCCCGGCGGCGGCGTGAGCGCGCCCGCAGACCCCGACGACCCCCGCCTGCGGCTGGACGAGAGCTTCGGACTGCACCTTTTTGCCGGGGCCGAGGGCCGGGCCGTGGCGCGCAACATCTTTCTCGACGGCAACACCTGGGAGCGCAGCCCGAGCGTGACGAAAAAGCCGCTGGTGGCGGACCTCATGGCGGGCGTCGGCCTGGTGCTGGGCCGGGCCAAGCTCACCTACACCCACGTGTACAGGACAGAAGAGTACGACGGGCAGAAGGGCCCGCAAATGTTCGGCTCCGTCAGCTTGACGCTGACGTTCTAAGGCGGGGGGAGCGGCCCGCGCGGGCGGCTCCGGAAAAAAGGGGGAGAGGCTTAGGCCTGCTGCGGCTCCGCGGCCACGGCCTCACCTGCCACGGCCTCGCCGGGCTCGGGCTGGCTGGGCTCGATGGGATTGCCGAACTCGTCAACCTCCACGCCGCGGTGGGCGGACTCCTGCTTGCGGCGCAGCTTCTCTTCCTTCTTCTTCTTCTTGGCCAGCTCCTTGGAGCGCTTCTCGTACTGATAGTTTGGCTTTGCCACGGGCCTTCCTTTGCAAAAGGTTCACGAAGGGACGCCTTCCGCGTCCAGGGCCTCAAGGGTATCCTTTCCCGCCACTCCTGGCAACGACTTTGCGCCGGGCCGGGCCCCGGAGCCCCGCCACGGGCCAAACACAACGCCCAGGGGCCGGAAACAGGCGCTCCCCGGGCCTCGGCCCCCATGCCCAACGAAACAACAACCAAACCGCCGGCCGCCGCCTCGCGACGCCGGGCCCGGGCTCAGGTGAACAGGCAGATCTTGCAATCCCTGGCGTAGCGCAGAAAATCCTCGGCGGTCCAGACGATGACCCCCTCAAGGAGCTTGGATTCGTCGATCTCCATCATGTCGATGGACATCTTGCAGGCGATGAGCTGCACGCCCTCGATCTGGGCCATCTCCATGAGCTCGCCCAGGCTGGGGATGTTGGCCTTGTCGATCTTGTTCTTCATCATGCCCGTGGCCAGGCTGACCATGCCGGGGATGACGCCCATGACGCCGGGCGGAAAGAACTTGGCGTGGTCCGCCCCGCCCCGCAGCACCATGTTCAGGCCCATGAACGAGTAGAAGATCTTGGTCTCCATGCCCAGACGCGCGGCGTTGATGCCCAGCACCAGGGAGGGGTACGCCCCGTCCAGGGAGTCCTTGACGCAGATGAACGCAGCCTTTTCCCCTTGCATGACCAGCCCCCTGCGGCCCGGCGCCGCGGTCCCCGGTTGCGCCGGGCCAAGATTCGGCAAGACGCTTTGGCAGCAAAGGTATCCGGCCTGCGCTGCCGGGTCAAGGGGGGGAGCCGGAAATCCGCCGCCGCGTTCAATTGACCGGAACTTCCGCCTAAGCCGCAAGGGCTGGCCCAGGCTTCTCCTGGGCCAGCCCTTGCGGCGCAACGGGGATTCCAAAGGGCCTCCAGGCCCTTTGGCCGCCGGAGGCTTTCCGGGGGCCTCTGGCCGCCGGAGGTATTGACGGGGGCCTCTGGCCGCCGGAGGTATTGACGGGGGCCTCTGGCCGCCGGAGGCTAGGGTTCCCCTTCCTCGAACCCCAGGGCGCGGATGATGCTGCTGGACACGAGCATGCCGGTGCGGGTGAGGCGCAGGCGGCCCTTGCCCAGGCGCACCAGCTCCTTCTGGCGCAGGGCCTGGATGATGGCGGCGTGGCTGTGCAGCAGGCTTTGGCCGCTGAGGCTGCGGAACTCGGCCAGGTCGAGGCCCCTGGTGGTGCGCAGGGCGAGCATGAGCCGTTCCTGGGCGCGGATTTCCGGGCTGAGGGTTTCGCGCTGATGCAGGCCGATCCTGCGGGTCTGAACCAGCTCGGTCCAGGCGCGCAGGTCTTCGGGGTTGGTCCAGCGCAGGGCCCCCAGGGTGGAGGTGGCGGCCGGCCCCAGGCCCAGGTAGTCCCGCCCCTCCCAGCAGGCCTGGTTGTGGCGGCAGGCCTGGCCCAGACGCGCGTAGTTGGAGATTTCGTACTGCAGGTAGCCCGCGCCTTCGAGAAGCTCGCCGGTGTGCAGAAACATGTGCGCCAGCTCGCGTTCCGGGGGCAGGGCGCGCTCCTCCTCGGGGGCCTCGGCCAGGGGTGTGCCGGGCTCCAGGGACAGGCCGTAGCAGGACAGGTGTTCGGGGGCGAGCTCGACGGCCCGGCGCAGGGTTTCCAGCCATTGGCTTTCGCGCTGTCCGGGCAGGCCCCAGATGAGGTCCAGGCTGATGTTGGCGAACCCGGCGCTGCGGGCGCGGGTCAGGGCCTCCCAGGCCTGGCGGGCCGTGTGGGGGCGCCCCAGGAGGGCCAGCTCCTCGTCGCGGAAGCTTTGCACGCCCAGGCTCAGGCGGTTCACGCCCAGGGAGCGGGCGGCGCGCAGGAAGTCCAGGCTGGCGGATTCGGGGTTGGCCTCCAGGGTGATTTCGGCTTCGGGCGCCAGGTCGAAATGCCTGCGCAGGGCGCCCATGATGCGCTCCAGGTCCTGGGGCGAAAGCAGGCTTGGCGTGCCTCCGCCGAAGAACACGGTGGGCACGGCGAGGCGGCCCAGGCGGGCGGCCCAGAGGGCCAGCTCCTCCAGCAGCAGCGGCACGTAGGCTTCCAGGGCGCCCTCGCGCCTGGGCTGGGAGAAGAAGGCGCAGTACCGGCATTTGGCCCGGCAGAAGGGGACGTGGATGTAGAGGGAGACGGCGGGGGCTGCGGGGCCGGATTCAGCGCACATAGCGGCGGGCGCCCATGTAGCGCTTGGCCCAGTAGCTGTCGTTCATGTTGGCCTCGGAGATGCTTCGGCCGCGCCTGGGGCTGTGCACGAAGATCCCCTCGTCCATGTAGACGCCCACATGCCAGCGGCCGCGGCGGTTGATCTTGTAGAACACGAGGTCCCCGGCGCGCAGCTCGTGGCGATTGATGCGCTCGCCGACCTGGAACTGCTCCCTGGCCGTGCGCGGGAGCGCGATGTCATGCTGCCGGAAGGTCCACTGGGTGAAGCCGGAGCAGTCGAAGCCGGTGCTGGGGATGGACCCGCCCCAGCGGTAGCGGCGGCCCTTCTGGGTCAGGCCCGTGCGCACGATGTCCAGGCCGAGGGAGGGCGGCAGCTTGGACAGACGCTCCAGGCGGGCCTCCACCTCCAGGTCCTCCAGGGAGGGGAATTCGGGTATGTCCGTGGCCTTGGGCGGGGCCTCAGCCAGACCCTTGAGGCGGAAGGGCGCGGGGCGGGAGGCCAGAAGGCTGGGTCCTGGTCTGGTGGCGGCGTCCTGGGCGGGCTGCTCGGACTCTGGCAGGTGCTGCTCGGCCAGAAGCCCGCTGTTCTGGGCGAAGATGGGGTCCGGCTCGCTCAGGCGCGCACGCGGGGAGGCCGAGGAGGAGACCGTCGCCGGCACGCAGGCGGACAGGGACAGCAGCAGCCCTGCCGCCAGGGCCAGGAGCATGGCCTGAGGCGAAGCGGCGGCTGTCGCTCGGAAGGGTCTGCAGGCGTTGGGCAGGGGTCGGCCCGGCCTGCTGGGCGCAGAGGTCACGTGTGGTCCAGCTCCTTGGGAACCGCGTCAAGCCGGTGTCTCCGCCTGGGGGGGGACGGCTCAAGGCGGCCTGGTGCCTGGGCCGGTCCGCGTGTCCGCCGAGTGCGGCGGGGGTGTGGGATGATCAGGACCGGCGTCAGCTTTCGGGAGGTATAGCCCGAATGCCCCGCCCGCGCCAAGGGAAAAAGCGCAGGGCCCCTGGACGCCCCGCCCCGGGGCCGCAGGAGCCCTGCGCCCCTTGACCCCTCAGGCTGTCCAGGCTATCGGTCAGTCTGGAACGCTGTGCGCGCAGTTGCTTGCGGCGGCCATCGGCAAGCGCCGGTGGCCCTTGGCCGGGCCGCGCAAAGGGGCGAAAATGACCACGCCGACCTATACGCACCGGGACCTGTCCCGGCTCCTTGGGGTCTCTGAAACCACGGTGAAGAGCTACCGGAGCAAGTTTCCGGGTTTCCTGCCCGTGGCCCGCGAGGGCAAGCCCGTGCGTCTGCACCCGGAGGCGCTGGAGGTCTGCCGGCGCATCCGCGACCACTTTGCCGAGGGCTTGACCATCCACCAGACAGCGGAGCGCCTGCGCGGCGAATTCAAGGAATACCCGCTGGCGCGGCGCCTGGCGGCAGCCGGGCGGCAGGCGCCGGGAATGGGCCTGGGTGCGGACCTGGACGCCCGTCTGGAGACCCTGGTCCAGGCCCAGGAGCAGGTGCGGCGGCGCATGGAGCAGATGGAGGCCGAGGTGCGCAACCTGGCCGCCATGGAGACCGCATCCAAAGGCCTGGTGCTTGAGCTGCTCCAGGAGTTCCGGGCCGCGCGCGCGGAGCCGGCCAGGCCGGCTGCGGCGGCCCCTTCAACGGCGGCGCAGCCCGGCGCTGCGGCTGGCGGCACGGTGCTCACGGCGCGCAAGATCGTCACAGTGCATGGCCAGGCCGGACAGGAGGCCTCCTATGTCCTGGGCCGCGAGCCCAAGCCTGAGCAGCCCTTTGCCCCGCCTGCGCTGCCCGGGGAAGACTTTCTGGACCTGCCGGCGGTCATCCGCTCGGACAAGGGCGAATTCCTGGCCCTGCCCGGCGGGCAGTCCATCGCGCGGCTGGTGGAGCTCTTGCGGCTCCAGGGCGGCGGGCAGCCGTCGTGGTTCGCGGAAGGCCCGGAGACCTGGGTCTGCGAGGTGCCCCTGGGTCCGGCCCTGACGCGGGAGCTCTTCTTCGAGCGCACCACCACCCCGCGCGGCAACCGCGTGGGGCTTTTCCGGCGCATGCGCGTCCTTTCCGGCCCGGACGTTTCGGAATTCGACACGGCCGCGCTGCAGGGCTTCTTCCGGGACCTGCGCCTCCAGCTCAGCTAGAACCTACCCCGCCACCTCGAAGCCTATGGCCTCGATGGCCTTCTTGACCACGGCCGGATCCACGGGCGCGGTTTCCTCATAGGTGGCCTTGCCGCCCAGCAGGTCCACGTCCACCCCGGTGATGCCGGGGATGGCCTCCAGGGCCTTGGTCACGGACATGCGGCAGTGGTTGCAGCTCATTCCCTTCACGATGATGCTCGGCATTGCGGACTCCTTGTGCTTGGCGGTTGGCTTAGGGGGTGAAGAAGCGCAGGCGCAGGGCGTTGCCCACCACGGTGACGGAGCTCAGGCCCATGGCCGTGCCTGCGAGCATTGGGTTCAGGACCGGGCCGCCCAGGGCGTACAAGAGCCCGGCGGCCACGGGGATGCCGATGACGTTGAAGGCGAAGGCCCAGAACAGGTTTTGGCGGATGTTGCGCATGGCCGCCTTGGACAGCGCCAGGGCCGTGAGCACCCCTTCGAGCCCCTCGCGCATGAGCACGATGTCTCCGGACTCGACGGCCGCGTCGATGCCCGAGCCCATGGCCAGGCCCACGTCGGCCCGGGCCAGGGCCGGGGCGTCGTTGACCCCGTCGCCCACCATGGCCACCTTGAACCCGCGGGCCTGAAGCCGCTCGATCTCCGCGGCCTTGCCGTCGGGCTGGACCCCGGCCAGCACCTCGTCCAGCCAGCCTCCGGCCTCGCGCGCCAGGGTGGCCACGGCGTCGGCCGTGCGTTCGTTGTCGCCGGTGAGCATCACGGTGTGCAGGCCCAGCCCGCGCAGCCGCGCCAGCACCTGCGGGGCCTCGGGCCGCAGCGTGTCGGCCACGCCGAACACGGCCACGGGGCGGCTGTCCATCTCCAGGCACAGGGGTGTCATGCCCTGGGCCGACAGGCGCAGCACGGCCTCGGCCAGGATCCCGCCCTGCCGGGCATCGGTGAATCCCGCTCCGGCAAAGGCGGCGTTGCCCATGCGCAGCCGGAACCCTGCCACCACGGCCTCCACGCCCCTCCCGGGCAGGGCCTGGAAGGATTCCGGCACGGGCACGAAGAGGCCGCGGCCCCTGGCCTCGTTCAGCACTGCCTGGGCCAGCGGATGCTCGGAGCGGCTTTCGGCCCCGGCGGCCAGGGCCAGGATCTCGCTTTCGGAGACGCCCAGGCCTGGGGCCACGACGAGCTCCACCAGCTCGGGCTTGCCGAAGGTCAGGGTGCCGGTCTTGTCGAAGACCACGGCCTGGGTCGCCCCGGCGGCCTGCAGGGCCTCGCCGCTCTTGACCAGCACGCCCAGCTGCGCGCCCCGGCCCGTGGCCACCATGATGGACATGGGCGTGGCCAGGCCCATGGCGCAGGGGCAGGCGATGACCATCACCGCCGTGAAAATGCGCAGGGCAAAGCCCGGCGGCTGGCCCGCCAGGAGCCAGGCCAGCCCGGCCCCCACGGCCACGGCCATGACCACGGGCACGAACACCGCGCTGACCCGGTCGGCCAGGTTGGCGATGGGCGCCTTGGAGCCCTGCGCCTGCTGCACCAGGTCCACGATGCGCGAAAGCAGCGTGTTTTCCCCGGTCTTTTCGGCCACGATGGTCAGCGCGCCCTGGCCGTTGAGGGTCCCGGCGGCCACGCGGTCGCCCGCGGCCTTGGCCACGGGCAGACTCTCGCCCGTGAGCAGGCTCTCGTCCACGGCGCTGACGCCCTCCCGCACCAGCCCGTCCACGGGCAGGCTTTCGCCGGGGCGCACCAGCACCACGTCGCCGGGGATCAGCTCGGCTGCGGGCAGGCGCACCTCCTCAATGCCGTGGTCGCCCTGGCGCAGCACCGCGGCCGTCTCCGGCGCCAGGCGCACCAGGGCGCGCACGGCGTCCGAGGTCTTGAGCCGGGATCTCGCCTCCAGGTACTTGCCCAGGGAGATCATGGCCAGAAGCACCGCCGCGGACTCATAATACAGGTCCTGGGCGTGCCGCGCGGCGTCAACGCCGAGCAGGATCAGCGCCGTGTTCCAGAGGCTGTGCGCAAAGGCCGCGCCCGTGCCGATGGCCACCAGGGAGTCCATGTTCGGCGCGCGGCGCAGCAGGGCCGGGATCCCGCGCAGATAGAAGCCCCGCCCGGCCACGAGCACCGGCAGGGTCAGCACAAGCTGGGCCAAGGCGAAGGCCGCCGGGGACTGGTGCGGGTTGAGGAAGCCGGGCAAGGGCAGGCCGACCATGTGGCCCATGGACAAAACGAGCACCGGCAGGGCGAAGGCAAAGGCCGGGATGAGCTCGCGGCGCATGCCGACCAGCCGCGCGGCGGCCTCGCGGCGGCGCTCCTCGAACAGCGCGGCGGAGCGCGAAACCACCTGGGAGCCGAATCCGGCCTCGGTGATGCGCTGGCGCAGGGCCTGGGGCCGGGTCAGGGCAGGGTCGTAGGTGATGCTTGCCGTTTCGGCGGCCAGGTTCACCTCGGCCTGGAGCACGCCTTCGGCGGCGCGCAGCACGCGCTCGATGCGCGCGGAGCAGGCCGCGCAGGTCATGCCGGTTACGGCCAGGAACAGCGTGGCCCCTGCCCCCTGTCCGGCGGCCCCGTCCGCGGGGTCGAAGACGGCCTCGAAGCCCGCGTCCTTGACGCCCCGGCTCATGGCCTCAAGGCTGACGCGCTCCGGGTCGAAGTCCACGGCCAGGCTTTCCGCCGCCAGGTTCACCTCCGCGCGCGACACCCCGTCCAGGCCGCGCAGGACGCGTTCGATGCGCGCGGAGCAGGCCGCGCAGGTCATGCCCTTGATCCGTGCTCTGGCGGTGCTGTCCTGTGGCATGGCGGCTCCCTGGAAGATATTGCGATGCGGGCAAATGGGGAGATAATACCGGGGCGGGGTATGTAAAGGCCCTGCCCCAATTATTTCTGTACGCCTGGCCCGGCCGGTCCGCAAGGGGCGCGAGGTTTCGGGCCGGCATTGCCTGCCGGAGCGGACTGCGCTAGGTAGCAACCTTTGGCGACAGACCTGAACGCCCGGAGGCGAACCCCCATGGCGGACCCCACCCCCCTGCCTCCCCGACCCGGCCCGCAGCCGGAAACCGCCCCAGGCGCCGCCGCAAGGCCACGGCGCCTGTGGTCCCCGGCCACGGTGCTCGTGGCCCTTTCCGCCGCTTCCGCCCTTGTGTTCCTGTTCCGCAGCCTTGCGCTGCCCGAGGACGCGGCCCGTCTGGTGGTGCTGGGCCTGGCCCTGGCCCTGGCCGGAGGTCTGCTGGCCCAGGCCGTGGCCCTGCGCCGGGCACGGGCCAGGCTGCGCGCCTTCGAGCTCGAAAGGGATTCCTGCCAGGCTTCCGGCTCAGGCTCCGCGCTGCGGCGTGCGGCCGGGCGCGTGGCGGTCATCGCCACGGATCCGCAGGGGCTTGTCCAGGCCTACAACATCGGGGCCGAGGCCATGCTGGGCCATGCGCCCGGCGAGGTGCTGGGGCGCATGAATCTTGCCGAGTTCAGCCCGGCCCCCGTGTCCGGGCCAGGCTGCGGCCCATCTTCTCCGGGACCGGACCCGGCGGCGCAGGTCTTCGCGGTCCTGGCCGCAAACGCGCGCCAAGGCGGTCGCGGGACTGCGGACCTCCGCCCCTTGACCTGGGTGCGCTCGGACGGGCGGACGGTGCCGATCCAGCTCGCCCTCAGCGGCGTGTATTCGCCCCAGGGCGCGCTGGAGGGCTTCCTGGCCGTGGGGCTGGACCTGTCGGACCTGTCCTAGGCCCGGCCTTCCCCCTGGCGCCACGGCTTCCCTGACGGCGAAGCGTCACTTCCCTGACCATGCGCTCCTGCGCGCGCCGCAGCCCTGGCCGCCAAGGTCCGCCCGGCCTTGCTTTGCTCCTGTTGGCCCGGACTTTGCTTGTTCTCCTGCGGGGACGCCGCGTCCAATGCCCCGGACCCCGGCCAGACCCCCCAAGGAGGACCCCATGACCCGGCCCGTCCACATAGCCATCCTGCCTGCCCTTGCTGCGGCCCTGTTCTTCTCTTTGGCCTGCTTGGCCGCCCAGCGCGGCGAGATCAGCGAACTGAAACGCTCCACCCAAAGCGAATACCGCGCCGAGGTGGCCTACATGCTGGTTTCCGATCCGGAGTACCTGCACCGCCTGCAGGAGCAGACCAAGCCCGTGGCCACGGTGACGGTGACGGCCTACAACGCCGACCCGTCCCAGACCGACAGCGACCCGGACATCGCCGCCAGCATGCGCCGGGTCAAGCCCGGCACCATCGCCGTGTCCCGCGACCTCTTCGACCGGGGCTGGGTCTTCGGCCGCAAGGTGCGCCTGGAGGGCCTGGGCATCTTCGAGATCAACGACCTCATGGCCGCGCGGCACAACCGGGCCATAGACATCTTCCTCTACAGCAACAGCAAGGCCCTGGCCTTTGGCAAGCGCCGCATCAAGGCCGCCCTGCTCTACATCTAGGCCGCAAGCCCCGGCGCAACGAAAAAGGCCCGCCCCGGAGTGATCCGGAGCGGGCCTTGGGCGTTTGGCGGGAAGCTTAGGGCTTCTTGGGCTCGGCAGCGGGCTCGGCGGCCTTGGGGGCCTCAGCGGCCTTGGGAGCCTCGACGGCGGGAGCGGCGGCCTTGGGGGCCTCGACGGCCGCAGCGGCGGGCTTGGCGTTCAGGTCGATGGTGGTCTTGTTGAACTCTTCAATGATCTTGTTGGTGATGTCGCTGGTCTCATCGGAAGACAGCACCACATCCTTGGCGATGATGACGTCGACCTTGTTGTCCTTGCGGTACTTCTCAAGGATCTTGTTGAAATTCTCCTGGAGCAGGCCCACAACGCGCTGCTGCTCGGTGCCCATGGTGGTCTGGTACTTGGTCACGGCCTCCTGGAAGGCGGCGGCGTTCTCCTGGGTCTGCTTGGCCTGGACCTTCTCCTGGGCGGCCTTGGCCTCGGCCTGGAGGTCCGTGCTCTTGGTGCGCAGGTAGGCCATGGCGTCCTGGCCGGGCTTGGATTCGCGGAAGACCTTGGCCCCGTCGACAACGGCGATTTTGGGGGTGTTGGAGCAGGCGGCGAGCAGGCTGGCCACGGCCACCAGGATCAGAAGGGAACCGAACTTCTTCATTGTGTGAATCCTCTTTGTGTTTGGCGTCTTATGCCTTGCGCCCCTCTTGCATGCCGCCAGGGACGGGCAGGGATCGAATATTACTCCGCTTCGCCGCCCTTGGCAAGTGCTGAGCCCGCTCCCGCCCCCGCCCCCGGGCCGGTCCGGCCAGCATTGACGGTCAGGAAGGGGCAGAACAGCGCCGCCTCGGGCGTCAGGGTGCCATCCAGGGCATACAGCGTCAACGGGGGCAGAAGCGCAAAGCCCGGGCCGCGGCCGCGCTGCCCGCCACGCAGGCATTCCAGCAGCACCAGCTTGGGCGCCTGGCCGGCCCGGCCCTGCACGGGCAGGACGCGGCGCGGCGTCAGGCCGTGGTCCTCCAGAACGCGCAGCAGCTCCGGCAGGCGCTCGGCCAGGTGCACCGCGAACAGGCGCCCGAGCGGGCGCAGGCTGCGGGCCGCGCAGGCGGCGAAGGCCGCAAGCCCGCCCGGCCCCTCGAAGCGCGCCCGGTTGCGGGCAACGCTCGGACAGGGCCGGCCCGTGCCGGCCTTGCGGAAGGGCGGGTTGGCCAGGGCCAGCTCCAGGCCCGGAGCAGGATGGCGGTACTCCCGCACGTCGGCCAGCTCGGCCCGGAAGCTCCCGGCGAGGCCCAGGGCGCAGGCGTTGGCCTTCGCCGCCTCGACCATTTCCGGTCCGCTGTCGATGCCGGTGAGGGCAAGGCCGAGGTCGGGCCGCAGCAGGATGAGACCGAAGGACGCCGCCCCGCAGCCCGTGCCCAGGTCCAGCCCGGCGAGGCGAGACGCGCGTCCCGGCCTGGGAGGGGCCAGGGCCTGGGCGGCGAAGGCCGAAAGCAGCAGGGTGTCGGCCCCGAAGCGGAACCCCCCGGCAGGCTGGGCCAGCCCGCGCGGAAACAGGCCGCGCCGGGCCAGGGCTGAATCAGGAGGGGCTGCGGGCTGTGGCACGGATTGCTCGGCGGCCTATTCCACGGCCTGCGGGGTCAGGGCGCGCAACTGCTCCTGGGCGCGCTCCAGCAGGGCCTTGGGCATGGTCTTGACCAGGGCCTCCTTGTGCATGGCGGCCATGGCCTCTCCGCCCTGCGCCGCCAGCTCCAACCACACGTACGACTGCACGGGGTCCTTGGGCAAGCCGCCCGCGCCTGCGGCGTAGAGGGTGCCCAGGTGCAGCCGGGCCTTGGAATCCCCGGCCTGGGCGGCCCGCTTCAGCTGGCGCGTGGCCTCGGCCAGGTTCTTGTCCCCGCGCGCCTCGGCCTCGCCCAGGGCCAGCTGGGTCTTGGCCTGGGCGTGGCCGGCCGCTGCTGCCGTGCGCAGCCAGCGCAGCCCTTCCTCGCGGTCCTGGAGCACGCCTTCGCCGCGCAAAAGCAGCAGGCCAAGGGAATATTGGGCCTCCACCACGCCCAGGCCGGCGGCCAGGCGGCAGTTCTTGGCCGCGGCCACGGGGTCGCGCTTCACGCCCCGGCCCAGGGACTGGAGGGTGAAGAGGTTGTACATGGCCTTGGCGTGCCCGCGCCGCGCCGCCAGCAGAAAGAGGTCATGGGCCTCGGAGTCGCTCTTGCGCACCGCCGGGTCGTTCAAGAGCAGCATGCCCGCGCGGTACAGGGCCTCGGCGCTGCCCTGGGTGCCGCTGGCCCGGTACCAGCGCAGGGCCTCCGGCTTGTCTACTGTTCCGGCCTGGCCCGTGGCCAGGACCTCGGCCAGGTCGAACTGGGCCAGCGGGTTGCCCTGGTTGGCGGCCAGCAGCAGCAGGCGCGAGGCCTCGGGCAGGTTCGCCGGCTCGCCCAGGCCCTTGCGGTGCATCACTGCCAGCCAGTGCTGGGCGCCGGCGTGCTGCTGCTCCGCCGCGCGGGAGAGCCAGACCCTGGCCTGGGCATAGTCCCGGTCAAGGCCGCGGCCCTCGAGATAGCGCGAGCCCAGGGCGTACTGGTCCTCGGCCTTGCCGGCCTCGGCGTTGGCGCGTTCGGCGGCGATTTTGTCCGGGGCGTCGTCCGCCGGGGAGGCTGTCTTCTGCACGGGCTTGAGCCCCCATTTCAGCTGGGCCTGGGCCGCCGCCGGGGCATGAAGGAGCAGTGCGAGGCTGAGCGCCAGCACGGGGATCAAGGAACCAGGGGCAAGGGGGCGGAATGGGCGTCTGTCCATGCGGCTCTCCCGGACGAAGGTATCAGGTGGGCAATATGCCAGGAACGTGCGGGAGTGTCGAGAGGCAAGTCCGGGGGCCGGCGTCAGGCGACGCGGGCCATGATGGGGCCGCCCGTGGCCACGATGGAGGGCGAGGCTGCGGGCGCGTCGGTGAAGACCATGTTCAGGATGCGCGCCGGAGTTTCGCTGATGTTCTGCACCGTGCGCTCGTTGACCACGGAGTTGTCGGCGTTGACGGTCTGGGAGAGGTTCAGGTTGAGGATGTTCTCCCTGTTCTCCGGGAAGCTGTAGGACACGCTCTTGTTGATGGAGTTGTCCAGGGTCAGGTTGCGCGTCTCCGGGAAGAAGTTCTGGTTGGTCACGCTACGCGGCTCGGAAAGGTCCAGGTTCAGGCTCTGGTTGCTGATCTCGTTGACCTGCATGGACGGGCGGGGGTCCGCCTCCATGAGGCGGATGACCGTGGGCCGCTCGTCGGCGAAGAGCACATGGGGCGGGTCAAAGGTCGAGGGCTTCAGGGTGTCCGAGGCCAGCACGGCCTGCCCGAAGTGGACGCGGTGGGGCTCCCAGACATAGGGGGCCTTGTAGGGCTGGTAGGCCGTGGAGCTGGTGGTGTGGGTGTCCACATGCATGGGGTGGTGCGCCACATGGCTGTTGCGCGGGGCGTGGAAGCGCGAGGCCGGGCCGGGCTGCACAAAGCCCACGGGAGAGGGCACCGTGCGCCCGCCGGGGGACACGGTGAAGGGCCCGGTGCCGGGGGTGGGCGGCATGCCCGCCGTGGCCTGGCCCATGGCCTGGCCCAGGCGCAGCTCCATGGGCGGAAACCCGGCCCCGGCGTAGGCCATGGTGGTCATGCCCGCGGCCTGGCTGGGGCCAGCCCCTGGGTTGCTGGAAGCCCCCGGAGCCACGGTGGCGGTGCTGGCCGAAACAGCCCCTGGCGCGCCCATGCCGGACACGGCGGAAGCCCCGGGACTGCCCGATCCGGCCGAGATGCCGCCGCCGGCTGATCCGCCGCCGCCCACATAGCCGCCACCGCCGCCGCCCATGTATCCGCCGCCGCCGCCGCCCACAAGGCCGCCGATGCCGCCGGGGCTGGTGCCGCCCTGCGTGGCCGGGGTTACGGGAACGGAGGCTGCCGGGCCGGGGATGGGAGCGTTGGTCGCGGCGCTCTGGTAGACCATGCCGCCGCCTGCGGGAGCGGCATAGGGGATGCGCGCCGGGGTGGTGTCGATGGGCACGTAGCCCGCGCCGATGTATGGGATGGTGGCGGTGACGGGATAGACCGGGGTGTGCCCGGCGGGCGCGGGGGTCACGTGCCCGGCGGGCCCGGCCATGAAGCTTCCTGCCGGCCCTGCCGTGGTGTGTCCGGCCGGCCCGGCGACGATGTTGTCCGTGAGCCCGTACATGCCCGCCATCCCCTTGCCCGGATGCCGACCGTGGACCGGTCGGACCAGGCTCCTGTTTCAGGATGTCAAGAATACGCCTGACGGTCAGCCGTCGTCAAGCCCCTGCCGAAAAAAATGTGCCGCGCGGCGCAAGGCCCTAAAGGGCCGTCTTGCCGCGCATAAGCGGCTTGGGAACGCCCAGGGCGCCCAGCTTTTCCTTGAGCCCGCGCGTGTCCGCCGGCGTGCCCTGGAAGAACACCACCACGCGGAACCAGGGCTGGCCGTTGGCCGTGCCGTTCTCGATGGCGGCCTTGAGGCCCTGGCCCTTGACCCGCTTGAGGAAGGCCGTGGCCTGGTTCTGGTCGGGGAAGCTGGCCGCCTGGTAGATATAGTCGTAGCGCCGGGTATCCTCGTCCTTTGCCGCCTGCTTGTCCGGGGCTGCGGCCTTGTCCGGCTTCTTCTCGTCCTTCCTGGCGACCGCCTTGGCGCCGGCCTTGGCTTCCGCCTTGGGGCTCTGGGCTTCGGCCTTGTGCTTTTCCGGGGCCTTGCGCTCCTCGCTGTCAATGGGCCGCGAGGGCTGCGCCTCCGGCCCCTTCTTGGCCAGCTGGTCGCTGTAGGTGAGCTCCTCGGCCTTCAGGATCTCCGTGGAGGGGCCTGGGCGGGCCTGACCCTCCGTGGGCATGATGCGCTCAATGGGCGGGATGGCCGCCTCGGGCCGATGGCCCCGGCCCACCAGCACACCCAGCACGAAGAACAGGGACAGGGACAGGGTGGCCGCCGTGGCCAGGGCCGCCAGTCCGCCGAAGGTGCAGTTGAAGGTGTACATCCGGCCGTGCGAGCCGGGATCCTTGATCTTGATGGGCGCGTTCATTGCTGTGCTCCTTGCGGGTGCTGCGGGACGGGCCTAGGGGGCGGCTTCGCCCGTCGCGTCCTCAACCGTCTGCTCCACGACCTGGTCCATGCGCTCCGGCGCCTCCACCCCCAAGAGATCGAGCCCGGCGGCCAGGGTGGCGGCCACGCAGGACAGGAGCAGCAGGCGCGCGGCCGCCACTTCGGGCCCGGCGGAAAGCACATGGTGCTTGGAATAATAGCGGTGCAAGGCCGCAGCCAGCTCCGAGAGATAGTGGCTCACCTGATGCGGAGCGAGCTGCTCCGCCGCCTGGGCCACCACGTCCGGAAAGCGCTCCAGCAGGCGGCAGACCTCCAGGTCGTCCACGCCCGCGAGCCCGGCATAGGCCGCCGGTCCCGGGCTAGCGGGCCGTATTCCCGCGAGCTCCGCCTTGGCCAGCATGGAGTAGACGCGGGCGTGGGCGTACTGCACGTAGAACACGGGATTGTCCATGCTCTTCCTGCGCACCAGCTCCAGGTCGAACTCCAGCTGGGAGTCGCTCTTGCGCGAGAGGAACAGGAAGCGCGCCGCATCGGTGCCGACATAGGCAACCACGTCGGAAAGGGTCTCGAACTTCCCGGCCCTGGTGCTCATGGCCACCTGCTCGCCGTCCTTGAGCAGGCTCACCAGCTGCACCAGGATCACCTGCAGGGCGCCCTTTCTGCCCAGGGCCTCCACCGCGCCCTGCATGCGCGAGACATAGCCGTGGTGGTCCGCGCCCCAGATGTCGATGACGCGGTCAAAGCCGCGCTGGAACTTGTCGTGGTGGTAGCTGATGTCCGAGGCGAAATAGGTCAGCTCGCCGGAGGATTTGCGCAGCACGCGGTCCTTGTCGTCGCCGAAGTTCGTGCTGCGGAACCACAGGGCCCCGTCTTCTTCGTATGCCAGGTCGCGGGCCAGGAGATCGGCGAAGGTCTCGTCCACCTTGCTCAAAGCCCCCGGGCCGTCCGTCTGCACCAGGCTCTTCTCTGAAAACCACCGGTCATGGCCCACACGGAAGTCCGCCAGGTCTTTTTGTATCCCGCCCAGTATGTCCGCCACCGCATGGCTGAAGCAGATATCAATTGCAGTGTTTTCAGGTTGTTCGAAAATGTCTGGATTTTGTCTATACACTTCGGCGGCTATATCCTTGATATACTCCCCACGATAAAAATCCTCTAGATCCTCGCCCTGCCGGCCAGCCAGCTGGCGCAGGCGAAGCCAGACCGAGTCGCCCAGGATGCGCATCTGGCGCCCGGCATCGTTGACGTAGTATTCGCACTCCACCTGATGCCCGGTCTTCTTCAGCAGGCGCGCCAGGGAGTCGCCCAGGGCAGCGCCACGGCCATGCCCGATGTGCAGCGGTCCAGTGGGATTGGCCGAAACGTACTCCACCTGGACCCTCTGGCCGCGCCCCAGGTCCGACGCGCCATAGGCCGCGCCGGCCGCCTGCACATCCGCCAGAATGCCGTGCCAGAAGCCGGGGGCGAAGGTCACGTTGAGGAACCCGGGCCCGGCCACCTCCACACGCTCCAGCTGGTCGGCCCGGGTGCGCAGGTCCGCAGCCAGGGCCTCGGCCAGTTCGCGCGGCTTCATGCCCGCGGCGCCCGCCAGCAGCATGCACACGTTGGCCGAATAGTCGCCGAACTTGCGCTCGCGCGGGGGCTCGATGACGGCCTTCTCCGGCCAGGGCAGGGCGCGCTCGGTCAGCGCGCTGCGCAGCATCTCTTCAAAGTATTGCTTGGCTTTCATGCACTCCCCTCGGAAAATCTGCCCCCCTCTACCACCTTTCGCGGCGCAACAAAAGTCCCGCCAAGAGGGGGGGGCCGGGGCTCCACGCCCTCCGGCCGCCGGAGGCGAAGATCCGGCCCGAGCCTCTAGCGCCGGCGCGGCCTGCGCCCCTGGGGCGCCTTGGGCTCGTCGGTCTCGGGCGGCATGGCGTCGCCGGGCTGCAGGGTCGCGGTGGCCGGGATGACAAGGGGCTGGCCGAGGTTGGCCAACCGGGCCACGATGACCTCGGGATTGGGGTAGGTGTCCTTGAGGCCCATGAGGATCTCGCGGGCCTTGGGGATGTTGCGCTCGGCCTCGTAGGCGTCGGCCAGCAGATAGGCGCTCATGACCTTGACGTCCTGCGGGGCCTTGGGCAGGGCCAGGATGCCCTCCAGGATGACCTTGACCTTGGCCCACTGCCAGGTCAGGCTGTGGGTTTGCGCCAACTCGTACATGGCGCGGCTTTTGGTCTCCACATCCTTGGCCTGGGCCACGCACTGGGTCAGCAGGTCCACGGCCAGGTCGCTCTTGCCCATTGCGCGATTGGCCACGGCCATGCGCATCTGGGCCTGCACGGCCTTGGCCATGTCGCCGTTGCTCGTGTCCAGGCAGCGGCCCCAGGCGTCCACGGCCTTTCTGCGCAGCCCCTGCAACTCATAGAGCTCGCCCAGACGGTACAGCAGCGGCCAGTTGATCTCCGCCCTGCTGTTGTACTCCAGGGTGGCGGTCTCCAGCAGCGTCACGGCCTTGCCCAGGTCGCCCTTGACCCCGGAGGCGATCTCCACCAGCCGCGTCCAGGCCTCCAGGCGGTGCTTGCCCTGGGGGTCGGCCTGGAGATAGCGCTCGTAGGCCGTCTCGGCCTCCAGGAAATACCCCCCGGCGTAGGCGTCGCGGGCGATGGCCAGGTCCAGGGCCGGCCCGGACGGCGCGCCCCGGTCGCAGGCCGGCAGGCCTGCGCACAGGACGCAGAACAGCGCCAGCAAGAGGATCCGCGCGCGAGCGCCCATACGGCCTCCGGGGTTATTCCTCGGCCAGGGGAAGCTCGGCCTCCAGGCCTTCCACGGCATCCAGGCCCTGGCGCTGCACCAGGTCGAACCCGGCCACCACATCGCCGGCATCCAGGCGCACCAGGCGCACACCCTGGGTGGCGCGGCCCAGGTTCAGGCTCACCTGCTGCACCGGGAAGCGCACGATCTTGTTGGCCGAGGACAAGACCACCATCTGGTCGGTCTCGGCCACCATCACCGCGCCCACGACCCTGCCGGTCTTTTCGGTGACGCGCATGTTGATGATGCCCATGCCTCCGCGCGACTGCGCCCGGTACTGGTCCAGCGGGGTGCGCTTGCCGTAGCCCAGTTCGCTCACGGTGAGCACCTGTTCGCGGTCCGGGTCGCCGGTGACGACCCCGGCCATGACGCGGTCGCGCCCGCGCAGGGCGATGCCCTTGACGCCGGCCGCCGTGCGGCCCATGGGCCGGACCTCCTCCACCGGGAAGCGGATGGCCTTGCCCTGCTCGGTGATGAGCAGCACGTTGGCCTCGTCGCGCACGTCGCAGACCATCATCAGCTCGTCGCCTTCCTTCAGCGTCACGGCGCGGATGCCGCTGGCGCGGATGTTGGCATAGAGCGCCGAGGAGGTGCGCTTGACCATGCCCCGGCGGGTGACGAAGAGGAACTGGCGGTCCACCAGGAACTCGCGCAGGGTGATGGCCGTGGCGATGTTCTCGTCCTTCTCCAGGGGCACCAGGTTGGCGATGTGCGCGCCCTTGGCGTAGCGCCCGGCCTCCGGCACCTGGTGGGCCTTCATCTGGTACATGCGGCCCTGGTTGGTGAAGAGCAGCAGGTACTGGTGGTTGCTGGTCATGAGGAAGGTGTGCACGAAGTCGCCATCAGAGGTGCTGACCCCGGCGATGCCCTTTCCGCCGCGCTTCTGCTGCTGGTAGTGCGAGAGGTTGGTGCGCTTGATGTAGCCGCGGCGCGACAGGGTGATGACCGCCTCCTCGTCGGGGATCAAGTCCTCGATGGCGATGTCCGTGGCCTCCTCGGCCACGATCTGCGTCTTGCGCGGGGTGGCGTAGTTCTCGCGGATCTCCACCAGTTCGTCGCGGATGACGCCCCGGAGGACGCTCTCGTTGGCCAGGATGCTCTTGAAGTAGGCGATGCGCTTCAAAAGCTCGGCGTATTCGTCCAGGAGCTTCTCGCGCTCCATGTTGGTCAGGCGCTGCAGGCGCATGTCCAGAATGGCCTGGGACTGGATCTCGGAGAGCTCGAAGCGCTCCATGAGCCCGGCCTTGGCCTCGACCACGCTCTTGCTGGCGCGGATCAGGGCCACCACCTCGTCGATGTGGTCCAGGGCGATCTTCAGGCCTTCCAGGATGTGCGCGCGCGCCTCGCTCTTGTCCAGGTCGAACTGGGTGCGGCGGATGATGACCTCGCGCCGGTGCTCCAGGAAGTAGGTCAGGATCTGCTTGATGTTCAGCAGCATGGGCCGGTTGCCCACCACGGCCATCATGTTGATGCCAAACGAGGTCTCCAGGGGGGTGAACTTGTACAGGCCGTTGATGACGATGTCGGGAATGGCGCCGCGCTTGAGCTCCAGCACGATGCGGATGCCCTTGCGGTCGGACTCGTCGCGCAGGTCGACCACGCCCTCGATCTTCTTGTCGATGACCAGGGCGGCGATCTTCTCCACCAGGCTCGACTTGTTCAGGGCGTAGGGAATCTCCGTGATGACGACATTCTCCTTGCCGCCCTTCTTGGCCTCCTCCACGTTCAGCACGCCGCGCATCTTGATGCTGCCGCGCCCGGTCAGGTAGGCGTCGGCCAGGCCGCGCCCGGTGTAGACCATGCCGCAGGTGGGGAAGTCCGGCCCCTTGATCATGGGCAGCAGGTCGCGGGCCGTGCAGTTGGGATTGTCCAGCACAAAGACCGTGGCGTCGATGAGCTCGCCCAGGTTGTGGGGCGGGATGTTGGTGGCCATGCCCACGGCTATGCCCGAGGTGCCGTTCAAGAGCAGGTTGGGCACCTTGGCCGGGAGCACCACCGGCTCCTCCAGCGTGTTGTCGTAGTTGGGACGGAAATCGACGGTCTTCTTCTCGATGTCGCCCAAAAACTCGCTGGACAGCTTGGACATGCGCACTTCGGTGTAACGCATGGCCGCAGCGGAGTCGCCGTCGATGGAGCCGAAGTTGCCCTGCCCGTCCACAAGGGGGTCGCGCATGGAGAATTCCTGGGCCATGCGCACGAGGGCGTCGTACACGGCCGTGTCGCCGTGGGGATGGTACTTGCCGATGACGTCGCCGACCACGCGGGCCGACTTCTTGTAGGCGCGGTTGTAGGCGTTGCCCAGCTCGTGCATGGCGAAGAGGATGCGCCGGTGCACGGGCTTGAGGCCGTCGCGCACGTCCGGGATGGCGCGGCCCACTATGACACTGAGCGAGTACTCCAGATAGGACTTCTGCATCTCGCGTTCAATGGTGACGTTCTGACTCACGTATATCCTCCGTATATGGCGGGCGGAGCGGCGGCGGGGGCAGAGGCCAGGCCCCTATCCCCCGGACCCCCAGCTCCGCCGGGGGTCCTGCGGTCCTCCGGCCCACCCCGAAGGGGCTGGTCCGAGGAAACCGTGCAGGACAAACTCATGAACAACAACAAACCTCAACAGCCGGGAATCCCAAAGGGCATCCGCCGCTTTGGCTGGGGCTTGGGGGCAGCGCCCCCAAGGGCTCATTCCACTAAATATCCAATTCTTCCACGCTCATGGCGTTGCGCTCGATGAACTCGCGGCGCGGCGCCACGGAATCGCCCATGAGCTCGCTGAAGATGCGGTCGGCCTCTTCGGCGTCACTGACGACAACCTGCAGCAGGGTGCGTTTTTCCGGGTCCATTGTGGTCTGCCACAGCTGCTCCGGGTTCATTTCGCCCAGACCCTTGTAGCGCTGCACTGTGTAGCCCCGGTGCGCTTCGTCGAGCACGCTGGCCAGCAGGTTGAAGAACCCCTTGACGGGGATCTCGGTGCCTTCCGCGCGCAGCAGGCAGAACCGCTCGCCGCCGCAGTTGGTGACCAGGGCGAGGTAGAGCTCCTGGGCCTTGCGGTAGGTCTTGGAGGCGAAGAAGTCCACGGCCAGACGCGTGCGGTGCCCGTTGGCGCTGGTGAAGACCACGAAGATGCGGCGCTCGTTCTCATCCTCCTCCACATCCAGCACGGCCTTGAACCCGGCCGCCAGCACCGGGCCCACCAGTTCGTCCAGGCTGTGTTCGGCTGCGTCGAGCATGGGCTGCAGTGAGTTCTCAATGGCCTGGCCGTCCTCGTCCAGGAGCGGCGTCTCCGCCGCGATCCGGGCCAGGGCGGCGGCGGTGAAGTCCTGGGGCTGGACCAGGGCGGCCTGGACCAGGGCCAGGAAGAGCGCCTCCTCGATGCCCATGTGCAGGGCCTCGCGAACGCGGTCCTTCAGTTGGCGGATGGAGTCCAGCAGCTTGCGCAGCTCCTTGCCGGTGAACTCGCGCGCGGGCGTGTCCTGGCCGTCGCCATTTGCGGGGACCGTGCGCGCGGTGAGGGCCTTCTCGGCCTGGGAGAGCAGGAAGGCGTGCAGTTCCTTCTCATCCTTGATGTATTTCTCGAACTTGCCCTTGTGCGCGCGGAACAGCGGCGGCTGGGCGATGTAGATGTTGCCCCGGTCGATGAGCTCCCGGTACTGGCGGAAGAAGAAGGTCAGGAGCAGCGTGCGGATGTGGCTGCCGTCCACGTCGGCGTCGGTCATGATGACGATCTTGTGGTAGCGCAGGCGGTCAAAGTCCGGGCCCTGGTCGTCCTCGCCGCCGCCGCCGGGAACGCCCACGCCCATGGCCGTGATCAGCGCCCGGATCTCCTTGTTGCCCAACATCTTGTCGTATCTTGTCTTCTCCACGTTCAGGATCTTGCCGCGCAGGGGCAGGATGGCCTGGATGCGCGGGTTGCGGCCCTGCTTGGCCGAACCGCCTGCGGAGTCGCCCTCGACGATAAAAATTTCGGATTCCGCGGGGTCCTTGCTCTGGCAGTCGGCCAGCTTGCCCGGCAGGGCGTTGTCGGACAGGGCGCCCTTGCGGCGCACCAGGTCGCGCGCCTTGCGGGCGGCCTCACGGGCCCTGGCCGCGTCGACCACCTTCTCGATGATGTTCCGCGCTTCCTTGGGGTTTTCCTCCAGGAACATGGTCAGCTTCTCGTAGACAAGGGTGGCCACAAGGCCCGCCACCTCGGAGTTGCCGAGCTTGGTCTTGGTCTGGCCCTCGAACTGGGGCATGGGCAGCTTGACGCTGACCACGGCGGTCAGCCCTTCGCGCACGTCCTCGCCGGAAAGCTTTTCCTTGAGCTTCTTGGACAGGTCGGATTTCTGGATGTAGGTGTTCAGCGCGCGCGTCAGCGCGGTCTTGAATCCGGCCAGGTGCGTGCCGCCCTCAATGGTGCGGATGTTGTTGGCAAAGGTGAGGACGTTTTCCTTGTAGCCGTTGTTGTACTGCACGGCGATTTCGGTGACCACGGCGCCGTGGTCGGACTCCAGCTCGCCGATGGCGTAGATAAGGTCGTGGACAGCGGACTGGCCCTGGTTCAGGTCCTCCACAAAGGAGCGGATGCCGCCCTCGAACTTGAAATTGTCCTTTTCGCCGGTGCGCTCGTCCGTGAATTCAATCTCCAGGCCCCGGTTCAGGTAGGCCAGCTCCTGCAAGCGCTTCTTGAGGATGGCGTACTCGTACTGGTTGGTCTCGAAGATCTCCTCGTCAGCCTTGAAGCGGATCTTGGTGCCGTTGCCCACGGCCTCGCCAATGTCCTCCACAGGGCCCGTGGGCACGCCGCGCTCGTAATTCTGGCGGTAGGAGCGACCGGCCCGCTTGACCGTGGCCGTGAGGCTTTCGGAAAGGGCATTGACCACGGACACGCCGACGCCGTGCAGGCCGCCGGAGACCTTGTAGGCGTTGTTGTCGAACTTGCCGCCCGCGTGCAGGATGGTCATGACAACTTCAAGGGCCGTCTTCTTCTCCTTGGGGTGCATGTCCACGGGAATGCCGCGGCCGTTGTCGGAAACGGTGACGGAATTGTCCATGTGCAGGGTCACTTTGACCTTGGTGCAATGCCCGGCCATGGCCTCGTCGATGGAATTGTCCACCACTTCGTAAACCAGGTGGTGCAGCCCGCGCACGTCTGTGGAGCCGATGTACATGGCCGGGCGCTTGCGCACGGCGGAAAGGCCCTCAAGAACAGTGATGCTGTCCGCTGTGTAGGCTGCGGCGTTTTTATCTTTCTCAGTCATTTAGGCATTTTCCTCGGCGTAGTAGGTCTCTTCCTGGATCATCATCGGCATGATGATGACGCTGTAGTTCTGGTCCTTGTCCCCGGCTATGCCGCAGGGCGCCTCGGCGCCGGTGAGGATGAAGGTCACCTGTTCCGAGGTGTAGTGCGAGAGGATTTCAATGAGGTTGCGCGTGGGGAAGGCTATACGCTGCAGATCCCCCTGGAAGGTGGCCTGCAGGGGCTCCTGCGCCGTGCCCACGTCCTGCCCCTGGCTGTAGAGGACCACTTCGCCAGGGCTGAACAGGAAGTACGTGCAGCGGTTGGAGTCGGTGTTGAAGATGCTGATGCGCTCCAGGGCCTCCATGAGCTCCCCGCGCTGCAACGTGAGCCTCGAGGACTCCGGGTCCTTCAATTTGGAAAGGAAACCCTGGTAGTTGGGGTACTGGTAAAAGGACAGGGGCAGGCTGAAGGTCTCGCGCTTGTCGCCCGTGCGCAAAAACAGCCGCTTCTCACCCAGGGACAGCTCAATCTCTTCCGATCCGAGCCACTTCTTCAACTCAGCCAAATATTTACGCTGGATGAGGGCACCCTCGCGGGGGAGCAGGGCATGGATGTCGTCGTTGACAAAGGTGAACATGGCGAACTGGTGGCCATTGAGGCCGCAGACCTCCACGCGCTTGCCCGCGGCATCCTGCTCCGGCTTCAAAAGCAGGCAGGCTATGGCCTCCATGCTGTCCTCGTCGCTGATGCAGAAGCCTATCTTTTCGATGATCTCGTGCAGGAAGTCCCCGCTCCAGAACACCGTCTCGCCCTCGGGGAAAGGTGCAAAGGCCTGGAACCAGTCCGGCTCGTTGGCCGGCAGCTTGTATTTGCGGCTGCCCTGTTCCACCAGCACGTTCTTGCCCTCGGCGTCGGCCTTGAGGGTCATCTCGCCTGCGGGCAGCTTGCGCACCAGATCGCAGAAGGCGCGGCCCTGCACGCCCACCCGGCCGGGCGCCTCCACCCTGGCCGGATACTCGCCGCAGAACTCCAGGCTGGAGTCCGTGGACATGATCTTCAGGCTGCCCTCGGCCGCCTCCAGCCAGATGCTGCGCAAAAAGGCCGCTCCGGTCTTGGCCGGAATGATGCCTGCGGACTTCTGCAAGCCCTCAATGATCTCTTCCCGGTTTACCTTCACAAACATAAGTATTCTCCTTGGATGGCTTCTATGAGCAGCGCCGGTATGTGCGTAACAGAGGCAACCATCTTGATTTGCTTAAAAATATATAAACATGGGCTGTCGCTTCACAGGAACACGGTGTTGTTTCACACTGGCAAAACACCATTCAGGCCGCCTGCCGACAACGAACCTTCAAATCTTTCAACAGTTGTTTCATTTCCTTGCCATCATCATTCAATTCTTTGATTTTTTTCACCGAGTAGATGACCGTGCTGTGGTCTTTGCCGCCAAAGGCCCGCCCCAGGGCCGGATAGGACAGCCCCAGCATTTCGCGGCAGAGGTACATGGCCACCTGCCGGGCCAGGGCGATGCTCTGCCTCCGGTCTTCGCCCATGACATCCTTGCGCTTGACCTGGTAGTGCTGGCACACGGTGTCCACAATGCTGTCGGCGCTGATCTTGGGCCGGTCGCGTTCCTCGGTGTTGGACAATATATGCTCGAAGTCGCGGGCGGAGATGTCCTTGCGCACCAGTTCGCGGAAGGCCAGAAGCTTGATGAGGATGCCGTTCAAGGCCCGGAAATTTTGGAAGCGCTGGGCCAGGGTCAAAATCTGTTCCTTGGACAGGGGCAGCTTCTTGGCCCGCACGCGCTCCTGGATGAGGGCCACGCGGACCTCCAGGTCAGGCTGCTTGAGGCTCACCACAAGGCCGCCCTCCAGGCGCGAGCGCAGGGCCGGGATGAGGTCTTCATAGGCGCTGATGCGGTCCTGGCAGGTGAAGACCATCTGCCGCTTGCCGTCGTGGAACTGGTTGAAGATGATGAGCAGCTCCTGCTGGAGCCGTTCGTCGCCGGCCAGCCAGTGGATGTCGTCCACCAGCAGGAAGCGGTGGCTTTCCACGTTGCCGCGGGCCGTCAGGTTGTCGCCCTGGGACAAGAGCGAGCGCAAGCCTTCGCCCGTGGTCACCAGGATGTCCGAGGGCGGGTGGTTCTTGGACATGTCATTGGCGATGGCCTTGAGCAGGTGGCTTTTGCCGGAGCCGGACTTGCCGCAGATGACAAAGGGATTGAACTGGGCAGCGTCGTCCTTTGCCACCTGCCGGGCGGTCTCCAGCGGAAAGTAGTTCTTGGAGTTGGTCAGGAAGCTTTCAAAGCTGTACTGGGCATCAAAGGGGAAGCAGAGCTTCCTGGGCGCCGGCGCCGGACGCAGCCCCCCCGCAGGGCGCTGCCCCGGGGTGACGTAGCTGATGTCGCAGGCCCCGCCGTGAAAACTGTGCAGCTCGGCCTCAAAGCGGTCCTGCATGCGTCCGGCGAACCACTGGGCGAAATAGCTGTGCGGGAAACAGACGCGCACCTCGTGGCCGCCCTCGGACTGCTCGATGTCCAGGGGGTCGAACCAACGTTTCAGCTCCTGCTCGGTGCAGGAGCCCGCAAGGTGTTCACGCAGGGCTTTCTTCACGGTCCCGGGGCCTGTTTCCTTTGTCCAATTTGTGGAAAAACAAGGAGAAATCATTTGTCTTCGGAACGGCTCCCTAGAGTATTCCGAATCCCTGTTACTCCTACCCGAAAAGCCCTCCGATGCCAAGCGAATAGAGCACGCCGCGCGCGGAAAAAGAATTGCCAATCGCCTCGTTTTGCGCCATGTTCCAGGGGGCGCGGCACTGGGGAGTTTTCCACAGGTTGGCGCGTTTTTTCCAGAAGGTGTTCAAACGGACCAGGGCAAGGGAATGGGCAGAAGACGTCGCGGCCGCACGGCCTTCATCCTGGTCCTCAAGGGCGGCCAGATCCGGGTGCGCAAGCCCCTGGCTCCGGTGGCGCGGCCCATGGCAGACGCCCGGCGCAGGCAGCCCCGGCGCAGGCCCGATCTTCTCCTTGACGAGTAACGCGCGCCGCCGCCCGCAGTGGGCGCGGACACCGCCTCTCTAGGGGCTTTACGCAGCGGAGGACAGCATGGCTGGCAAGGCCAAGGTCGGAAAGACCATCGCCGAGATCAACGAGCGCATCAAGAAGGGCAAGGCCGTGGTGCTTACGGCCGAGGAAATGGTCGAGACCGTCAAGCGCCTGGGCAAGACCAGGGCCGCCAAGGAAGTGGACGTCGTCACCACGGGCACCTTTTCGCCCATGTGCTCTTCGGGCCTGCTGTTCAATTTCGGCCAGGAGCCGCCGCTGATGAAGGCCAGCCAGGTCTGGCTGAACAATGTGCCCTGCTACGCCGGCCTAGCCGCGGTGGACGCCTATTGCGGCGCCACTGAGCCCAGCGCGGACGATCCCCTGAACAAGGTCTACCCCGGCCGCTTCGCCTATGGCGGCGGGCATGTCATCGAGGATCTGCTGCGCGGCAAGCCCGTGCGCCTGCGCGCCAAGGCCTACGGCACGGACTGCTACCCGCGCAAGGACCTGGAGAAGGACGTCACCCTGGCCAGCCTGCCCAACACCTGGCTGCTGAACCCGCGCAACTGCTACCAGAACTACAATTGCGCGGTGAACATGGCCAACCGGACCATCTACACCTACATGGGTCCGCTCAAGCCCGGCTGCCGCAACGCCAACTACGCCACCTCGGGCCAGCTCTCGCCCCTGTTCAATGATCCGTACCTGCGGACCATCGGCCTGGGCACCCGGATCTTCATGGGCGGCGGCATCGGGTATGTCATCGGCGCGGGCTCCCAGCACAACGCCAAGCCGCAGCGCAACGAGCGCGGCATCCCCCTCTCGGCCTCGGGCACGCTCATGCTCAAGGGCGACCTCAAGGGCATGGACCCCAAATACGTCCGTGGCGTGTCCCTCATCGGCTACGGCTGCTCCCTGAACATGGGCGTGGGCATCCCCATCCCCATCCTGGACGAGGACATGGCCTGGTTCGCCGGCGTCAGCGACGCCGACATCCAGATGCCCATCAAGGATTACGGCTACGACTATCCCAACGGGGTCAACCGCACCATCGGCTACGCCACCTTTGAGGAGCTCAAGAGCGGCTCCATCATGGTGGGCGAGCGCACCACGCCCACGGTGCCCGTGACCAGCTACACCATCTCCCTGGAGATAGCCGAGACGCTCAAGAAGTGGATCGAGGACGGGAAATTCCTGCTCACCGAGCCGCAGGACAAGATACTCTCCGTGTGACGGAACAAGGGAGGCCGCAAGCCTCCCTTTTTTTTGCCGGGCGGATTTTGATCTGCGCCCGCCCGGCTTTGCAAGAGCAGGGAAATTGGCTATGCTCCCCCAGGCCGGCCACGGCGGCCCCTGCGCCCGGCTCAAACCTCCAACCCCAAGCAACCACGCCCATGCCCGAAATCTTCCGCGCGGCCCGCATCGCGCCCATGACCCCCGGCTGGCCCCTCCTTGAGGACGCCGCCGTTGTGGTCCACGACCAGGAAATCCTGGACGTGGGCTATTTTGCCGACCTGCGCCGGACCCACAGCGGCCCTGTGCGCGACCTGGGCGAGGTGACCCTGGCCCCGGCCACCTTCAACAGCCATCTGCACCTGGAGATGAGCCACCTGCTGGGCCGCACCCGGCCTGGCCAGGGCTTTGTGCCCTGGGTGGAGAGCCTGCTGGCCCAGGACCTCTACGCCCTGGACGAGCCCCAGGTGCGCCGGGAGCTGGCCCGCCTGGAGAGCCGGGGCTGCGCCTTCGTGGCAGACATCAGCACCCGCAACGCCCCGCGCCTGGCCGCGATCCTGGCCGAAAGCGGCCTGTTCTTCGTCTCCTTTCTGGAGTCCATCGGCAGCGCCACGCCGGTGGACGAGGCCGCCCTGCTGCCCCAGATCCCTGCCGCGGCCGAGAGCGGTCGCGGGGCCTGCGCCGCCGCCGGGCACGCCCTGTACAGCACCAGCGCCGAGCTCCTGCGCGCGGCCAAGGCCGCCTCCGCGGCGCAGGGCCTGCCCTTCTCCCTGCACCTGGCCGAGCACGCCGACGAGGACGCCATCCTGCTCTCGGGCCAGGGCGCCTTTCTGGACCTGCTGCGTCAGCGCGGGTTCATCAAGGACTATGCGGCCCCGGGCAGTCGCCCGGTGCCCCTGGCGGCCCGGCTGGGCCTGCTGGACGAGGCCACCCTGTGCGTGCACTGCGTCACCATTCCCGACGAGGACATCGCCCTTCTGGCCGCAACCAGGGCCAGCGTGTGCCTGTGTCCGCGCAGCAACGAGCATATCGGCGTGGGCCAGGCTCCGCTGAGGAAGCTCCTGGACGCGGGTATAAACGTCTGCCTGGGCACGGACGGCCTGTGCTCCAACGTCGACCTGGACCCCCTGGCCGAGCTGGCCTGGCTGGCCGGCCGGCAGGGCCGGGGCCTGAGCCTGTGTGAGGGCCTGGCCCTGGTCACGGCGAACCCGGCGCGGTTTTTCGGCCTTGCGGACAGGCTGGGCAGCCTGGCCCCCGGGCGCGCGGCGCGCTTCTCCGTGCTGCCAAAGGCCGTGCTGGAAGCATTTTCCGAGAGCATATGACCACCCGCCCCAAGCGGGGCAGCCCGGCCCGGGCGAATGTGGGGCCGGAGAGGAAGGACGCCGCCATGCAGTGGAAGCATAAGGACCTGCTCGATGTCTCCCAGCTTTCGGCGGACGAGGTGCGCCACGTCCTGGCCACCGCCGCCTATTTCCGGGAGATCAACAGCCGCCCGGTGAAAAAGGTGCCAACCCTGAAGGGCCGCAGCGTGGTGCTCTTTTTCGCCGAGCCCAGCACCCGCACCAAGACCAGTTTCGACATGGCCGGCAAGCGCCTCTCTGCGGACACCTTCGCCCTGGCCAAGAGCGGCTCCAGCCTGAGCAAGGGCGAGACCCTGAAGGACACGGCGCTGACCCTGCAGGCCATGAACCCCGACGGCATCGTCATCCGCCACGGCTCCAGCGGCGCGGCGCAGTTTCTGGCCGAGCGTCTGGAGTGCAGCGTCATCAACGCCGGCGACGGCCGCCACGCCCACCCCACCCAGGCCCTGCTGGACGCGCTGACCCTCTCGCGCCGCTGGAAGGGCGAGTTTTCAGGCAAGACCGTGCTCATCCTGGGCGACATCGCCCACAGCCGCGTGGCCCGCTCCAATGTCCTGCTGCTGACCATGCTCGGCGCCAACGTGCGCCTGTGCGCCCCCAGGACGCTTTTGCCCCCGCGCCCGGACACCTGGCCCGTGGCGGTGTATTCCGAGCTGCCCCAGGCCGTGCAGGGCGTGGATGCGGTCATGTGCCTGCGCCTGCAGCTGGAGCGCCAGCAGGCGGGCCTGCTGCCCGGCCTGCGCGAGTATGCGCGCACCTTCGGCCTCTCGCCCCGGCACATGGCCCTGGCCGCGCCAGGGGCCTGCGTGCTGCATCCCGGGCCCATCAACCGGGGCGTGGAGATCGACTCCGCCCTGGCCGACTCGGCCGAGAGCCTGATCCTGGAACAGGTGGAGAACGGCGTGGCCGTGCGCATGGCCCTGCTCTACCTGTACCTGACCCGAAAATCCCCGGACGCCGCGCAAAGCGGCATCCCGGCATAGGAGCACGCCATGCCCGATGACAACAACAGACCACAACAGGGGCGAAAACTCGACCTCGCTGTGCGCAGCGCGCTCTGGCTCGGCTCCCTGAAGGGCAGGCGCGACGAGCAGCCCAAGGGCCAGCTGGTGGACGTGCTGGTGGCCAAGGGGCGCATCGTGGCCCTGGTCCCGGCGGGCAGCCTGGAGGTGCGCGCCGCGCGCGAGGTCGACGCCCGGGGCTTCCTGCTTTTGCCGAGCCTCACCGATGTCCATGTGCACCTGCGCGAGCCCGGCCAGGAATACAAGGAGGACATCGCCTCCGGCCTGCGCGCCGCCGCCTTCGGCGGGTTCGGGAACATCATGTGCATGGCCAACACCAGGCCCGTGAACGACACGGCCAGCGTCACCGAATTCATGCTGGAGCAGGCCCGGGCGAGCTGGCCCGGCGGCCCCCGCCTGTTCCCCATCGGCGCCCTGACCAAGGGCTTGCAGGGCCAGGAGCTGGCCCCCCTGTCCGAGCTCAGGGACGCCGGCTGCAAGGCCTTTTCCAACGATGGCCGGCCCATGGAGAGCACCGAGCTTCTGCGCCGGGCCATGGAGTACAGCCAGGACCTGAAGCGGGTGGTCATCGACCATTGCGAGGACCCCTGGCTGGCCCCGGCTGCGGGCGTCAACGAGGGCGAGGTCTCCAGCCGCCTCGGCCTCACCGGCCAGCCGGACATCGCCGAGGCCATCCAGGCCGCCCGGGACGTGCTCCTGGCCGAATACCTGGGGGCGCCCGTCCACCTGGCGCACATCTCCTGCGCCAAGAGCGTGGCCGTCATCCGGGCGGCCAAGGAGCGCGGGGTGGACGTCACCGCCGAGACCTGCCCGCACTATCTGACCCTCACCGAGGACGAGGTGGCGGGCTACAGCGCCAACGCCAAGGTCAACCCGCCCCTCAGGCCCAGGGCCGACGTGGAGGCCCTGCTGGAGGCCCTGGCCGATGGCACCATCGACATGCTGGCCACGGACCATGCGCCCCACGCCGCTCATGAGAAGGACGTGGAGTTTGACGCCGCGCCCTGCGGCATCTCCGGCCTGGACACGGCCCTGGCCGTGACCTGGGAGCTGGTGCGCACGGAGAAATTGTCCTTTGTGGCCTTTGTTCGCGCCTGGACCACGGCCCCCTGCTCGCGCTTCGGCCTGCCGCTGAACGGCTTCGCCCCGGGCGACCCGGCGGACTTTGTGCTGTTCGACCAGGAGGCCCATTGGGTGGTGGGGCCGCAGACCATGCGCTCCAAGGGCAAGAACACCCCGCTCCTGGGCCGGACCCTGCGGGGGCTGGTCAGGGCCCATTTCCTTGCGGGCAAATCCGTGCTAGACAAGGACACGGCGGAGGCATAGCCCCGCCAGGCGTTACGAACCACCGGCCCCGCCCTGCGGAGCCTCATGCGGAGGAGCAATGAGCCAGCCTTTCAAGGACGCCGTGAGCCTGTGCAAGACCATCATGCGCAACGGCTACGACGCCTACGTCATCAACGCCCGTCTGCAGAAGACCGTTTTGTCCGAGACCGAGACCGGCGCCGTGCAGGCCATGGACATCAGCACGGAGCTGGACTTTGACGGCCTGAAGCGGCAGTTCCCGAACCTGGAGCCCAGCAGCGAGCCGGGCTCCACGGGGCTCATCCGCCAGGGCAGCGTGACCTTCTATTTCCATCCGGCCGCCGTGGAGGACGGGTCGCACCCCGAGGAATGCGTGGCCCGGCTCACCCCGCGCCTGCTCAAGGTGCTGGAGCAGAAGGGCGAGATTCCGCTCTCCGCCGCCTGCCCCTACCTGCCCAGCCCCCAGGAGCAGGACAAGGGCCTGGCCGGCTTTGACGAGGGCGTGGTGCGCATCAAGGGCTTCCCGGACCAGGTGCTCAAGCAGGACTACCTGCTGGCCGTGCGGGCCATGCGCTTCTCCGTCAACTACCACCTGCCCATGGAGCCCAACACCTGGATGGCCATCATCCGGGGCGCGCGCCGCGTGCTGGACTACTGCCCCGTGGCCGACATCATGGACGAGTGGCGCAAGGTGGAGGCCGAGAACCTCTGGAAGTTCGTGCAGCTTCTGTTCGAGTGCCAGATCCTGCACGGCCTGCTGCCGGAGATCGCCGCTCTGTCCCGGGTCAAGCAGATCAAGAACCCGGAGGAAGGCGAGGAGACCGTCTTCGCCCACACCCTGGAGGTCATGCGGCACTACCCCGAGGTGCTGCCCTATGACTGGTACGGCACCATGGCCTGCATGTTCCACGATGTGGGCAAGCTGTACACCGCCGAGTTCTCCGACGGGCAGTGGAGCTTCCTCCAGCACCACCGCGTGGGCGCCAAGGTCACGCGGAAGATGCTCAACCGCCTGCACTTCCCGCCCGAGGACATCGACCTGGTCTGCACCCTGGTGCGCGACCACATGCGCCCGCATTTCATGCTCACGGACAAGGGCATGCGCCGGCTGAAGGCCATCGACGAGTACCCGCGCATCCTGGAGATGGTCCGCGCGGACATCAAGGCCAGGAACGGCTCCTACCGCGAGTTCAACCACAACCTGAAGATGCTCGAGCGCGGCGACACGCCCGAGGAGTCCCTCGAGCCGCTGCTCAATGGCCGGGACATCATGCAGACCACGGGGCTCAATCCCGGCCCCACGGTGGGCATCATCCGCGATGCGCTGCTGAAGGCCCAGATCAAGGGCGACGTGCTGAGCCTGGACGACGCCAAGGCCTTTGTGAAGCGCTACGCCCAGGAAGAGCGGCTCGTCGGTTCAGAGTAGCGCCGCCGCCCTCGCTGTTCCAAACAAGCCGCAAGCCGCGCATAGTCAAGGGTCATCAGGCCGCGCAAGCAAATAGCCCTACAAGCCGCGCAAGCCCAGGCCGAACCAAGCCGAAAGGGCAGTTCCAGGAGAAACCTGGAGCTGCCCTTTCGGTGCTCTGGGGGGGAGCCCCCCTGGGCGGGTCCAGGGGCGGAGCCCCTTGGCCGCCGGAGGCTCTCTTCCCTGTTCCTATTCCGTGGCCTCGGGATCGTGCTCGGCGTCCTGGGCGCCGTCGCCCTCGCCGGTTTCCGGGCCCAGGTCCGGGTCGGTCTCGCTCAGGGCCACCTTGGCCGGGCGGGTGAAGGGCTCGGGATTCTCCATGCAGCGGGCGAAGACGAGAAAGCCCGTGTGGGCCACCATGCGGTCTTCGGGCCGCAGGCGGTCGGGCACGATCTTGTAGCGCCGCACCAGGATCTCCAGGGCCTCGATCTCGGTGAAGGGCCCCTGCTCCAGGCCGCGGATGAGGTCGCTGACCTGGTTGCAGGTGGGCAGCAGAAACCCGCAGGTGGCGCCCGGGGTCACGGCGGGCGGGATGTGCCGCAGGCAGTCCTGGGGTTCGCGCACGTCCAGGAACAGGGCGTCGGCCCCGGTGTGCATGAACCCGGTCTGCTCGATGTCGCAGAGGTGCTGCTCCACGCGGTGCGTCAGGCCCACGCGGGCCAGGTTTTTCTTGGCCACCTCGTAGAACTCCGGGCGGCGCTCGTGGGTGTAGACCTTGCCGGTGTCGCCCACGTAGGTGGCCAGGGCCAGGGTCAGGCCGCCGGAGCCGGTGCCGGCCTCGATGATGTGCGAGCCGGGGGTGACGCCCAGCTTGAGCAGCACGTAGCCGATCTCCTTGGGGTACATGATCTGGGTCTGCCGCTTGACGCCCTTGATGAGTTCGTACACCGTGGGCTTGAGGATGCGGTAGGGGTGGCCCAGGTGCGAGCGCACGATGCCGCCGAACCCGGCCTCGGCGACGTCGGACATGAGGATGCGCCCGTCGTGGGTGTGGATTTCCTTGGCCAGGTCCAGGGCGTGCGTGTAGCGCTTGCCCTTGGGGCTGATGACCAGAACGAGTTGTCCGGCTTCGATCATTTGGGTTCCTCCGAAGGCGGGGGGCCTTGTGTCGGCTTGGCCTACCGGGCCGAGGGCCCGGCGTCAAGGGCCGCTTGGCGGCGTTCGCGGGAGGGGGCGGCTTTGGTGCAGGCGGAGTCCTACCGATATGTCTTCGGACCGGTCATGTCCGGCCGGCTGGGCCGCTCCCTGGGGCTGGACCTGCTGGGGTCGCGCGTCTGCTCCATGAACTGCGTGTACTGCGAATCCGGCCGGCTGGAGCGCCTGACCCTGGAGCGCAAGCCTTACGTGCCCGCGGCGGTGCTCCTGGCCGAGCTTGCGGCCTGGGAGGCCGCGCGCAGGGCCGCTGGTGAGCCCCTGCCGGAGGTGGTCAGCCTGGGCGGCCTGGGCGAGCCCACCCTGAACAGCCACATGCCGGCGATCATCGCAGGGGTGCGCCGAATCCTGCCCGGGGTTCCCGTGGCCGTGCTCACCAACGCCAGCCTCATGACCGATGCGCGGGTGCGCGCGGAACTGGCCGGGGCGGACATCATCCTGCCCAGCCTGGACTCCCTCGTGCCCGAGGAGTTTGCGCGGGTGAACCGGGCCCATCCGGGGCTCGACCCCAAGGACGTTGCGGAGGGCATCCTGCGCTTCCGCGCAGAAGCCGGGGCCTGCCGGAAGGACAGCCAGGCAAGGCCCACCAGGGTCTTCCTGGAGATCCTGCTGGTGGCCGGCATCAACGACTCCGAGCGGAACCTGGAGCTTTTGGCGGCGTTCTGCAACCGTCTGCAAGCGGACCGCGTGGACGTGACGACCCTGTCGCGGCCGGGCAGCGAGCCGGCGGCCCGGGCCGTGGACCAGGCGGTGCTGGCCCGCTGGAGCGCCCGGCTGGGGGGCCAGGCAGGGGTCGGTGCGGCCTGTCCGGCCCCAAGGGTTGCAGAGCGCGCGAAAAATGGGCACATACAGGGCGGGGACATGCTCCCAGGCGAGATCCGCTCACGCATCCTGGCCTCGCTGGCGCGCAGACCGCAGACGGGCGCGCAGCTGGCGGAGGCCCTGCTGGCGGACAAGGGCGCGGTGGCGGCCGCTTTGGCGGAGCTGCTGGACGCTGGCCGAATTTCTCTGCGCCGGCAGGGCGGGCAGGACTACTACCAGCCCCGGACCGGATAGCCGCTGCCACGGCCCCACCGCAATGTGCGGATGGCACAATTTTCTTCACAATTTTCTAGCTTTCGAGGTTCATGCATGGACGATTCCCAACACAGGCAGGCCCCGCCCCAGGCGGGCGCCGCAGACGCCGCAGGCACCGGCCCCGACACCCAGCACGCCGACTCCCAGCATCCGGACGGCAAGCCCAAGCGCTCGCGCGGCCGGCGCGGGGGGCGCGGACGCGGACGCGGGCGGGCCAAGACCGACCCTTCCGCCCAGACTCCAGCCACGCCCATGGAGGGCTCGCCCGAGGCGGCCGGCCAGGCCGGAGCCGCCAGCGCATTGGCCCATCCGGCCCCGGCCGAGGCCCAGCCGGCCGCAGCGCCCAAGGCCAGAAGCCGCGGTCGCGGTCGCGGCGGCAAGCCTTCCGAGGACCAGGCGGCCCAGGACGCGCCCTTGCCCCAGGCGGCCAAGCAGCCCCGAGCGCCCAAGGTTTCGAAGGAGGCCAAGGAGCCCAAGGAAGGCGCGGAATCCAAGAAGAAGCACAACAAGAAGATGTTCATCGGCGTGCTGCCGGGCGAGCTGGTGGAGGTGGTGCTCACCGAGGAGTCCGCCGTCCAGGAGTATTTCGTGGAGATGCTGCACCAGGCCAAGACCAAGGGCAACATCTACAAGGGCTACATCCACAACATCGACGCCGCCCTCCAGGCCGCCTTCATCAACTACGGCGCGGAGCGCAACGGCTTTCTGCAGATCGACGAGGTGCACCCGGAATACTACCAGGGCTCCTATCCGCTGAAGAAGGGCGCGCGCTACCCGCTCATCCAGAAGGTGCTCAAGCCCGGCCAGGAGATCCTGGTCCAGGCGGTGAAGGAGCCCACGGGCAAGAAGGGCGCCTTTGTCACCAGCTACCTGTCCTTGCCCGGCCGCTATTTCGTCTACACCCTGGGCCGCGACCAGCAGGGCGTCAGCCGCAAGATCGAGGACGAGAAGGAGCGCGAGCGCCTCAAGAGCTGCATCGACCAGATCGGTCCGCCCGAGGGCGTGGGCCTCATCGTGCGCACGGCGGGCATCGGCCGGGCCAAGACCGAATTGGTGCGCGACTACAAGTTTCTGCACCGGCTCTGGGGCGAGATCAAGAAGAAGGCCCAGACCGAGAAACCCCCGGCCCTGGTCTACAAGGAGCTGGAGCTGGCTGTGCGCGCCGCGCGCGACTACCTGACCCCGGACGTGAGCGAGGTCTGGGTGGACGACCCGGAGACCTTTGAGCAGATCAGGGACTACGTGGCCCTGGCCTTCCCCAAGAGCCCGAACATGGTCAAGCTGCACTCCGACCACGACAAGACCATGTGGGAGCGCTTCGGGCTCACCCGGCAGGTGGAGCAGATCTATTCCCGCGAGGTCACCCTGCCTTCCGGCGGCCGCCTGGTCTTCGACCACACCGAGGCCCTGACCAGCGTGGACATCAACTCCGGCAAGATCGGCGGCGAGCAGAGCTTCGCCAAGATGGCCCAGAAGACGAACATGGAGGCCGCCGAGGAGATCGTGCGCCAGCTGAAGCTGCGCGACATCGGCGGACAGATCGTCATCGACTTCATCGAGATGAAGGATCCCAAGCACTGCCGCGACGTGGAGAAGGTGGTCAAGCAGGCCATGAAGAACGACCGCGCGCGCACGGACGTGTCCAACATCTCGCCCTTCGGCCTCATGGAGCTGGTGCGCCAGCGCCTGGGCTCCTCGGCCATCTCCGTGTCCACCGAGCCCTGCCCCTGCTGCGGCGGCACGGGCATCCGCCGCAACCTGGAGTGGCAGGCCCTGCAGGCCATGAAGACCATCCACCGCCTGCTCCGGCGTCCCGGCTGCCCCAACCCGCTCCAGATGCCCCTGGGCCAGGAACTGGCCATCTACATGCTGAACAACAAGCGCGAGCTCTTGACCGAGATGGGCGCGCGCGTGGACAAGCGCGTGGAGATCGTGGTGGACACCAAGCTGGCCTAGGGCTCATAGCCGTCTGCCCCCGTCCGGCCCGGGCGGTGGCAGGGGGCTGCGGATTCCGCAACAGACCGCAACAAGCACGGTTTTCCCACATGCAGCCAGCCAACGCCGTCCTCCTGCACGCCTGCTGCGGCCCGTGCAGCATCATGCCCGTGCTGCGCCTGCGCGAGCTGGGCTTTGCCCCCACCCTGTATTTCCACAACCCGAACATCCATCCCTTGAGCGAGTACCTGCGCCGCCGCCAGGGCGTGCTGGACGTGGCCAGGCGCCTGGACGCGCCCGTGCTCCTGGCCGACTCCCCGGCCGACGGCGGCGATCCCCTGGCCGCGCATCCGCGCCCCTGGCTCGAGGCCATGGCCGCCCTGGGCGAGGGCATGACCGACATGGCCCGGCGCTGCCCGCTGTGCTACGAGCTGCGGCTCAAGCCCACCGCCCGCTTCGCCCGCGGCCTGGGCTTCGCCCGGTTCAGCACCTCGCTTCTGTACAGCCGCTACCAGAACCACCAGGCCATCCTGGACGCCGGCGCGCGCCACGCCGGACCGGACCTGGCCTTCCTGGGCGAGGACTTCCGGCCCTGGCTGCTCGATGGTGTGCGCCTGTCCAAGGAGTGGGGCATCTACCGCCAGCAGTACTGCGGCTGCCTGCTGGGCGAATACGACCGCTACAAGCGCGAGCTTGACGAGGCGCGGGCTCCCGGAACCTCCTGAGGCCACCCGCAAAATGCTTGCTCCATGTATTGGCTTGCGCCGCGTGCCAAGGTCTTCCCCTGGCCCGCGGTTCGTTCCGGCCTGCCCGTCTTGGGTGTGGGCGTCCACGCCCGGTTTTCGGCAGGCTGCGCGCTAGGCAGGCCCAGGCGGACGCGGTCTCGCTCCCTTGTTGCGCCTGCAACAAGCACGGCAGGTTCAAAATTTCTGCGGGGAACGTGAGGGCCACCAACACTCCTGGGCGCACTCCGCCTCTAGTGAGGCCTGTGGCAGAGCGCCAATCACGATACAGAATCACACCCCAGCAACAGGCGCTGGGAACAGTGTGCATCGGACGGGCGTAGTGACTGCTTACGAATTGACAGACCCCATTTATTTGTTACATTTTATGTGCTGGGAAAGGTGCTTTTTCTGGAGGGTTAGGCGGTGAGAGACAATAAATATCAATTTTCCTGGGATCTTATTGGAGATGTCGCCCTGGGACGTCCCAATCTGGGAACGAGCATGCGAGTTGAGGTGTACCGGCTGATGCAGTTCACCTTGCGTGATGTCCTGGAAAGCAAGTTCGGAACAGAGAAAGCCGATGAGGTCTTCTACGACGCAGGGAAACTCGCGGGCGTTGCGTTCTATAAAGCGTTCTTCGGAAATATCAAGGACTTCAACGAGTTCGTGCTGGCCGCGCAAACCACCCTGCGCGACCTGGGCGTGGGCGTTTTACGCGTGGAGCAGGCCGACCTGGAGAAGGGGGCCTTTGTCCTGGCCGTGGCTGAGGACCTGGACTGCTCCGGCCTGCCGGAACTGGGCCACGGGGTCTGCATCTACGACGAGGGCTTCATTTCCGGGTTGCTGGAATCCTACTCCGGCAAGCCCTACACCGTGAAGGAGGTGGACTGCTGGTGCACCGGCGGACGCACCTGCCGGTTCACTGCGGAGTGTGCATGATCGAAGACCGCTGTGCTCCCATGGCTGGGTCCGCCGCCCAGCCCGACCTGAAGCGTGTGCTTGAGGTTCTGCAGGGGGCCCTGCAATCTGCGACCGCGCCGGAAGCCCTGCCCGAGGATCTTCTCGGCGTGCAGGGCCTAGCTCCCTTGTACACGCAGGTCATTGACCTGCGCCGCTTCATCCTGGGCCTGAGCCAGGGAGACCTGCGCCAGAAGCTGGCCCACAAGGGCTATCTGGCTGGCGTGCTCAAGATGTTCCAATCCAACCTGAGCCACCTGACCTGGCAGACCCAGATGCTGGCCGGGGGCGATTTCTCCCAGCGGGTGGACTTTCTCGGTGATTTTTCGATCGCCTTCAACTCCATGGTCGAACGTCTGCGCGATGCCAGCAGGGCCATACATGAGAGCGAGGAGCGCTACCGCTTCCTGGCCGAAAACTCGGTGGACATCATCTGGCGGCTCGATGCCGAGCACCACATCATCTACGCCAGCCCTGCCGACGAGCGCATACGGGGGTTTCACTACACGGAGGTCCTGGGGCAGGAGGTCTGGCGCGTCATGCAGCCGGATTTTGTCGCCCTCATGCAGGAACGCTGCCGGGGCTATCTGGCATCCATCGCAGGCAATTCCGACCCCCTGCCGCTGCGCGTGGAGGTGCCCCTGCTCTGCAAGGACGGCGGCAGCGTCTGGGCTGAGATCCTGTCTAAACCCGTGCGCGGAAATAACGGCAGCCTCCTGGGCTTCCATCTTGTGGCCCGCGACATCAGCCAGCGCAAGGCCTACGAGGAGCAGCTCGTGTTCGTGTCCACCCACGACGCCCTGACCGGCCTGCACAACCGCGCCCACTTTGAGGCCGAGTTTAATCGCGCCGCACAGGGGCGTGCGCTGCCCGTGAGCGTCATCATGGCTGATGTGGATGGGCTTAAGGCTGTCAACGACAATCTTGGCCACGCTGCTGGCGACGAGATGATCAAGGCCGCCGCCGACATTCTGCGTCGAGCCTTCCGCACCGGCGACCTGGTGGCCCGCCTGGGAGGGGACGAATTCGCCGTGCTGCTCGTTGGTGCGGACGAACACTGCGTGGCCCAATCGCTCAAGCGCATCCGCGCGGAGCAGAAAGCCTGCTGCCACAGGGACAGCGCGGTTCCCGTGCGCATTTCGTTGGGCGCGGCCACGGCCCGGACCCCGGCTGAGCTGGGGCAGGTGCTGCGCGAAGCCGACCGCCGCATGTACAAGAACAAGTCCGAGCACAAGATCGCAAGCTGCGCGCGCCCATCGTCATAACCTTGACGGTGCTTCTGTCCGTTTTCACGGGGAACCCTTGAGCGCCAGGCAGTTTCCGCCGCTGGCACCGTGTTTGCATTTGCCTGGGCATGGGAAGCACATGCCGCATACACACCAGCGCCCGGCGCGCTTTGGGCCTGGCCCTCCTGGGCCTCTGGCTCTTCTGCGCCGGCGGCTGCGCCATGATCCCCTTCGCCCTGACCACCACGGCCTCCTTGGCCATGCCGCAAACGGCCTCCCTGGCCATGAGCGGGGTCAAGGGCGCCTACAAGACCATGCAGCTGGCCGCAGACGAGCGCGACATGAACACCATCATGCGCGACAACATGCTCACCCTCAAAGCCAAGAGCGCCCTGCTCACCGAGCGCAGCGCCACGGACGTGCAGGTCTACGCCTACACCGGGGACATCTTCGCCGTGGGCGTGGTGGACAACGAGGCCCAGCGCGACCATCTCATCCGCACCCTGCAGGGCGTCAAGGGCGTGGACGAGGTCAAGGGCGTCATCCGCCTGCGCGACATGGAGAACCCCTACGCCGGGCTCAGGGACAATTTTCTGGAGAACACCACCCGCATGGCCCTGGGCCGGTATCTTCTGCACAAGAACGCCGGGGTGGAAATCGGCGCCGTGCAGGGCGAGCTGTGCCTCATGGGCGTCGTGGGCACCTATGCCGAGGCCCTGGACCTCATCCAGTACGTGGAGTCCGTGTCCGGTACGCGCGCCATGTCGCTGCTGGCCATCCGCGACGAATACGCCACAGGCAGGCCGGAAAACAACAAGCGCTATCTCCTGACTCCTGCCCCCGCAGCGCAGGAGGCGAACGAAACACGGCAACTGGCCGCTGAAAGGCCGCAGACGCTGCCCAGCGCGCCGGTCATCGCCCGAAAGTTCAGGCCTGCAGCCGCGCCCGAGCAGCCCGTGGTCTGGAACAAGGCCCGCATCCGCCTGGGCGACAAGCTGCAGACCCTGGCCAAGCGCGCACAGAGCCCCAGCGCCAGGGCCGAGCTCATGACCCTGGCCGGGCAGGTGACCACCGACCACGACCTGTCCATCACCGACCGGCTCTCCGTGGCCGCGGCCCAGGCCAAAAACCAGCATGCGCGCCTGAAGATCCAGTCCCTGCTCGCGCTCTACTGACGTCCGGCCGCGGCCGGAAAGCCCGCCACCCCCCTCTTTGCCGTCGCCCGTGGCTCGTCCACTGCGCAGCGCTGGTGCGCCGGACGGCTGCCGGGCCCGCGCCTCCCCTTTCCCTGGCCCGGCAAATCGGCTACCTGACCCCCGTGGCATTCAAGCCGCGGAGGTCTCCATGTTTCGCGACATCCCCCAGGCCATCGAGGTCACCCAGGGCCACCTGAAAGCGCTGGAGGCCTGGCGCAAGGCCCAGGGCACGACGCGCTCCCGCCTGCTGCGCCAGATCGCGCCCGAGACGGGCAAGCTGCTGGCCGTCCTGCTGGCCGGCGCCCCGGCGGGCGACGCCGTGGAGCTGGGCACCGGCGCGGGCTATTCCGCGCTCTGGCTGGCTTTGGCCTGCCGTCTGGGCGGCCGCAGGCTCACAACCCTTGAACGGGATCCGGCCAAGGCCGAGCTGGCGCGCCAGAGCTTTCGCGCGGCGGATGTGCTCGACGTGGTGGAGTTCGTGGAGGGCGACGCCCTGGCTGGCCTGGAGGCCTTGCCGGGGCTGTCCTTCTGCTTTGTCGACGCCGAGGTGGGCCTGGCCCGCCAGGCCTATGAGCTGGCGCTGCCCAGGCTGGTCCGGGGCGGGCTGGTCTGCGTCCACAATGCCGTCCGCCAGGCCTCTGCATTCCAGGACTTCCTGCGCGACGCCGAGACCGACCCGCGCGTGGACGCGGTCATCGCGCCCGTCGGCTCTGGCCTGCTGGTCTGCCGCAAGGTTTAGGCGGGAACATGCCCGGGGCCCAAGGCCCCTTGGCCTCCCGGATTTCTCTTCCTTTCTGGCTCGTGCTCAAACGCCGCAGGGGTCCGGGGGGAATCATTCCCCCCGGCGGGTCCAGGGGCAGGGCCCCTGGCGGCGCTCTTTACAGCACCTTGGTCAGGCTCAGGTCCAGACCGGAGGCGCCCAGGGCGTCCTTGCCTCCGGCGATGACCAGGCAGCCCTGGCTGGTGGCGGCGCGCACGGCCTCGCCGAAGTCCAGGAAGTCCTGGGGTCCTGCGGAGAGGACGGCTTCGCGCGCGGCCTGGCGGTAGGCCTCGTCCTCGCCGGTGAGGTCACGGGCCAGGGCGGTGAAGCCCTTGGCGTCGGGCAGCTGGTAGTGGTCCATGTCGCCCACGGAGCCGATGATGCTCTTGTCCAGCTCTGCGGCATCGAGCTCCAGCCCGGCGAGGTAGGGGGCCACCCCGGCGAAGGCCTCCACGGTGCGCAGCAGGTTTGGGTCGCGGTAGGAGACGAAGGTCAGGTTGCCGCTGGTGCGGCTGTACGACACGCCTGCGCCGTAGGCCCCGCCCTGCACGCGCACGCGCTCCCAGAGGTATCCGGCGTTCAGGAATTTCCCGACCACTGCTGCGGCCGCTCCGGGCGAATGGCCCAGGGCCTTCACGTTGGCCCCGGCGCAGACGTAGTTCACCTGGGCGGGCAGGCACAGGCCTTCGCGGGGGGGCAGGTCCGGCAGCACGCGCGGGGCCGGGGCCAGGGCCAGGTCGGGGACCGCTTGGAGCAGGGACTCCAGGCGTTTGCCGGTGTCGGCCAGGGCCGTGGCGTCCGCCGTGGCGTTGACCACCAGGGCCTGCCTGCGCAGCATGAGCCCGAGCAGGGCGTTCAGGTCGCGCACCACGCTCTCGGGGGCGGACTCCATGCGCTGGGCCAGCTCGCGCACGTAGAAGAAGCCGGTGAGGCCCTGCATGGCCTCGCCCATGGCCTGGGCCGCGCCGTAGCGCGCCTTGAGCCTGGCCGCGGCCAGGCTGTGTCCGGCGGGGATGAGCCGCTGCTCGCGCCGGGCCTTGGCCTCCAGCACGATCTTGCCCAGGCGCTCGGTGTCCGAGAAGTCCGGCTCCAGGAGCACCTCGGCGAGGATGTCCAGCAGGGCCGGGGTGCGCTCGGCCGTGGCCTTGGAGCGCAGGAACAGGCGCTGGGCCGGCAGCGCCGCGCTGGTTCCGTCGGCCTGCCGCACGGTGGAGACGAAGGGCTGGGCCCAGATGCCGCCGGTGGTCATGGCGATCTTCCGGGTAAGGTCCATGAAGGGCGTGCGCCGGGTGCCCATCTCCAGCAGGGCGCGGCCCAGGATGGGCACCAGCGGCAGGAGGGCATCGGGCACGGCGCTCAGGTCCAGGCCCAGGTCCAGGTAGACGATGCCGCTGGTGGGCAGCTCGTGCAGGTGCGCCGGGGCTCCGGCCAGGCTGGTCCGCTCGTGGGGGATGCGTGCGTTGGTGCGCGGCAGGTCGGCCAGGGTCAGGCGCGGGATGCGCGCCAGATCCTCGGGTGAGTCCGGGGCCTCCTGCAGGGCGTGCAGGGCGCGGGTCTCCTCCGCCAGGCGGTCCAGATCCGCCGGGGAGAGGGCGGCGCGCACGGCGGCCAGCCTGGCCTGTTCGGCGGCCTCGCGGGCCTCGCCCAGGGCCAGGTCCGGCACCAGGAGCACCAGGGCGCGGTGGGTGTTTTCCAGGAAGTGCGTGCGGATGAGGTTCTCCAGCAGGGGCTCGCCCGCGGCCAGCCGGGCCTTCAGGCGCGCCAGGGGGGCCTCGAAGGGCAGGAGCATGAGCGGGTCGCCGTCGTAGAGCCAGGTGGACAGGGCCTCGAAAAAGACCGCCAGGCCGCGCGGATAGCTGCCGGTGTTGTTCTCGCGCAGCTCGAACTCCACGCTGTTCATGGCGGCCTCGATGTCGTCCTTGTGCAGGCCGCCGCCGTTGGCCGTGTCGGCCAGGGCCCGCAGGGTGGAGAGCACGAGTTCCTCGACCCTGGTGGCCGCGTCCTCGGCGCCCTGGGCGTTCAGGCCCTTGAGCCCCACGGAGAAGGACAGCTGGCGCAGGTCCGTCTCCAGCCCGCCGCCGGCCAGATCTTCGCCCAGGCCGGAGTCCACCAGGGCCTTGCGCAGGGGCGAGGAGGGCAGGCCGATGAGCACATGCTCCAGCACGCCCAGGGCCAGGCTCAGGTCCTGCCCTGCCGCGGGGCCGGCGGGGTGGTGGGCTATCTCCGGCAGCAGGAGGTTCACCGTGCACAGGGCCTGGGCCTCGGCATCGTCGGCCGCGTAGTGGTGGGTGACGCGCCGGGGCTGGGCGAAGGGCGGCTGCAGGGCGATGCCTGAGGCGGGCTTTTCTGCTTCCGCGAACTGCGAAAAGATTTCGTCCAGGATGGCCAGGCGCTTCTCGGGCTCGTCGTCGCCGGAGAAGAAGGCGTAGGCGTTGGACGGGTGGTAGTGTCGCGTGTGGAAGTCCATGAACTGGGCGAAGGTCAGGTCCGGGATGCGCTCGGGGTCGCCGCCGGAGTCCAGGCCGTAGCAGGTGTCCGGGAACAGGGCGCGCTGGGAGTACTCGGAGAGCAGGCTCTCGGGAGAGGAATAGGCGCCTTTCATCTCGTTGAACACAACGCCCTTGTAGTTCAGGGGCTCGTCCGGGGCCCCGGCCTCGTAGTGCCAGCCCTCCTGCTTCAGGGTATTTTCGGTGAGCAGCGGGAAGAACACGGCGTCCAGGTAGACATCAACAAGGTTGTAGAAGTCCTGCGTGTTGGCGCTGGCCACGGGGTAGCAGGTCTTGTCCGGGAAGGTCAGGGCGTTCAGGAAGGTGTTCAGGGAGCCCTTGATGAGCTCCACAAAGGGCTCCTTCACCGGGAATTTCTTGGAGCCGCAGAGCACGGAATGCTCCAGGATGTGCGGCAGGCCGGTGGAGTCCGCCGGGGGGGTGCGGAAGGCGATGCCGAAGACCTTGTTCTCGTCCGGGCTCTGGATGGACAGGAGGCGGCCGCCGGTCTTGGCGTGGCGGTACACGCGGGCCGTGGCGGAAAGTTCGGGGATGCTCTGCTCGCGCTCAAGGGCGAAGCCGTGGGTCAGGGTCATGCGGTCCTCGTTGGTGTTCGGGTGGCGGCGCAAGGAAGGCTCCCCCGCCGCACGTGTCCCGGCAGGATAGAGCAGAATGGCCCGGGGGGGAAGGGGGGCAGGCGTGGGCTTCGGCCCATGCGGCCGGGCCGCCTTGACTCCCCCGCCCCCAGCCCCTATTCTGCATAGCATTGGGCCATGCCTGCGCCGCCGCCTGCTTGCGGGCTCAAGCGCCCTTGCCCCAACCCCTACCCCAAACGGAGACTCCCCATGGGCTGCTGCGAAACAGATCACGACCACGACGAGAGCGAATTCATGGAATGCGCCAAGGTGGGCCAGAAGATCAAGCATTTCACCCTGGAGGCCTTTGACCCCACCGAGGGCGGCTTCTGCGAGGTGGATTCCGAGAAGATCCTGAACGCCAGGAAATGGCTCATCCTCTTTTTCTACCCGGCGGACTTCACCTTTGTCTGCCCCACGGAGCTGGCCGACCTGGCCGCGAGCCACGCCACGCTGAAAAAGCTCGGCGCCGAGGTGGTCAGCGTGTCCACGGACAGCAAGTTCGTGCACCTGGCTTGGAAGACCGACGAGCGCCTGCTTCAGGACGTCAAGTTCCTCATGGCCGCGGACCCGGCGGGGCACGTGTCGCGCTTCTTCGACGTCTGGGACGAGGAGACCGGCATGGACCTGCGCGGCACCTTCATCATCAACCCCGAGGGCGTGCTGGTCTCCAGCGAGGTCAACTTCTACAATGTGGGCCGCAACGCCGAGGAGCTGGTGCGCAAGATGGAGGCCAACGTCTACCTGGCCAAGCACCCGGCCGAGGCCTGCCCGGCCAAGTGGAGCCCCGGCGACAAGACCCTCACCCCTGGCGCGGACCTGGTGGGCAAGGTCTACGAGGCCCTGAACCCCGAATAGCGCACTGAAGCATTCAGCCCGGTCCCGGAGGCGCACCGCACTTGCGCTCCGGGGCCGGGACACCCGTCCGCCCGAACCCGAGCCGAAGGCCACGCATGAACACGGACGCCCTGCGCTACGACAAATGGTTCACCACGCCCGAGGGCAGCCACGCCCTTGCGGCCGAGCGCCGTTTGCTGGACTCCGTGGTGGCCCAGTGGCCCCGGCGCAACCAGCGCGTGCTGGAGATCGGCTGCGGCACCGGCCTGTTCCAGCAGATCCTTTACGACGACGGCTTCTCCGTGGCCGGCCTGGACAAGTCCCCGCAGATGATCAGCGAGGCGCGCAAACGCCTGGGGCCCAACGCCGAGCTCTACGTGGGCAACGGCGAGGCCCTGCCCTTTGCCGACAAGGAGTATGACTTCTGCGTGCTCTGGACCGTGCTGGAGTTCTGCGAGAACCCGGGCCTGGTGCTGGCCGAGGCCGCGCGCGTGGCCGCCAAGGGCCTGCTCATCGGCTTCCTGAACCGGCACTCGTGCTATTGTCTGGCGCGGGGCTGGCGCTGGCCCTGGCAGGAGAGCTCCACCCTGTCGCGCGCGCGCTGGTACACCTGGCCGGAAATGCGCGCCCTGGCGCTGGTCAACACCGGGTTCAAGCCCGCGCGCACGCGCTCCGTGCTGCCCGGCCCGCCGTGCACCTGGCGCGATGCCCCGCCCTGGGGCTTCATCAACCGCCTCATCCTGCCGCCGCAGCTGGGCGCCATCTGCGCCATGCGCATCGACCTCGTGGGCTACCAGCCGCTCACCCCCATCTATTCCTGGAAGACCGAGCCGGGCATCGGCTAGAAATCCGGGGAACGACGCGAAGCGGCCCGGCTGCCCTGGCATGGGGTGGCCGGGCCGCTTATGTCGGCAGAACAAGCTTCATTTCACAATGGTCATATGGATGTGATCCCAGTGGGCGTCCAACTCCTCCTGTGTGGCCTCCCGGATGATCGCCCTTGTCTTTGTGTCTCTATGAAAGCCTCCGAGGGGGCTCATGAACAGCTCCACCTCCCGGTTGTCGCGGGCGGAAGTCTCAATCTCGCGAAGAAGCTTCCGCATTGCCTCACGCTTGGCTTTCGGCGCGGAGGGGTCAACAGCCAAGCGCACGGACATCTTGTTCACCTCATTGATGTCCACGGCCCGGCCCTCAGCGTGGTCGGCATTCTCCTCTGCGCTTTCCGGCTCGGTCTCGGCAGCATGGTAGGTGATCTTCACCCGTTGGGCGCATGCTTCGGTGGGAGGTCCAAGCATGAGAAAGGAGACAAGCAGCAGAAGAAGTGTTCGCATCAAATTTTCCATTAATTACTTGCGAATGGTGATGTGAATGTGATGCCTGTGGTCATGAATTTCCTGGTCCTTGGCCTTTCGGCCTGAGCTTTTGCTGTTCGGATCAGCAGGCCGGAAGTACCCGTCCAGCGGGTCAATGTACGCTTCCACTTCTTTGTTTGCTTCCGCAGCAGTTCTGATTACCTCAAGCCGCGCTGCATCGCTTCGCGCTGTTCCGCCGTCACACTGGGGTCTATGGCGTCTGAAACCTTCTTCCCGTTGACCCGGTTGGTGTCCACCGCCCGGCCCTCACCGTGAGGCCCCTTCTCACCGGAACGATAGCCGCTGTTCATGTTGAAGTTTTGGGCACTTGGTGACATGTCTAGAACACTTTGCACCTGTTTACGGGTGTTTGCGTGCAGCGCCTCAGGGTCTGGATTCTTCTTGCCGCTTTCGTCATTCTTCGTCGAGACGCCTACTCTTCCGCCCTTGCTCAGTGGCACCGGCGGAGGCGGGACAACCTTGCCCTTCTGCACAGGCGGCGTAACTGTCCCGCGCACCTCATGCGGCAGCGTGACCTTGCCCCGATATTCCGGGCCGCTTGATGCACCGCCGCCTGTTTCGCCGTAGTACCCGTGCCCGCCATAGGGCTGCGGCTTGTGGCCCGCGCCTATTTTGGTGCCGCCGCCCGAGCCCGGGCTCATTCCGGCTGTAGCCGACTTGTCGTCCTCGCTCACCCTGGTCCAAATGCGCTTGTCCGAGTTTTCCGTTTCCATATCCGACCTCCTATGGTCTTTCAACGGAATATAGCCTGGGCTTTTGGGCCAGGACAAAAAGCACCCGTTTTTAGCCGGAAAAAGGACGAAAATTCCCGGTTGACAGGGTTTGGGACGCCTCCGGCGGCCGGGGGGCATGATGCTCCCCGAACCCCCTCATATGGGCTGAGCCGGGGTGGCTGGGGCGTCGGCATCGGCTGGGCCTGGACCAACACAAGCCGAAAGGGCTGTTTCAGGTTCCTCCTGAAACAGCCCTTTCGGCGTACTGGGGATTCCAAAGGGCCTCAGGCCCTTTGGCGGGGTCTAGGGGCAGCGCCCCTGGCTCTTGCCCACTTTTACTGCACCTGGGTGGTGACCTTGAGCCCGTATTTTTCGATCTTGGCGATGAGGGTGGGACGCGAGAGGCCGAGCAGCTTGGCGGCGCGGGTGCGGTTGCCGCCGGTGATTTCGAGCGCCTCGGCGATGGTGCCGCGCGCCACGGTGTCCAGCACGTGGTCAAAGGCGGCGTCCCCGGCCTGGTCGAGCAGGGCGCGGCGGATGAAGGCGCGCAGGGGGTCGTCGCCTGCGCCCGTTGCGGATGGTCCCTGTTGATTGCGGACGGCTGCCGAGCCGCCCTGCCCGTCGCTTTCCGCGCCGCTCTTGCCGATGGCCTGGCGCATTTCCTCCGGGCCGATGGGGCAGCCCCGGCTGAAGATCAGAGCCTTTTGCAGGGCATTGGCCAGTTCGCGCACGTTGCCCGGCCAGGGCAGGGCCGCGAGCAGGTCCAGGGCCTCGGGGGTCAGGCCTGGATTCTGCATGTCCATTTCGCGCGCCAGGCGCGAGAGGAAGTGCCGGGCCAGCAGGGCCACGTCGCCCTCGCGGGCGCGCAGGGGCGGCAGGCTGATGGTCACCACCTTGAGGCGGTAGTAGAGGTCTTCGCGGAAGCGACCCTCGGCCACGGCGGTCTCCAGGTCGCGGTTGGTGGCGGCCAGGATGCGCACGTCCACCGGAATCATTTCGCGCCCGCCCAGGCGCTCCACCTGCTTTTCCTGCAGCAGCCGCAGGATTTTGGACTGCACGCCGAGGGGCATGTCGCCGATCTCGTCCAGGAACACGGTGCCGCGCATGCCCTGTTCGATCTTGCCCACGCGCCGGGCGCTGGCCCCGGTGAAGGCGCCTTTTTCATAGCCGAAGAGCTCGGCCTCCAGCAGGGTGTCCGGTATGGCCACGCAGTTGATGATCACAAAGGGTTTTTCGGCCCGCGCGCTGTGCTGCCAGAGGGCGCGCGCCACCAGCTCCTTGCCCGTTCCGGACTCGCCCCGGATGAGCACCAATGCCTCCGTGGGCGCGGCGCGGCCAATGGCCTTGAACACGTCCTGCATGGCGCGGCTGGTGCCCACCAGGGCGTCGCCCTGGTCGCCGCCGGCCCCGTTCTCAAGCCCGTCCTGGAGCCCTTCCTTCAGGTTGACGGCCACGCGGGCCCTGGCCAGCCGTCCGGCCTCCAGGGCCTGGTGGATGAGCCGCAGGATGTCCGGGATGTCGAAGGGCTTGAGGATGTAGTCAAAGGCCCCGAGCTTGGTGGCTTCGATGGCCGTTTCGGTGCCGCCGTAGGCGGTCATGATGATCACGGGCAGGTTGGGCACGGCCGCGCGCATGCGCTGCATGGCGGCTATGCCGGTGATGCCGGTCATGCGCACGTCCATGACCACCAGGTCCGGGGCGCTGGCGGCGACCTCGCTCACCCCGGCCTCGCCTGAGCCAGCGGTGCGCACCTCATAGCCCTCGGCCTCCAGGATCTTGCCGAAGCTCTGGCGCAGCTGGGCGTCGTCGTCAACAATCAGGATCTGGGCCATGTCGTCTCTCTGCGGCCGGGGCCGAAGGTTTCAGGTTGCGGCGGCTTTCAATGAACCCGGCCAAGCCGGTCAGGATCTGAGCCATAGCTTCTCCCGAACGGGCAGCACGAGGACAAAGGTCGCGCCCTGGTTCTTGTCAGAGGGTTTGATGTGGATGTAGCCGCCGTGCTCCTCCAGGATGCGCTTGGCGATGGCCAGGCCCAGGCCCGTGCCTTCCTCCTTGGTGCTGAAGAAGGGCTGGAAGACCTTTTCCTGGAGTTCCGGCGGGATGCCCGGGCCGGAGTCCGCCACCTGGAGGATGACCACGCGGCCGAGGGGCTCCATGAACCCGGTCTGCTCGGTAATTTCGAGGCGTCCGTTCTCGCCCATGGCGTCGCAGGCGTTCAGGATGATGTTCACCAGCGCCTCCTTGAGCTGCTCGGGGTCCACGTTCACCTCGGGCAGGGGCTTCTCGCGCGTGAGGCGCACGTCCACGGCGTAGGTCTCCAGGCGGTGCTTGAGCAGCACCAGGGTCATGTCCACCACGTCGGAGGGGCTCAGGTGCTGCAGCTTTGGCCGGGGCGGGCGCGAGAACTCCAGGAAATTGCGGACAATGGTGTCCAGGTGGCGGATCTCCTCGCTGATGACCTCGAAGTCTTCGCGCTGCGTGGCCGAGATGTCCAGGCTGCGCTCCAGGGAGAACAGGCGCATCTTGACGCTGGTGAGGGGGTTGCGCACGCTGTGGGCCACGCCTGCGGCCAGCTTGCCCACCAGGGCCAGTTTTTCGGCCTGGATGAGATGCTGGCGCGACTCCTCCAGCAGGGTGTGGGTCTGGTCCACATCGCGCAGGAGCCCGTGCACCAGCTGGCCCACGGCCTGCACCTCGTCCGCGTTGCCCAGGCCCGCGGGCAGGCTCTCGTCCTCGTTCGGGCCCAGGGCCGCGCCCCGGGCCAGGTTGCGGATGGGCCCCAGGACCTGGCGCAGCAGCACCCAGCCCAGCAGCAGGCCCAGCACCGCGCCCGCCGGAATGACGAACAGCGAGGCCGTTGTGGCCGCCCGGGCCAGGGAGCGCATGGCCGAGACGCCCAGGTCGGCGTCGCGCCCGTGCAGGGCGAAGAGCTCCTGGGCCGCCTCCTGGGCCGCCTCGCGCTGGCGCACGGCCCTGACCAGGATCGCGGCGCCTTCGCCCGGCTGGCTCTCCACCAGCTGGCGCAGGATCTCAGCCTGGGTCCGGGTGGCGTCGTCCATGCGGCCGATGAGCTCGCGCCCGGCCTCCATGGGTTCGCTGGCGCGCACCTTGGCCAGGGTCTTGAGGATGGCCTCCTGCCGGCCCTGGAAGTCCTTCAGGCGCGTCGGATTCTGGCGTGCGGCCAGGGCGTCGGCCTCCAGGCTGATCATCTGCTCCGAGAGCGAGAGCGCGCTGACCTGCTGGCCCAGGTTCACCTGGCGCAGGATGTCCGTGGCGTCCAGGTAGTGCCGCGCCAGCAGGTAGGTGGCCGTGGCCCCGGCGCAGGCGCACAGGGTCAGACCCACCAGAAGGGCGAACACCCGCCCGCGCAGCGAGGGCTGGATGAGCAGGGCCAGGCGGCGGAGCGCCGCGCCCAGAAGCGCTTCGGACGGTGACTTCATGTCCGGAGCATACCCCAGGCGCCCGGCGTTGTCAGCCTGCCCGGGCAGGCCCGGCGTCCTCCCCTGTCAACCCGCCATTCTTGTCCTTTTCCCGGCCAATTTCAGGTCAATTTTGTCCTGCCGGCAAACCCCGTGCTATACTCCGCCCATGAGTCGAGAACGCCCCGGCACCCTGCATCTGCGTTACCAGGCCCCGCCCACCATCGCCCTGTTCATGAAATCCTCCGCCTTTTACCGGGGCCTCATGGGGCCTGTGGGCTCGGGCAAGTCTTCGGGCTGCTGCATGGAGCTCATGCGCCGCGCCTTTGCCCAGCCGCCCGGCCCGGACGGGCTGCGCCGCTCGCGCATGGCCGTTTTGCGCAACACCTACCGCGAACTCAAGGACACCACGCTGCGCACCTGGTTGTCCTGGTTCCCGGAGGACACCTTCGGACCGTTCGGGCATTCGGACATGCGCCACGCGGTGCGTCTGCCCCACCCCAGTGGTGGCGACGTTGTGCTGGAGGTGCTCTTCCGGGCCCTGGACAGGCCCCGGGACGTGCGCAAGCTCTTGTCCCTGGAGCTCACCGGGGCCTGGGTCAACGAGGCGCGGGAGATGCCCCTGAGCATCGTGGAGGCCCTGGGCGACCGCGTGGAGCGCTATCCGGCCAGGCGCGAGGGCGGCTGCGCCTGGGCCGGGGTCATCATGGACACCAACCCCCCGGACAGCGACCATTGGTGGCACCGCCTGGCCGAGGAGTCCCGTCCCGAGGGCTGGGCGTTCTTCCGCCAGCCGGGCGGCCTGCTGGAGCGCCAGGGCTCCTTTGTCCCCAATGTCCTGGCCGAGAACCTGGCGCATCTGCCCAAGGACTTCTACCTTCGGCGCATGGCCGGCAAGAGCCCGGCCCATGTGCGCGTGTATTATTGCGCCCAGTACGGCTTTGTGCAGGACGGCCTGCCCGTGTATCCCGAGTTCTGCGACTCCGAGCATGTGTCCAGGGCCGAGCTCCTGCCTGTGGACGGCCTGCCCCTGTATGTCGGCCTGGACTTCGGCCTGACGCCTGCCGCTGTGCTGGGCCAGCGCCTGGCCTCGGGGCGCTGGATCATCCTGGACGAGCTGGTGAGCCAGGACATGGGCATGGTGCGCTTTGCCGGGCTGCTTCTGGAGCGCCTGCGCAGCCGCTACGGAAACCTTCTCCCTGAGATCTGGGGCGACCCGGCCGGCATGGCCCGGGCCCAGACCGACGAGCGCACGCCTTTCGACATCCTGCGCGCCAGCGGCCTGCAGGCGCGTCCCGCTCCCACCAACGACCCCCTGCTGCGCCGTGAGGCCGTGGCCGCGGCCCTGTCCCGCAGTGTGGACGGGGAGCCTGGGCTGGTCCTGTCTTTGCGATGCCCCGTTCTGCGCAAGGGCATGGCCGGTGCCTGGCACTACCGCCGCGTCCAGGTTTCCGGCGAGGCCCGCTTTGTCGACGTGCCGGACAAGAACCGCTTCTCCCATGTGTGCGAGGCTGCGCAATACATGCTGGTGGGGGCCGGGGAAGGCAGGCGGCTGCTTGCTCCAAAGGGGCCAGCCAGTCCCCGCCCCTCCCGCGCCGAGAACCGCTCCCGGCCGGACAGCCTTCTGCCTTCACCCGCGAAGTCCCGCTGAGGTCGATTCTCGCTGCGCCCAGGCCCAAGGGCAGGTTCATCATCCTTGCCGTGGGGTCGGTCGGGAGGCATTCGCCCGCCCGGCGGCTCCGTCACATGGGTTCCATGTCCATGCGTCGGAGGCGTTGCTTTGGGGGCCTTGCGCGGCATCCTTGCTTGCGTTCTTGCGCCGGATTTGGCTATACCTTTTGCAGATGCCGGCCGATAAGGCACCCGAGACAGTGCATTGTCCTGGTCGGGTCAATCCGGCGGCATCGATAACAAGGCGGTTTTCCAGTGGCGAAGAAAGCAGAGAAAGAACCAGCTGTGGACGAGACCGTTGGCGCCGAGGCTCCCAAAAAGTCCAAGAAGAAGCTGATCGTCATCGCCATTCTTGTGCTGTTGCTTGCAGCTCTTGGTGCGGGCGGCTTTTTCTTCTACAAGTGGATGGGCAAGAGGGCTGCGGCCGGGGGCGACAACGCCACCGAGCAGAAGGCGGAGTCCGCCCACGGCGAGAAGAAGGACGAATCCGCCCACGGGGAGAAGGGCGCCGCCGTCGAGGGCGCCGGCGAGCTTGTGAGCATCCCGCCCCTTCTGGTGAATCTGGCCGAGCCCCAGGGGCGCCGCTACCTCAAGCTGGCCCTGGACATCGAGGTCAAGGACAAGCCTGCGGCCGAGATGCTCAACAAGAACATGCCCAAGGTCAAGGATGCCCTGCTGCTGCTGCTGTCCAGCAAGACCTATGAAGATCTCGGCAGCCTAGAGAACAAGATCCTGCTCAAGAAGGAGATCGTGGAACGTTTGACACTGGTCCTCGGGGAGCAGAAGGTCCTGCGGGTCTACATAACGGAAATTGTCATCCAATAGCGCGAGCTTTGGTGGCGACGCAGTTCTGGCGAGCTTGCGTGAGCACGGGTTTTGCATTAGTGCTTTGAAGTGACCCGCGTCTTTCGGCTTTGCGGGCCCTTCACCTTCACACAGAGAGGACGGCATGGCCGAAGACAAGGACCAGGACAAACTCGCCGAGGAATGGGCCAACGCCCTGTTGACCGAAGACGCTCCCGCTGACGGTGCAGCGGCTTCCGGTACGGATGACGCCTTGGCTGATGAATGGGCCAAGGCCCTGGCCACGCAGGAAGTGGACGAGGTCAAAAAGGAAAAGGAGCAGGGCTACCTGCGCTCCCAGACCCATGAGCCTGAATTCAAGGACATGACGGAGGAGCACAAGGCCCAGCGCGCCAATCCCGGCACCAAGCGCGACCTGGATTTCATTCTGGACATCCCCCTTGAGGTCTCCGCGGAGCTCGGCCGCACCAAGCTTCTGATCAACGAGCTGCTGCAGCTCGGGCAGGGCAGCGTGGTCGAGCTGAACAAGCTTGCGGGCGAACCCCTGGAGATATTCGTCAACGGCAAGCTGGTTGCGCGCGGCGAGGCAGTGGTCATCAACGAAAAGTTCGGCATCCGCCTGACGGACATCATCAGTCCCATAGAGAGGGTCAAGCAGCTTGCCTGATCAGCTTTTTTTTGACATCGTGAAGATGGTTGTGGCGCTCGCGTGCATCGTGGGCCTGATCTTTTTTGTGGTGTGGCTTTTAAAGCAGTTTTTGCCCGGCACGGTGCGTCGGCCGTACCAGCGGGTGGAGCTGGGAGTGGTTTCCCAGATCTCCCTTGGCTCGCGTCAGCGCTTGCTGGTGGTCCGCGTGGCCGAGCGCACCCTTGTGCTCGGGGTCACCGAGGCCTCCATCACCACCCTGGCGGAGCTTCAGACCCCGCTGCCCGCGCCCGCAGACCAGAAGGAAGCCGATGACCCGAGAATCTTCGCCGACCTGCTTTCCTGGCCCAAGGACAGCCTTGTCGCGTCAAAAGCACCTTCCGGCGCCCCTTCTGGCGAGCCAGCCGCCGCTCCGGCGTCTGTTGAGGATGAAGGGCCGCGCCTGTTCGCCCCTGGGGAGCGCAACACGCGCTAACCTCTGCGCTCTCGCGCTTCTTTTTCTTTTCGTTCTGCTGCCTGCGGCGGCTTCTGCAGCCGCCCCTGCGGCCTCCCCGGTGCCGACCTTGACCATGCAGCTTTCCGGCGGGCAGAGCGAGCCCACCAAGGTCTCCATCGCCCTGGAGATCATGTTCCTGCTGACGATCCTGACGGTCGCCCCATCCATCGTTTTGACTATGACCTCCTTCACGCGCATCATCATCGTCTTCCATTTCCTTCGCCAGGCCATGGGCACGCCGCAGATGCCGCCCAACCAGATCATGACCTCCCTGGCCCTGTTCATGACCTTTGTCATCATGGGCCCGGTGATCAAGAACGTGAACGAGGAGGCCCTGCAGCCCTATCTGGAGGAGCGCATCGGCTTCCAGGAGGCCCTGGCCAAGGCCCAGGTGCCTGTCCGGGCTTTTTTGTTCAAGCACACCCGTGAAAAGGACCTGTCCATCTTCTATTCCATCACCAAGGAGGAGCGGCCCCAGAACCAGGACCAGGTCTCCACCATGCTCCTCGTTGCCGCCTACACCATCAGCGAGCTGAAGACCGGCTTTTCCATCGGCTTCCTCATCTACATCCCGTTTCTCATCCTGGACATGGTCGTGGCCAGCATTCTGCTGTCCATGGGCATGATGATGCTCCCACCGGCCATGGTCGCCTTGCCATTCAAGATCCTCCTGTTCATCCTCGTTGACGGCTGGAGCCTTCTCATCGGCTCCCTTGTCAACTCCTTTGGCTGACGAGGCAGATATGGCCATCACCCCTGAATTCGTCGTCGGCTTTGCCCGCGAGGCCATGGAACTGACCTTGGTCATCTGCCTGCCCATGATGGGCGTCGGCCTTGTGGTCGGCGTGTGCATCAGCATCTTTCAGGCCGCCACGCAGATCCAGGACGCCACCTTGGCCCTGGTGCCAAAGCTTGTGGCCATGTTCATCGCCCTGATCCTGGCCTTTCCCTGGATCATGGACAAGATGATCACCTATACGACGAATCTTTTCACCAATATTCCTACATATTTGCGTTAGCAGCGCACGGTCTCGCGGCGACCTTGCCAAAGCCTAGCGCCCAGGCTAGGAAGTCCAATGCGCACATCGCGCCAGGATTGATCCCCATGCCGCAAGCCCGATATCCAACGTTGTCTCACGTGTCCGCACGGTGCAGCCTATGACCCCTGAACGCCTGCTGGCGCACCTGCGCGCCCGGCCATTGTTCTGGGCCATGTGCCTGGTGCTCGCGCCGACGCTTCTGCGCCTCTGGTTTGTCGCCACAGGGCAGCTCGGCCTGGTGCAGGACGAGGCCCAGTACTGGGATTGGACCCGGCACCTGCAGCTGACCTACTATTCCAAGGGCCCGCTCATCGCCTGGATCATCGCGCTGTTCACCAGCCTGCTGGGCGACACGGAACTCGGCGTGCGCATGGGCTCCATTGTCGGCGCGATGTTGTTTCCGGCCCTGCTCTGGTGGCTATTGGCCGTGCTCTGGAAGCGGCCCGTGCTGGCGGTGCTGGCGGTGTTCATCGCAGGGGTCTCGCCCCTGTTCCAGGCCCTGGGCATCCTCATGACCACGGACAATCCCTTCGTGCTCTGCTGGACCCTGTCCATGATCGCCCTTTACGCCGCCGCCACGCCGGACGAGGCCGGCAAGGACCGCGGCCTTTGGCCCTTTGCGCTTTTGGCCCTGGCCTTCGGCTCGGGCATCCTGGCCAAGTACACCATGCTCGGCCTGGTGGGTCTGGCCGCGGGCTACGGCTATCTGCTGCAGCGCGGCGGGGCCTTGCCTGCGCGGTTCTGGCCCCGTCTTGCCGTGGCCCTTGCCGTGGGCGTGGCGCTCGGGTTTCTGCCCACGCTCGTTTGGAACATGCAGAACGGTTTTGTGGGCTACAAGCATGTGCTGCAGCTCATCGGCGTATCTGGCGAGGGCGCCAGGACCATGTTCCGCCTCTCCCGGGTTCCGGAATACGTCGGCGCTCAGCTCGGTTTCGCCCTGCCCTGGTGGTTCTGGCTCATGGTGGTGGCCGGCTGGCGCGCGGCCCAACGCGTCTGGCAGCCTTCCACAACCATCTCCAACGAAGCTGGCGGTCCCACGTTTACGCAGTCGACGCTTCTGGTCGTCTTTTTCTGGCCCATGACGCTGTTTTTTCTGGCCTGGAGCTTCCACACCAAGGTTCTGGCCAACTGGAACACCGTGAGTTTCGTGGCCGGAAGCGTCCTTGCGGCCCTGGAGCTGGAGCGGCTTCTGCTTTCCGGCCCGTCGCGGCGCGCATGGCGTACGCTGGTGTCTTGCGCTGGCGCCAGCGTGTTTCTGCTGCTGTTTTTGCATCTGCACCAGCTGTTGCCTCTTCCGCCGAGCATCAACCCCGCGCACCGCCTCAAGGGTTGGGAAGACATGGGCCTGCGCATGGGGCAGGTGGCGGAGCAGCGGTTTCCGGACCCAGCGCGCGTGTTTTTCATGAGCGATGTCTATGACATCACTGCTTCGCTGGCCTTTTATGTTCCGGGCCAGCCGCGCGCTTACTGCCTGTGGTGGCACGACCGGCGCATGAACCAGTACGATCTTTGGGGCGGGCCTCAGGGCAAGCTCGGCTGGGACGCGGTCATGGTGCTCAAGGGCGATGCTGCGGGCATGCCGCCGGTCCTGTCGGACATGTTCGAGAGGGTTTCCGGGCCATACCGCTATGTGGCGACGTACCGCGGGGTTGCGGTGCGGCCGTTTTTCTACTTCCTGTGCTATGGCTACAAGGGCTTGTGGCCACGCCGCGACAATGGATCCTTTTGACCTGCTTGTTGGATTTTACCCGCCAAATTCGAGTAATTCAGTTTCCTTTCATGAATTCTTGTGACATCCGTTGACATTCTTTGACAACGGGTGCATAAACGCATACATCGGTGTTCTATGATGGACAACGGAGTACATGCGCTCGATGCAGCCCCGGTTCTGCCCCGGCTTTTGACCTTGAAGGAAGTCGCGAACATCTTGCGCATCCATCCCCGGACAGCGTACAGGTTGGTGCAGGACGGGACGCTGTCCGCCATCCGGGTGGGAACGCAGTGGCGCGTGACCGAAGAGGCGCTGCACGACTATGTTTCTCGAGGATGGCGGCACTGGCGGCCCGAGCCTTCCAGGGCCAAGACCCGGCAATACACGTTGCCCTTTGCAGACGAGGAGTGAGCATGAACCACACGCCCGAGGGATTTTCCGCATCGCCTGCGCAGCCCAGAGTCCTGACCCTGCCCAATGACTTTGGCAATCCCATCGCCATGACCGCGAGCCTGGTTGCGGAGGACATCCATTTCAGCACCACCAGCGGCGTGCTTACCGTGGAGAAGCTGTATCGTTCGCCACAGGGCCTCGTGGGTTATGGCATCATCGCCGCTTCGGGCGAGCACCGCGAGCGCCGCGCCTACACCCTGGACGATCAGGGCGAGACCGTGGTCTGCGACAACGGGGCTTTTGCCCTGGAGCTGCCGGTGTGCGATCTTCATGAACTGCTGTGCATGGCCCTGCAGGCTGAGGACACCCTGGCCACGATCGGAGAGCATGCCCAGTTCAGCGCCGCAGTGAACGAAGAATAGAAGGCGTCCAGATATTGAATGACAAGCGCCCGGAAAACCGGGCGCTTTTTTTTGCGCTCCGCGCGGTGGGCTACTCTTCGCGCTTGACGCAGTAGAGGGAGCCCAGGGCGTGGGCTCCGAAGTCCTCTTGGCCGGTGGATTCGATGACGGCGCGCCAGTAGTCGGATTCGATGTTCAGCATCTTGCGCTTGCTGGTGACCAGTTCCAGGGGCACGTGGACAAAGCGCGACTGCAGGCGGCTGATGACCATGCCGGTTTTCCCGGCCATGGCCGCGTGCACGGCGTTTTGGCCCAGAAAGCCGCAGTAGACGCGGTCATTGGCGTTGGCGGGCACGGAGCGGATGATGTAGCTGGGGTCGATGAACTTGATGGTGGTCTCCATGTCGCGGGCCTTGAAGTATTCCTTGATGCGGCTGATGAGGATGTTGGTGATGTCGCAGAGCACCGGGTTTCCGGAGGCGTCGGTCTTGCCGCTGGCCTCGCAGAGGTGCTGGCCTGCGCCTTCGGCCACCACGATGACGGCGTGTTTGCGCTTTTTCAGGCGAATTTCGAGCTGCTCCAGGAGCCCTTCGGGCCCTTCGAGGCTGAAGGTGTTTTCGGGCACCAGGACGAAATTGACCTCCTTGAGGGCCAGGGTGGCCTGGGCGGCAATGAATCCGGACTCGCGGCCCATGAGCTTGACCATGCCGATGCCGTTGTAGGCCCCGACGGCCTCCACGTGGGCGCAGGCAATGGCCTCGGTGGCCTTTTCCACGGCGGTGTCGAAGCCGAAGGACTTGCCCACGAAATTGATGTCGTTGTCGATGGTCTTGGGGATGCCGATGACGCTGATGCGCGAGTTGCGCGCTTTGATTTCCTTGACGATGTTTGCGGCGGCCTTCATGGTCCCGTCGCCGCCGATCATGAAGAGCACGTTGATGTTCATGCGCTCCAGGGCGTCGACGATCTCATCGGCGGGTTGCGGCCCGCGCGAGGAGCCGAGCTCTGTGCCGCCGAAGACGTGGAAGTTGGAGACCTTTTCCGGCGTCAACTCAATGATGTCGTGCCCGTACTTGGGGATGAACCCCTGCAGGCCGTAGCGGATGCCGATGACCGAGGCCACGTGGTAATGGTGGTAGGCGTCCATGACGATGGAGCGCAGGACGTCGTTGATGCCGGGGCACAGGCCTCCGCAGGTGACGATGGCGCATTTGACCTTGGAGGAGTCGAAGTAGAGCTTGGGCCTGGGGCCGGCTTTTTCGAAGCGCATGGGGCCGTTGTGCGAGCCCAGGAGGTCTGCCTCCTCCTCGGTGAGGCTCAGCTCCAGCTGCTCCTCCTGGCCGATGAAGCGGCAGTAGCGCAGGGGTGTGGGGATCTTGGCCACGCCGAGGGTCTGGATCGCGGTGTTCAGGACGGACTTTTTTGAGCCTGCGCTTTTGGTCATGGTGGTCTCCTGAGGCCGTAGGCCATTCATCTTATGGTTCCTATATCGAAGACTTACCTTGGCGTAAACTCCTCTGGCAAGAAATCTTTGGCATCAACGAATCCGCAGGAGTCTTGCCGGCCCGTCTGCGGCTAGACCTTGGCGCAGGCTCACGGTGAAACCTTCCGTGTCCAAAAGAGTCACGGGTTCAGGCATGTTCTGCAACGAGCCGGCCAGGGGCGCGGGCCTGGTCTGGATGCGCAGGGTGAGTTCGGGCGCCCGGTCGGTCCAGAGGTAGAGCTGCCTGGCCGAGATGGCGCGGCAGTTCACCTTGCTGCCGCTAACCAAACCCGGGCCGGACCTGCTGATGGTGTCGAAGACGCGCAAATTCAGTCCCCGTATTTGCGCTGTGCCGTCGTTTCGGATGCCAACCGGCACCCAGTCCTCGGCAAAGCACTGAGTGCGCTCAGAACCCGTCTCAGCGTCGAAATAGCGCACAAGGCCGTCCACATCGGCCAGGCGCAGGCATTGGGCGTGCTCGGAGTGGGCCAGTTGCGGGAGGCGCGGCTCATATGCGGGCTCAGGCCTCCAGGACTGCCCCGGGAGCACATGGAACAGTTCTGCCCCGCGCAGTTCAAGCCACCCCTGAGGGCGCGGCGCCTCAGCGGAAGGATTCCCGGCGTCGTTGTCCAGGGCGCGGTTGTGCAGCACATCCCAGCGCACCAGCCTGCCCTCGCCGGTCCAGAGCCGTGCTTCCGTGCCGCTGAACTCGCCTCGCTGGAAGGGTCCGCCAGGAATATCCAATCTATGCAATAACTTGCCTGTTCGCGGATTCCAGGAACCGCCACGGCCCAGGGCGTCCACCGCCAGCAGCACCCCCCCGGCGTCAGAAAAGCCTATGGCCGCGGGCTGGCCCGGCAAGGTGGCCACATGGCGCATGTCCCCGCCTGTTCTGCCGTTGCCTGCAGATCCCAGCCAGACGTTTCCTGCGGAGTCCTGGGCGGCCAGGAACTCGCCGGAGGCGTTCAGGGTCAGGCTGATGCGTCCGCTCAGCGTGGTCTCGACGCTGCTGGCCGGGCAACCGGCACTTTGCAGATCGAAGAAGACCAGGCGGTTCACGCCTTGGGCCCAGGCGGCCAGCAGGTTGCCGTTTTTCGACAGCGCCAGGGCATAGGCCGGGTGGTTGTCCGGCATGGACAGGGCCGTGCAGTTGCCGGCGCCGAAGAGACGGATGCGCCCATCGGCATGACTGGCTGCGCCGATACGGCCATGTCCGGCGTTGGCGATGACCCCCGAGTCCAGCAGCACGGCGGTCTGCTCGAGACGAAGGTGCAGGCCCTGGGCACCGGCCCAGGTGCTGGAGCTTGGCACGAGAAATTCGCCTGGGTTCCGGTATTGCGCTTCTTGGTAATGACCCAGCCCATTGTCTGGCGAAACCGGATTATCCGTGTCCCGTCCGGGATTCTGCAGGTAGCTTTCCCCCACGACAGGCCTGTAGCCCTCTGCTGCTGCGTTCAGCGGAGCCACGGCCTGGAAAAGGCAGAGGAGGCCGAGGAAAAACGGTTGCCAGGTCCGCCGGAGCGGCGTGCGGCGAAAATACATGAACCCTGCCGGTGTGCTGGGGATTCTGTTGCTCCGTTGGATCAGGCGGTTTGCGGCGCGCAGGGGCATGGCCGGTCCTCAGGCCCGTCCGGCCTCAGGCCAGGGCCCGGAGCTCCTCAATGTGCATGTCCGGGTTCTTGTTGATGGCTTCGCGCAGGGCCTCGACGGAAGCCGTGGCCGCGCCCACCTGGGCCACCACGATGCCGGCCGCGTGGTTGGCCAGCACGGCGGCGGAAAGCAGATCCGCCCCGGCGGCCAGGGCCAGGGCCAGGGTGGCGATGACCGTGTCGCCGGCGCCGGTGACGTCGAAAACCTTGCGGGCGAAGGTGGGGATGAGCCGCGCCTTTTCCGGGCCCTCGAAAAGGGCCATTCCTTGGGCGCCGAGAGTGATGAGCAGCTGCGCGCAGTTCAGGCGCTTGAACAGCTCCGCGGCTGCCGGGAGAGGGCCGTCCGGTCCAGTGGCGCTGCGGCCTGCGCCTTCGGAAGCCTCCTTGGCGTTGGGCGTCAGGATGTCGACATCCTTGTACAGGTCGTAATTCACGGGCTTGGGGTCGACCAGGATGCGCGGGCGGACCCTTGAGGGGCCGGTGAGCGCCCGCAGAGCGTCCATGAGCGCCCTGGTGACGACCCCCTTGCCGTAGTCTGAAACAACAACGATGTCATGCGTTTGCGCGTGAGCGGCGACCTTCTCCAGCAGGGCTCCAACAACGGCTTTGGAGAGGGTTTCGGTGTGTTCCCGATCAACCCTGACGATCTGCTGATTTTGGGCGATGATCCGGGTCTTGCGCGTTGTGCGGCGGCGATCATCCTGAACAAGGTCGGTCTGGACGCCGGCGTCCTTGAGCAGGCCGGTGAGCACGTGGCCGTCCTGATCGGAGCCGATGACCCCGATGATCAGGGCTTGACCGCCAAGGGCCACGATGTTTCGAGCGACGTTGCCGGCCCCGCCAAGGCGGTACTGCTCGTCGGACACTTGCAGGACGGGCACAGGCGCCTCGGGGGAGATCCTGGTGACGGTGCCGAAGGTGTAGTGATCAAGCATCACGTCACCCACGATCATCACGCGCCGGCCCGCCAAGCGGTCCACAAGGGGGAGAATGTTCGGTGTGATCATCAGGCCTCTGCTCCGGTTTCGCAATCCGAGTAAGATCAAATTAAAAAGTTAAATATTAAAGGTTTAGGCTAGATGATGATCTGATGATCGCCGTGGCCCTAGGCTTCGTCCAGCCCCAGCAGCTTGGCCAGGGCCATGAGCTGCTCATTGGACTGGTAGGAGACGGAAAGTACGCCCTTGTCCATGCTGCCGGTGATCTTCACGCCTTTGCCCAGGGCCTGGGACAGGCCGTCCTGCAGCGCGCGCAGGGTGTCGTCCAGTTGGCGGGCGCTGCGGCCGCCGCGCGGTGCCTTGCCGCGCAGCTTGCCGCTGCCGTAAAGCTCCTCCGGCTCAGCCAGGCGTCCATGCTCCTTGAAGAACACCGCCTCGGCCTCGGCCTGGCGCACGGAAAGATTGAACTCCTTGATGCGCTGGTACAGGCCCAGGCTCGTGTCGCCCTCCACGGCCATGATGGCCCGGCCGTGCCCGGCGGTGAGCACGCCGGACTGGATGTCCGCCTGGATGTCCTCGGGCAGGTTGAGCAGGCGCAGGGAGTTGGCCAGGGCCGAGCGGCTCTTGCCGACCTGGCGCGCCAGCTCCTCCTGGTTGAGGCCGAAGTCCTTGAGCAGCTGGTGGAAGCCCCGCGCCTCCTCGATGGCGTTCAGGTCCTCGCGCTGCAGGTTCTCGATGAGGGCAATGGCCAGGGTCTCCATGTCCGTGAGCGTGCGCACCAGTGCCGGAATCTCGGTGAGCCCTGCCATTTTGGAGGCGCGCATGCGCCGCTCGCCGGCCACGAGTTCGAAGCCGTCTGCGCCCAGGGGGCGCACCAGGATGGGCTGCAGCACGCCCTGGCTCTTGATGGACGCCGAAAGATCCTCCAGGGCCTGGGGATCAAACTCCTTGCGCGGCTGGTGCGGATTCGGGATGATGATGCTCAGCGGCAGAAGCCGCACCTCAGCAGTGTTCACGGATTCCGTGCGGATGCTGCCGAGCAGCGCGTCCAGTCCACGTCCGAGTCCTCTTTGCCCAATGGCCATGCCGTCCCTCCGGTTCCTCTCGCGTCTTCAGCCGCCTGCGCCAGGTCGGCCAGGAGCGAATCGCGTTTGTGTCTTGCCATCTTCCATTGCGGGCCGTATAGCTGCCGCATACTTACGCCAAGGAGCACTCGCCATGAGCCAAATCATAGATGATGCGGGCTTCCAGGAAATCTTCGACGCCCAGGGCAATGCCCTGGGGGCCATGCTCGGGCCGGAGGCCTGGGCCCTGGTGCGCGAAGCCGTGCTGGAGCGCTTCGCCGCCGCCCCCGTGCCGGAGGAGCCCGAACCCCTGTCCGATTGGCAGGCCCTGGTCCAGTCCTGGGACTTCAACTATCCCGTTGACCTGGATGTGGCCTGCAGCCTGTGCGGCAATGCCACCTCGGACTGGCGCAATGATGAGCCCCGCAGGTTCCGTCTCGCCGCCGCAAACTTTGGCGGCCTGGTGACCTTCCGCTGCCTCGGCTGCCAGGCCCGCATCCTCAAGCGCCATTTTGATGATGTCATCCAGGTCGAAGTCCGGCCCTTTGCCCCGGAGAAGAGCATCCGCAACAAGGGCCGCGCTACCTGAATCCCGCCTATTCGTGCACCTTGCTGCGCGAGACTTCCTGGGCCAGGGCCATGTACGCCTCCGCCCCGCTGGAGCGGATGTCGTAGGTGATCACCGGCTTGCCGAAGCTCGGGGCCTCGCTCAGCCGCACGTTGCGCGGGATGATGACCTCGAACAGGTGCTGCGGCAGGGCCTTGCGCACCTCATGCTTGACCTGCCAGGAGAGCTTGTTGCGCTGGTCGTACATGGTCAGCACCACGCCCAGCACCCGCAGTTCCGGGTTCAGGCGCTTCTTCACCAACTCAAAGGTCATGAGCAGCTGGGAGAGCCCCTCCAGGGCGTAGTATTCGCACTGGAGCGGCACCAGCAGCTCCCGCGCGGCGCACAGGGCGTTGACGGTCAAAATGCCCAGCGACGGCGGGCAGTCGATGAGGATGTAGTCGTAGTCGTCCTCCACTGCGGCCAGCAGGTCCCGAACATAGTATTCCCGGCCGAGCTTGTCGGCCAGCTCGATCTCCGCGCCCACCAGGTCCTGGGTTCCGGGCAAAAGGGACAGGAAGGGGATGGCCGTCTGCACGATGGCCTCGCGCACCCGCTCCGGCTCGAAGAGCGCGGTGTAGATGTTCGCGCGGTCGTCGCCGGGGTAGAAGCCCAGCCCGCTTGAGGCGTTGCCCTGGGGATCGCAGTCCACCAGGAGAACGCGCTTCTCCATCACGGCCAGGGATGCGCCAAGATTCACGGCGGGGGTGGTCTTGCCCACGCCGCCTTTTTGGTTTGCCACAACAATTCTGCGTGCCACGGGGCCTCCGGGAATGTGTCTCGGGGTTTGTTTCACGTGAAACACCGGGGGTAGATTCCAACGTCTGCTCGGTGCAACCAGGAAGTTTCGAACCTACGTCCCGTGGCCGCGAAAATCAAGGCGCGCGAGGGCGACGCGGAAAGAAAAGCGCAGATCAGGCGGAAAAATAGCCGCGGTACCACTCCACGAAGCGGGCGATGCCATCCTCGATGCGCGTGGCGGGCTTGAAGCCGACGTCGCGGACCAGGTCGTCCACATTGGCCTCGGTGGCCGGAACGTCGCCCATCTGCATGGGCAGGTACTCCTTGATGGCCTTCTTGCCCAGGCAGTCCTCAAGGACCTCGATGTAGCGGGAGAGCTCGACCACTTTGTTGTTGCCGATGTTGTACAGTCGGTATGGGCCAGGGCTGGTGGCCGGATCGGGGTGCGCGCCGGACCAGTCTGGGTTGGGCTCGGCCGTGTGCATGGTCACGCGGACCACGCCCTCCACGATGTCGTCGATGTAGGTGAAGTCGCGCCGCATCTTGCCGTGGTTGAAGACCTTGATGGGCTCGCCAGCCAGGATGGCCTTGGTGAACAGGAACAGGGCCATGTCCGGGCGGCCCCAGGGGCCGTACACGGTGAAGAAGCGCAGGCCGGTGGTGGGCAGGCCGTAGAGGTGGCTGTAAGTGTGGGCCATGAGCTCGTTGGACTTCTTGGTGGCCGCGTACAGGCTCATGGGATGGTCCACGTTGTCGTGCACGCTCAGCGGCATGGTGGTGTTCAGGCCGTAGACGGAGCTGGACGAGGCGTAGGCCAGGTGGCCCACCTTGTTGTGGCGGCAGCCTTCCAGGATGTTCAGGAAGCCGACCACATTGGAGTCGATGTAGGCGCGCGGATTCTCAATGCTGTAGCGCACGCCGGCCTGGGCCGCCAGGTTGACCACGTGGGTGAATCCGTGCTCCTGGAAGAGCCGGGCCATGCCCTCGTTGTCCGCCAGGTCCAGCTTGGCGAAGGTGAACTTCGGCTCCGGCTTCAGCATCTCCAGGCGTGAGAGCTTGACGGCCACGGAGTAGTAGTCGTTGAGGTTGTCGAGGCCCACGACCTCGTGGCCTTCGGCAAGCAGCCGGCGGGAAAGATGGAATCCGATGAACCCTGCGGCTCCGGTGACGAGTATCTTCATGGCGGACGTCCTTGGTTTGTCGTACTGGTGGGTGCAAGGAGGGTGGTGTAACCGCCCCCAAGGGCAAAGGCAAGCTCACTCCAGGCGCAAAGCCTTGAGCGCGGCCACGGCCCGGTGCAGTTCGTGCGGGAGCAGGCCCAGAAGGGCTTCCGGGGCGGGCAGGGCATGCACCTGCACAGCGGGCAGGCCCTCGCCCGGGGGGAACAGGGCCTGGGCGAGGGCCGCGGCCTCGGGCCCGAAGCAGGCGATGTGCTGCACGGCAAAGGACAGCACGCCGTTCAAAAAGACGTTGCGGGCCACCTTGGGCGCCCCGAAAGCGTCGGTGCAGGGCCAGAACAGGCTGGTGCCCTGGGGCCAGCCCAAGTAGCTCAAAATGGAGTGGAAAAGCTTGCGCCGGGCCGGGTCCGCCGCGCCGGTGACGTCAGCAGTGAGCGAGGCATAGGTGATGATGATCTTCGGAGCGGCGCGCAGACGCACGGCAATGCCCTGCCAGGGCTCAGGCCAGTCGCCGCAGGCCACGGCCAAAGCTGGAATTGCAGACGGTTCTGAAGAGGGCACCTTGTTTGCAGCGGCCGAAGACGGCAAGGCCGAGGCGGGCTGCTCCTGGGCTGGCTCCGGCAGGCCGCCCGGAAGAAACAGGGCGTCCAGGCCGGCGGCGCGCCAGGGGCGCATGGCTTCGGGCAGGTCTACAGGTGCCGCAAAAGATCCCAGACGCGCCACGCGACCTCCGTTTTCGGCAGCTCCGGCCACTGCTCCACGCGGCCGGTGCGGTCAAGCACGGTCACTGTGTTGGTGGCGGAGTCAAAGCCGCTGCCGGGAACGCCAACGCGGTTGGCCACGATGATGTCCAGGTTCTTTTCCGCCAGCTTCAGCCTGGCCTGGGCCACAAGATCGTCTGTCTCGGCGGCGAAGCCGATGAGGGTTTGCTCGGGGCGCTTTTGCTCGCCCAGGGAGCGCAGGATGTCCGTGTTCACCGCCAGGCGCAGCAGCAGGTCGCCTGTGGCCAGGTCGCGCTTCTTCAGCTTGCGCCCCGGGTCCACGGAATCCGGGAGCACAGGGCGGAAATCACACACAGCAGCCGTGCAGCAGCCGATGTCCGTATCCGGCCAGAAGGCCTGGCAGGCGTCGAGCATCTGGTTGGCCGTGGCGACCTTGGTCACCTCGATGCCCGGAGGAAAGTCCATCTGCGTGGGGCCGGCCACCACACGCACGCGCGCGCCGCGCATCCAGGCGGAAAGGGCCAGGCACGCACCCATGAGGCCGCTGGAGGGATTGGAAAGGTAGCGCACCGCATCCCAGCGTTCGCGGGTGGGGCCAAGAGTCAACAGCACGGATTTGCCCTCAAGGTCGCGCGGCGACAGGGCGCGCAGCACGTGGGCCAGGATGTGCTCCACAGGGGCGAGCTTGCCCTGGCCGGTGTCGCCGCAGGCCACATCGCCGTGCACAGGCCCGATGCCCACGGCGCCGCGCCCGAGAAGGGTCTGCCAGTTGGCCTGGGTGGCCTGGGCGCGCCACATGGCCGGGTTCATGGCCGGGGCCAGCAGGAGCGGGCCGGAAAAGGCCAGGGCCTGGGTGGAGAGCAGGTCGTCGGCCATGCCGTGGGCCAGCTTCGCCAATATGCTGGCCGTGGCCGGGGCGATGACAAAACCCCCGCAGGTCTGGCCGGGGGTCAGGTGGACAAAGGGGTCGGGCCCGGCCCCAGGCCCGAACATGTCTGTTGCCACAGGCTCTGCTCCCAGGGCGCGGAAGCTCTCGGCCCCGACAAAACGCTGGGCGGAACCGGTCAGCGTGGCGCTGACGGAAACCTGGCACAGGCGCAACAGACGCAGCAGCTCAAGGCTTTTGTACGCGGCGACGCTCCCGGTGACGCCCAGGTGGATGCGCTTGCCCAGGAAGCAGGAGAATCTCAGGTGGTCCATGCTCAATTGCTGATGTCCTTCTCGGAAAAGCTGCCCTTGGAGGAAGAGGACGAGCCGGAGAGACCAGGACGGGCCTGGGCCGTGCCGGGCCGCACCTGGCCGTTGCCGGCGCGCGGGGAGACGGTTGACCCGGACTTGAACTCCAGGGCAAAGACCGTGGCCTTGGCCTTGAATCCGTCCACCAGCTCAATGATGCAGGCCTTGTTGCTCTTCTCAAAGATGAGAATGCTCTTCTTGGAGCGCACGGCCGAGACCTTGCGCCAGCCGTCCTTGATCATGTTGTTCAAAAAAAAGTTGACCAGGTCGTCAAAGATGACGCGCCCTTGAAAGATCTGAATGCCGGCCTTGAACTGCTGGGTATCAAAGGAGAAGTCCTCATCGGCGGCATGCTCCAGCCCGTTGGGTATCAAGACATCGTCGAAGAGGTAGTAATAATTGGGGTTGTCATAGGTCTCCGCCTGGGAGCCGCTGTTTACGGGCGCGGGCTCGTTGGAGTTCTTGGTGTTCAGCCCGGAACAGGCGGAAAGGGACAAGGCCAAGACCAGAGCCAGGGCGGAAAGGGAAAGGGAAGATTTCATGGCGCGCTCCTCCGTGGATTCGGCGTGATGATTGTTTGAACTGCGTTGTCCATATATGAAGACGCGGGGAATCTCAATGCGCGGGCCGTGCGGCGGGGGCCCAAGGCCGATGAGGCAATGGGTCAGGAAGAAAGGCCGCTCAGACGCTTGAGGGCGGCCTCGAGGCGTTCGCGGTCGTCGCGCAGACGGTGCAGCTCCACCTCCTGGGCCGACAGGCGCGCCTTGAGATCCGCATTGTCGCTGGTCAGGGTGAGGGAGATCTCCTCCATGACCGCGAGCTTGGGCTCCATAAGGCGGATGCGCTCCTGCATGCGCGCGATCAGGGCCACGGTGTCGGCCTGGTCGCGGCTGGCCAGCTGCTTCAGGTTGCGGGCCAGAAGCACAAAGCCGTTCTTCAGCTTGGTGATGTCGGTCCTGTGCGCATCCAGGCTGGTTTTCTGTTCCGCCAGGGTGTCCAGGGCCTCGGAAAAGCGGTTCATGGAGGCGGACAAGGCTTCGGACAAGGCGTCGGACAGGATCTCCGTGAAGTTGCCCTGGAAGATGGCCGCGATGTCCGGAGGCGCGGCGGGCAGGGCCGGGTGTTCGTCGGCCGGGCCCATCTCGATGGTGCGCGGAAATTCCAGGCGCAGCAGCTCCTCGATCTCCGCGGTGATCCGACCGTGGCCATAAAGTTCGCTGATGCGCTGAAACACGGGGATGGCCGACTCGGGATAGCGCGTCATGCGGCCGAGGCGCCGGCCGGAAAAATAGTCCTTGAACAGGGCGGCGTAGCGTCGCGCAGTAGGCGCGGGGATGCCCGTGCGTCGCGCAATATCGCTCAGTGCCATAAGTTCCATGCACTCGACATACCAGGATCGTCGCCAAGATCAAGGAAAAATTACCGCAGGCCGCCAATCCGCCAGGCGTAGATCGCGCAAGGAAAAAGATCACCAGGCCGCGCACCGGCCCTGATCGGGTGATGAAACCGTGGCTGGGCTTGCCTTGCCAGGGTGATTGGGTCAAAGTCCCTCCACCCATGTCAAACCCTGAGCGAAACATCCCCACGGAATTTGCACTGAGCAGCTACGTGTACGAGCTGCCGCCGGAACGCATCGCCCGGCGACCAGCCGATGCGCGCGACGCCTCGCGCCTGCTCGTGCTGGACCGGGAGCGCGAGACCATTGAAACGGACCGGCGGTTCAGCGAGCTGCCGGAGCTCCTGTCCCGGCGCTTCCCGCGCGGCGGGCTCTTGGTCGCGAACAATTCCAGGGTGTTTCCCGCGCGCATCTTCGGCCGCAGGCAAACCGGGGGCCGGGTCGAGGTGCTCCTGCTGACCCCGCTGCCGCTGTTGGAGGCCCGGCCCTGCCCCGGGACCGGGGGCTGGATCTGCGCCGAGGCCGAAGGCCTGGTGCGCACGGCCAAGCGCATGAAGGAGGACGAGGTGGCGGACTTCGGCCCCTGCCTGCGGGTGGCCCTGGTGCAGCGCGGGGAGTATGGCCGCTGCCGGCTGCGCCTGGAATGGCGCGGAGATGTCCAAAATATATTCAATGATGCCGGGCATATGCCCTTGCCCCCCTACCTGGAGCGTGAAGACGACGCCGGAGACAGGGAGCGCTACCAGACCACCTACGCCCAGGCGGACAAGGCCGGCAGCGTGGCCGCGCCCACGGCCGGGCTGCACTTCACTCCGGTTGTGCGCAAGGCGCTGGTGGAGCGGGGCTTCCGCTGGGCCGAGGTGACGCTCTACGTGGGCTACGGGACCTTCAGCCCGGTGCGCGAGGCGGACATCCGCAGGCACAAGATGCACGCCGAGCATGTGGAGGTGCCGGAATCGACGGCCGAGTCCATCCGAGAGGCCAAGGCTGCGGGCCTGCCGGTCATCGCCGTGGGCACCACCAGCGCGCGCAGCCTGGAGGGCATGCACCAGGCCTGCGGCGGGGTCGCGGCCTTTGCCGGAGACACGGAGATCTACATCACGCCGGGATATGCCTTTCAGGTGGTGGACGGCCTGATCACCAATTTTCATTTGCCAGAATCCAGTCTCCTGATTATGGTTTCTGCCCTAGCGGGCCGTGCGCGCATCAGGGCCGCGTACGCCGCCGCCCTGGCCGAAGAGTTCCGGTTCTTCTCCTACGGCGACGCCATGGTCATTGTCTGAAAAAGTAAGTTCTGGCGCGGAATTCCGCTCCAGCAAAGGGGTCAAACGATGTCCCGCATCCTGGTTTCGGAAGAGCGCTGCAAGGGCTGTCTGCTCTGCACCACGGTCTGCCCGGTGGAGATCCTCCAGCAGTCCGAGCGCCTCAATCAGCAGGGGTACAAGGTGGCCGAAGTGCCAGCCGGGTCCATGGACAAATGCACCGGCTGCGCATCCTGCGCCACCATCTGCCCGGACATGGCCATCGAAGTCTGGCGCAGCAAAAAGCCAAAAAAGGCGGCGTAACATGGCAGGCACCAACGAACGCATCTTCGTCAAGGGCAACGAGGCCATCGCCATGGGTGCGCTGGACGCGGGCTGCCGCTGCTTCTTCGGCTATCCCATCACCCCGCAGAACGACATCCCGGAGTTCATGTCCAAGGCCATGCCCGCGGCAGGAGGCGAGTTCGTCCAGGCCGAGAGCGAGGTGGCCGCGGCCAACATGCTCATGGGCGCCGGGGCCTGCGGGGTCCGGGCCATGACCAGCTCCTCCTCGCCGGGCATGAGCCTGAAGCAGGAGGCCATCAGCTACATGGCCGGCAGCGAGATTCCGGCGGTCATCGTGAACATGAATCGCGGCGGCCCGGGGCTGGGCGACATCGGCCCCAGCCAGGGCGACTATTTCCAGTCCACGCGCGGCGGCGGCCATGGCGACTACCGCCTGCTGGTGCTGGCGCCGTCGAGCGCCCAGGAAGCCTACGACATGACCCACGGGGCCTTTGACCTGGCCTTCACCTACCGCAGCCCGGTGCTCATCCTGGGCGACGCCATCATCGGCCAGATGAAGGAGCCCATCAAGCGCCGCGCGGCCACCCTGGCCGACCCGGCCGAGGGCCGTGAGTGGCGGCTGGAGGGCACGGGCGCGGGCAAGAAGCCCAGGGCGCACCGCATCATCAAGTCGCTCTTCCTCATGGACGGCGAGCTGGCCGGGCAGAACCAGAAGCTCCAGGCCAAGTACGAGTCCTGGAAGGACCTGGTGCAGTTCGAGAGCTTTGAGGTCAGGGACGCCGAGCTGGTGGTGGTGGCCTACGGCTCCATCGGCCGCATCGCCAAGAACGCCGTGCGCGCCCTGCGAAAGAAGGGCAAGAAGGTCGGGCTGTTCCGCCCCAAGACCTTGTACCCCTTCCCGGAAAAGGCCCTGGCCAAGCTGGCCAAGGAAGGCAAGCGCTTCCTGACCATCGAGCACAACCTGGGCCAGATGGTGGAGGACGTGCGCCTGTCCGTGCGTCGGCATGCGGATTCCGAGCTGTTCTGCGTGTATCCCGGCAACATGCCCAGCCCAGACGACTTCGAGGCGCCCATCCTGCGCGCCCTGGGGAGGAAATAATCATGCCCAAGGCGAATACCGCCGCCCAGGCAGGCGAGGATCTGGTCTTCACCCGGCCCAACGCCCTGGCTGACCGCGCCACCCACTACTGCCCCGGCTGCCACCACGGCATCGCCCACCGCATGCTGGCCGAACTGCTGGACGAGATGGACCTGGCCGGCAGGACCGTGGCCGCCAGCTCCATCGGCTGCTCCGTGTTTTTGTACAACTACATCCAGGTCGACACCGTGGAGTCGCCGCATGGCCGGGCCCCGGCCGTGGCCACGGGCATCAAGCGCGCCCGGCCGGACAAGTTCGTCTTCACCTATCAGGGCGACGGCGACCTGGCCTCCATCGGCATGGCCGAGATCATGCACTGCGCCAACCGCGGCGAGCGCGTCACCGTGGTCTTCGTCAACAACACCGTGTACGGCATGACCGGGGGCCAGATGGCCCCGACCACGCTCATCGGGCAGAAGACCACCACCTGTCCCGGCGGCCGCTGCCAGGACCGCGAGGGCTCGCCCATCCGCATGGCCGAGATCATCAGCCAGCTGGGCGGCACGGCCTTCTGCGCCCGCGGCAGCCTCGATTCGGTGAAGAACATCCGGCAGGCCAAGAAATACATGCGCCAGGCCTTCGAGGCCCAGACCAAAGGCCTGGGCTTCGGCTTCGTGGAGCTCTTGAGCGGCTGCCCCACCAACTGGCGGCTGAATCCGGTGGCGGCCAACAAGCGCATCACCGACGAGATGATCCCCTACTTCCCCCTGGGCGTATACAAGGAGCTGAGCGGGGACGACACCTGCGGGGCCCTTGTGGCAGGAGAAGGCAAATGAGCAGATACCTCGACGTGATCATGGCCGGGTTCGGCGGCCAGGGCGTACTTCTCATCGGCAACCTGCTGGCCTACGCCGGCATGCGCGAGAAGCTCAACGTGACCTACATCCCGGTCTACGGCGTGGAGATGCGCGGCGGCACGGCCAACTGCACCGTGGTGCTCTCCGAGGAGGAGATCGGCTCGCCCATCATCCAGCGGCCCACCAGCCTCATCGTCATGAACCGCCCGAGCCTGGACAAGTTCCAGCCCCGGCTGAAGGACGGCGGCATCCAGATCGTCAACTCCTCCCTGGTGGACAAGAAGCTGGTGGAGGCCGCAGGCCGCATCCGCAGCGTGCTCGTCCCGGCCAACGAACTGGCCGACAAGGTGGGCAACGCCCGCGCGGTGAACACCATCATGCTCGGCGCCTACGTGGCCGCCACGGGCATGGTGAAGCTCTCCACCGTGGAGGCCTGCCTGGCCGAGGTCATGGCGGCCAAGATCGTGGCCATCAACGTCACGGCCCTGCGCACAGGCGCGGAATACGCCCTGGAGATGCTCGCCTCGGCCAAGGCCCCGGCCAAGAAGCCCGCGGCGAAGCCCGCGGCCAAGAAGCCCGCGGCGAAGCCCGCGGCCAAGAAGCCCGCGGCGAAGCCCGCGGCCAAGAAGCCCGCGGCCAAGAAGCCCGCGGCCAAGAAGCCCGCGGCCAAGAAGCCCGCGGCCAAGAAGCCCGCGGCCAAGCCCGCGGCGAAGCCCGCGGCCAAGAAGCCCGCGGCCAAGCCCGCGGCCAAGAAGCCCGTCGCCAAGAAGGCGGCGGCGGCCAAGAAGAAGTAGCCCAGGCGTGCCAGCACCCTACGGCATCATCGGCTGGCCCCTGGGGCACAGCAAGAGCCCGCTGCTGCACAACTGGGGCCTGCGCGCAAGCTCGCTGCCCGGCAGCTACGAGGCCTGGCCCACGGAGCCCAAGCGGCTCAAGGCCTTCATGGCCGAGGTGCGCGCGCGCCGCATCAAGGGCGTCAGCGTGACCATCCCGCACAAGCAGGCGGTCCTGCCCTTCCTCGACGGGCTCACCGAGCGCGCCCGGGCCGTGGGTGCGGTGAACACCCTGTTCTGGCGCGAGGGCAAGCTCCTGGGCGACAATACCGACGTGGCCGGCATCGCCGTCCCCCTGGCCCCCTATCGCGAAAGCCTGGCCTCGGCCCTGGTGCTGGGGGCTGGCGGGGCAGCGCGCGCGGCCTGCGCGGCCTTGAGGGAGCTCGGCGTGCCGGAGATCGCCGTGACGGGCCGCACCGCGGCCAAGGCCCAGGCCCTGGCGCAGGACTTCGGCGTCACCGCCGTGGCCTGGGAGGAGCGCACGGCGCGGCCCTGGTCGCTTCTGGTGAACACCACGCCGCTCGGCATGCTGGGCGCGCACCAGAGCGAATCCCCTTGGCCGGCGGACGCCTTCACCGGCATCGGTCTGGTCTTTGACCTGGTCTACAACCCCGTGCGCACGGTGCTTTTGAGCGAGGCCAAGGCCGCCGGGGTGGAGGTCCTCTCCGGCCTGCAGATGTTCCTGCAGCAGGGCCTGGCCCAGTTCAAGATCTGGACCGGCGTGCAGCTGGAAGAGAAGGGCGCGCGCCAGCTGCTCATGATGGACCTGCTGGCCACGGGCGGGTAGGAAGGCCAAGCCACCGATTGTTCAGGGCTTTCCAGAGACGCGCGCCGCCCGGCCGCGCCCCGGCCCCAGCCCGCCCCAGAATCTCCCCCGCGCTTGACCTTTGCCGCCATCTGGGGGAAGGTTCCGCGATTTTCCGCCTTGCAGCGCGACCTCGCGCCGGGGCATATTCTGGAGCACACGTGACCGACCCCGCATTTGAAAAAGACCTCGCCCGCGAAACGGCCAGACGCCGTACTTTCGGCATCATCAGCCACCCGGACGCAGGCAAGACCACCCTGACCGAGAAGCTTCTGCTCTTCGGCGGCGCCATCCAGATGGCCGGCACCGTCAAGGCCCGCAAGGCCGCGCGCTACGCCACCAGCGACTGGATGGCCATGGAGCGCGAACGCGGCATCTCCGTCACCAGCTCGGTGATGCAGTTCGAGTACGAAGGCTACGCCATCAACCTGCTGGATACGCCCGGCCACCAGGACTTCTCCGAGGACACCTACCGCGTGCTCACCGCCGTGGATTCCGCCGTCATGGTCATCGACTCGGCCAAGGGCGTGGAGACCCAGACCAAGAAGCTCATGGAGGTCTGCCGCCTGCGCGACACGCCCATCCTGACCTTCATCAACAAGATGGACCGCGAGGGCCGCGAGCCCCTGGAGCTTCTGTCCGACATCGAGGAGAGCCTGGGGATAGAGTGCGCGGCCATGACCTGGCCCATCGGCATGGGCAAGAGCTTCAAGGGCACCTGGAACATCCAGAAGAACGAGCTGCACCTGTTCTCCGCCACCCACGGGGGCAAGATCCAGGAGGGCATCGTCATCAAGGGCCTGGACGACCCCCGCCTGGACGAGCTGCTGGACAGCCAGGCCGCGGACCTGAGGCGCGACATGGAGCTGGTGGCGGGCGCGGGCTATCCCTTTGACCGCGAGCGCTACCTGGCCGGCAGGCAGACCCCGGTGTTCTTCGGAAGCGCCATCAACAACTTCGGCGTGCAGGAGATGCTGAACGCCTTTGTGGACCTGGCCCCGCCGCCCCGGCCCCGGGCCAGCACCACCCGCGTGGTCCAGCCTGCGGAGGGCGAGTTCTCCGGCGTGGTCTTCAAGATCCAGGCGAACATGGACCCGGCGCACCGCGACCGCATCGCGTTTTTGCGCATCTGCTCCGGGCGCTTCCTGCGCGGCATGAAGCTCAGGCACCACCGCATCGGCAAGGACGTCACCGTGTCCAACGCCACCATCTTCATGGCCCAGGACCGCACAGGCGTGGACGAGGCCTGGCCGGGCGACATCATCGGCCTGCACAACCACGGCACCATCAAGATCGGCGACACCTTCACCGAGCGCGAGCCCCTCAAGTTCACCGGCATCCCCAGCTTCGCCCCGGAGCATTTTCGCCGCGTGGTGCTGAAGAGCCCGCTCAAGGCCAAGCAGCTGCAGAAAGGCCTGGCCCAGCTGGCCGAGGAGGGCGCTGTGCAGGTCTTCCGGCCCATGCTGGGCAACGACTACATCCTGGGCGCCGTGGGCGTGCTCCAGTTCGACGTCATCATGTCCCGGCTCAAGGACGAATACGCCGTGGACGCCCTCTACGAGCCCGTGCAGTACACCTGCGCGCGCTTCATCACCTGCGCGGACAAGCGCAAGCTGGCCGATTTCGAGCGGGCCGTGCACGCCAGCCTGGCCAAGGACGCCGAGGACAACCTGGCCTACCTCGCCCCAAGCCAGTGGCGGCTTGAGGACACCCAGGAAAAATGGCCGGACATCTCCTTTAACACCACCCGAGAACATGAGTAACTGCGAAATCACCCCCGAAGAGACGCCGGCCGCCAAGCCCGCGCCCAAGCACGGCAGGCGCTCGCGCCAGGCCAGGACGCCCAAGCCCGTGGTGGTGCCCCTGGCCCCTGTGCGCGAAGGCGCGGAAATGGCGGAGGAATATCTGCGCTCATTCACCACCGAGGAGATCCTGACCATGCCGCTCACGGCCTTCGTGGGCAAGATCATCTTCGTGGAGAGCGACCGCCAGCTGCACCAGGCCATGAAGCAGCTGCACGAGGAGGAGCTGCTGGGCTTCGACACCGAGACCCGGCCCATCTTCCGGAAGGGCGCCATCCCCCCGCCCGCGCTGCTGCAGCTGGCCGGGCAAAAGAACGTCTACATCTTCCAGCTGGCCAAGCTCAACGACAAGGCCATGCTCACGGAGCTGCTGGCCGCCCGGCACATCATCAAGAGCGGCGTGTCCGTGCGCGACGACCTGAAGGGCCTGCGAGAGCATTTCGAGTTCACTGAGCACGGCTTTGTGGACCTGGGCGACGTGGCCAAGAAGATGAACATGCTCACCCATGGCCTGCGCAACCTCACGGCCAACCTGCTTGGCCTGCGCATCAGCAAGGGCGCTCAGTGCTCCAACTGGGCGCGCGAGGCGCTCTCCACCAAGCAGATCGTCTACGCCGCCACCGACGCCTGGATCAGCCGCGAGCTGTACCTCAAGTTCGTGGACCTGGGCGTCCTGTAACCCAATCTCCCATTTCCGGGGATGCGGCAGGGGCCGGGGCGCAGGCAAGCGTTCCGGCCCCTGCTGTTTTGCTCGGCGTTGGCAAGCGGCATCATGGGAATTGCCCTGGCAAAGACCAGGGGCAACGCGTTGCCACTCCTCAGGTTCACCCCGCCCCAGCAGGGCGAGGTGACAGGGAAAAAGGAAGTCATCTCCCACGTCCAGAGGCACCAGGCAACAGGCCGAACGAATCCCAACCTTGAAAAGCCAAACATACGTACGGCCAGCCAGCCTGAATATACGCAGTAAACAGGCATAATACTTTACCCCGTTGGGTTCACAAAGTGCCTCTCCTCAGCTATGCGATTAATAAGGCCATCACCTTCGTATCCATCTTTCAAAAGACATAAGACAGGAGTGCTTATGAAGAACATCAAGCTCGGCGTTAAGCTTATCTGTGGATTCCTTCTGACGGCATTCATCGGTCTCGCCATAGGTGGCGTGGGGATGCTGGTGGTGAACAGCCTGTCCAAGGACATAGAAGAGGTGGGTAAGGTGCGCCTGCCCTCAGTGCAGGGACTTCAGGTTATATCTGAAGCGCAAACAGCCATTGACAGTGCCGAGAACGCATTGCTGTGTGTCAAATTGACCCCGGGCATGGTTAAGGACGCTCTTAAGCGTTTTGATGACGCAAAGAAGCGCGCGGACGCCGGATGGGCTCTCTATGAGCCGCTGCCGCAGACTCCCGAGGAGGAAAAGGTCTGGAAGGAATTTGTGCCTGCGTGGAAGGCGTGGTGGGCTGACCACGAGAAGTACTCTGCCATGGCCAAGGCCTATTGGGCCAATCCCAGTGATGCGCTCTATGAGCAGATGACTAAGCAGGCACTCATAGACAACGGAAAAAGCTTTGAGGCTGCTGAAACACTTCTGAATAAGGTCATTGACCTGAACGTTGGGTACGGCAATGACGCCGTGAAGCAGGCCGAGGCAGACTCCCGTAAGGGCTACATAACTATGGGAATCGGCATGGCCATTGGGTTCATCCTCGCGGTTGCACTGGGGATTATCCTCACTTTGGCCATCACCCGTCCAGTCATGCAGGGCGTAGACTTCGCCAAGCGCATGGCCGAGGGCGACTTCACCACTCAACTCGACATCCATCAAAAGGATGAGATAGGTATCCTTGCAGCGGCCTTGAACGATATGGTTGTGCAGTTGCGCCAGGTGGTGGCCGATGTGCGCGGCGCCACGGAAAACGTGGCCTCCGGCTCCGAGGAACTCTCGGCCTCCAGCGAAGCCCTGTCCCAGGGCGCCACGGAGCAGGCCGCGGCCGTGGAGGAGGTGTCCTCCAGCATGGAGGAGATGACCGCCAACATCAAGCAGAATGCCGAGAATGCCCAGCAGACCCAGAAGATCGCCCTGCAGGCGGCCAAGGACGCCCAGGAGGGCGGGGTGGCCGTGAACAAGGCCGTCACGGCCATGAAGAGCATCGCCGAGAAGATCAGCATCATCGAGGAGATCGCCCGGCAGACCAACCTCCTGGCCCTGAACGCGGCAATCGAGGCAGCCAGAGCCGGCGAGCACGGCAAGGGCTTCGCCGTGGTGGCGGCCGAGGTGCGCAAGCTGGCCGAGCGCAGCGGCAACGCCGCCGGCGAGATCAGCGAACTGTCCAGCTCCACGGTGTCCATCTCCGAGCAGGCCGGCGAGATGCTGACCAAGCTCGTGCCGGACATCCAGCGCACGGCGGACCTGGTGCAGGAGATCGCCGCGGCCTCGGCCGAGCAGAACAGCGGCGCGGAGCAGATCAACAGGGCCATCCAGCAGCTGGACCAGGTGATCCAGCAGAACGCCTCGGCCTCGGAGGAGATGGCCTCCACCAGCGAGGAATTGTCCAGCCAGGCCCAGCAGCTGCAGCAGACCATGGGCTTCTTCCGCGTGGACGAAGGCGGTCTGCATCAGGCCGCGCGGGCCAGCAGCAGGCCCAAGGCCCTGCCCGCCGGCGCGCCGGTGCGCAAGCCCCAGGCCGTTGCCAGCCACGCCGCCCGCAAGCCCGGCAAGGGCGTCAACCTGGATCTGAGCGCAGACAGCGACGACGAACAGTTCGAAAAGTTCTAGGAGGCCTGTCATGGCGGAGAAAACAACCACGGACACCGGCCAGTATCTGAACTTCACCCTGGGCAAGGAGGTCTTCGCCCTGGACATCGCCAGCGTGCGCGAGGTCCTGGAGCTCACCAGCATCACCAAGATACCGCGCACGCCCGACTACATGTGCGGGGTCATCAACCTGCGCGGCCACGCCGTGCCGGTCATGGACATGCGGCTGAAGTTCGGCATGCCCGCCACGGCGAACACGGTGGACACCTGCATCATCATCGTGGAGGTTGCGTTCGCAGGGGAGGGCATCGTCATGGGCGGCATGGTGGACTCGGTGCGCGAGGTCTTCGACCTGACCGCAGACCGCATCGAGGCCGCGCCGCGCATGGGCACGTCCATCAACACCGACTACATCAAGGGCATCGGCAAACAGGACGAGAACTTCGTCATCATCCTGGACATC